>NZ_CP183331.1:3412115-3722307 GCF_048541895.1 Caulobacter sp. ErkDOM-E | reverse complement strand
GCCGCAGCAGTCGCAGATCAGGAAGGCGGCAGCGTGGCCGTCAGCCTCCTTGCGGCAGGCGACATAGGCGTTGAGGCTCTCGATGCGGTGGGCGAAGCCCTGCTTTTCCAGGAAATCCAGCGCGCGATAGATGGTCGGCGGCTTGGCCTGGGGGCCATCGACGGCATAGGTCGAGATCAGGTCATAGGCCTTCACCGGCTGGCCGGCCTGCAGCAGCAGTTCCAGCACCCGGCGACGGGGCGCGGTCAGCCTTTGCTCGGCCGCCACGCAGCGCGCTTCGGCGGCCTCGAGCTCGGCCGCGAGGGCGGAACCGGCGACGCCGTGGTGGTCGTGATCGTGCTCGCAAGCGGCGTGATGGGCCATGGCCAAGAGGTAGAGGCGCGCGGCCTCTCCCGCAAGCTCAGAGCAGGGGCTGGGCGATCAGGGCGGCCTCGGCGTCGCAGTGGGTCTTGTCGGGCGCGGGGCCCGCCGCGCGGGCGGCGTCCAGCTCGGCGCGGACGGCGGCGAGGTCAGCCTGGAAGGCGGGGGAGGTCTTCAGGGCCGCGAACAGGTTCTGGGCGTTCGTCCGGCCGGCCTCGACGGAGCTGGCGTTGTGGACCCCGCAGGCAATGCGGCTTTCGCCAAAGGCCCTGGCCCGGGCCAGGATCGCCTCGGCCCGGTCGGGCGCGGCCTCGGCCAGAACCAGACCGACGCTCCAGCCCCAGGTCGAATGGCCGGACGGATAGTCCGGCGACAGCGACAGGCCCGGGCTCTTCTTCACGCAGATCGGCCCCGCCGCCGACAGGTAGGGCCGGGGGCGTTTGTATTTCAGCTTGGGTCCGGCCACGGCCGAGCGTACGTCCCGGCTCATCCGCAGCAGGGTGGCGGCCAGTTTCGGGGTGGTCTGCAAGGTCGGGTTGACGCCGAGCGCGCAGGCATAGCCTTCGAGGATGCGCTCCTCGACATTGTCGGCCTTGGCCAGCGACCAGCGCGGCGTGTCCTTCAGCGAGCGGGTGGCCAGGAAGATCTCGCGGTCGCGCAGGCCCTCGGGCGAGCCCTTGGCGGGCGGCGGCGGCAGGTGGTCGCGCGCGTCGAACATGCCCTTGGCCAGGTAGCGACCGTCCGGCGCGCCCGCCGGGACGGTGGCGCAGCTGGCGAGGAGCAGGCCGGCAAGACCGATGGTCCAGGAAGAACGCCAAGAAGCCGACATGAAAAAGGTCCCCGAAATCGCTTTCGGGGACCCTGCATTTTCAAACCGTGGGCATCAAGCCTACTTGCCGAACAGCTTGTTCCAGCGCGGACGCTCGCGGCCCTTCCAGGCTTCGCGGTGATAGGCGTCCGAGGCGATCAGCGGCACCACGGTGGTGGCTTCGGCGAAGACCATCTGCTCGTGGGTGGTGTTGACCTTGCCCCAGCTGGCGGCCTCTTTCAGGGTCGAGGAGCTGCAGGCGCCGTCGCGCACGTCGGCCACGGTGATCTGGATCGCATACTTGTGCATGTCGGCCTCGACGCCGAGGATCTCGGCGCAGACCACGGTGTCCTGGGCGAAGTTCTTGGGAACGCCGCCGCCCACCATGAACAGGCCCGTCGTGCCGGCTGCGATCTTGATGTCGGTCAGTTCGCGGAAGTCGGCGACCGCGTCGATCATCAGATAGGGCTGCTTGGCGGCGATGCGCTCCTTCTGGTGCTTGACCAGACCAAAGCCGGCCGAGCTGTCGACGAAGGCCGGGCAGAAGATCGGCACGCCCTGCTCATAGGCGGTCTGGATCAGCGAGCCGGGCTTCTTGGCGTTGCCCTCGGACAGCCACTTGCCCATTTCCCAGATGAACTCGCGCGAGGAATAGGCGCGCGGCTCCAGGGCGTTGCAGATCTCCAGGATCGTGTGATCGCAGTTCTGGAGCTCTTCTTCGTCGATATAGGTGTCGTAGATGCGGTCGATATAGTTCTCGCGCAGCACGTTGTCGTCGACGGCGCCGGCGGCCTGATAGTGCTTGAAGCCCAGGGCTTCGAAGAAATCCATGTCGACGATCGAGGCGCCGGTGGCGACCACGGCGTCGATCATGCCGTTCTGCACCATGTCGCGATAGACGTGCATGCAGCCGCCGGCCGAGGTGGAGCCGGCCAGGATCAGCCACGGCGAGCAGGACTTGTCTTCCAGGGCCATGTTGAAGATGTCGGCGGCGCGGGCGGTGTCGCGGCTGCTGAACGACATCTTGCGCATCGCGTCGATGATCGGGCGGGCGTCGAAGGACGCGATGTCGATGTGCTCGACGACGTTTTGCAGCAGCTCGGCCTTGGTATTCGGAACGGGTGCGTTCATCTCGCGGGTTTCCCTTTGGTTTGAGCGCCCGTCGCAGCAGCCCCGCAGCCGGGACGGAGCAACCGGCGGGCGGGAGCGGGACAGTCGCCCTGTCCCGCATGGGGTTTATCAGACACTGCCCTGGCGTTCGACGACCAGGATGCGGGCCTCTCCGATCGGATGGGCGACATGTTCATCGCCTGTCTCCGCGTAGCAAGCGTCGCCAGCGTTCAGTCTTTCGACGCTTTCCGCGCCGTCTTTGCGCCAGTGCATATCCACCGTTCCCGACAGAACGATGAACACCTCGGGGCCATCATTGACGTGCCAGATATAGGGCTGGTCGGTCCAGTGCAGGCGAACGGTGGTCCCGTCAACCGAACCGACATCGAGCGCGCCCCAGGGCCTTTCGGCCCGGAACGTATTCAGACCCCGCAGGAAGCGCACGGCTAGCGCCGACGACGCTTCTTGCCCGCCGCACCCTTGGGGCGCGAGAAGCGAACGACCTTACGCTCTTCGGATTCCGGCTTGTGGGTCGGGATCGAGCGCTTGGCCAGGCCGTACATCGAGGCCATGGGCGCGTCCTGGACCTCGACGGTCTCGTTCTCGCCAAAGCCGTTGAAGCGGGTCGACATGGCCACGCCATAGGCGCCCAGCATGCCGATCTCGATGTAATCGCCCTCGTCGACGCTTTCCGGCAGATAGAACGGGCCGGGCATGTGGTCGATGCTGTCGCAGGTGGGGCCGTAGAAGCGGAAGGGCTTGAGGCTGTCTTCGACCATCTCGCCGCCCGCCGGGCCGTTCTTGCGATACAGCTTGACCGGGAAGGGCCACTTCATGTGCGCCGCGTCGAACAGCGAGCCATAGGACCCGTCGTTCAGATACAGCGCGTCGCCCTTTTTCAGCTCGACCTTGACCAGCAAGGAGGAGGCTTCTGCCACCAGGGCCCGGCCGGGTTCGCACCACAGCTGGGTCGACTCGTGGACCATCATCTCGGCGAAGCCGCGATCAATGGCGGCCAGATATTCGGACATGACCGGCGGCACCATGCCGGGATAGATCGACGGGAAGCCGCCGCCCACGTCCACGACATCGGCCAGCACGCCGGCGCGAACCAGGGCGCGCGAGGCCTGGGCCATGGCCGCCTGATAGGCGGTGGGCCGCATGCACTGGCTGCCGACATGGAAGCTGACGCCCATCAGGTCCTGGGTGGCGCGGCGAGCGGCCAGCAGCAGGGCCGGTGCATCGTGCGGCTCGACGCCGAACTTGCCCGACAGGCTGTAGGCCGCGCCCTCGGCCTGCACGCCCATGCGGACGATCAGGTTGAGGTCCTTGGCGTTGCCGGTCGCGTCGAGGATCTTGGCCAGCTCTTCGTGGGTGTCGAACGAGAAGGTCCGCACGCCATGATCGAAATAGGCGGCCGAGATCGCCACCCGGCTCTTGACCGGGTGCATGAAGGCCATGCGCGAGCCCGGGGCGTGTTCGCCCACCAGCTCGATCTCGTTGAGCGACGCGACGTCGAACGACCGCACGCCGGCGTCAACCAGCTCGCGGATCACCCACGGCGAAGGGTTGGCCTTCACCGCGTAAAAGACGTCGCCTTTAAATTCAGCCTGGAACCAGCGCGCCGCTACGGACACCGCGTCGGGTCGCACGAGTGCGACGGGACGTTCCGGTGACCGCTCACGGACCAGGTCCAGGGGTTCATGGTACGTGTGCAATTCACGTAGACCCCTGCAAAAGTTAAACCTAGCCGGCGTTAGCAGCGCTTATGAGGACTTCGGGTCCGCCGGAGCCGTGCGAAATAGGGGCATAGCCCCCCGATGTAAAGTCCCTTTTGGGGGCCGGTCCTGAGGTGATTTGATCCACCCTCTGTCACAAATCCATTGCGAACCGCCGCCAAAGCGGTGAACGCATTCCCCTTGGCCAGAAACCCCGTTAAGGATTCGCCCCGACCATGACGTCGGACCCAGTTCTCTCGATCCGCGCCGCCTCCAAGACCTTCGGGTCTCGTCGTGCGCTGGACGCCGTTTCGCTCGACGTTCGTCGCGGCGAGATGATCGCGCTCATCGGCCCTTCGGGCTCGGGCAAATCCACGCTGCTGCGTTCGATCGATGGTCTGCAGACCATCGACGCGCCGAAAGACGACAAGAGCGGCGACGGCGTGATCACCGCCTTCAGCGGACCCGTGCAGGCTCGCGGCAAGGTCAGCGACCAGGTCCGCAAGGCCCGCGTGCGCATCGGATTCATCGCCCAGCAGTTCAATCTGGTGGGCCGCCTGTCGCTGTTCAGCAATGTAGCTCTTGGCTCACTGGGGCGCATCCCGTTCTGGCGCGGCGTGTTCGGCGCCTGGCCCGACGAGACCAAGGCCGCGACCATGGCCGCCCTGCACCGGGTCGGCGTCTCCGACTACGCCGCCCAGCGCGCCAATACCCTGTCGGGCGGCCAGCAGCAGCGCGGCGCGATCGCCCGGGCGCTGGTCCAGAAGGCCAAGATCATCCTGGCCGACGAGCCGGTGGCGTCGCTCGATCCGGTCTCGGCCCGCAAGGTCATGGAGATCCTGCGCGATCTCAACAAATCCGACGGCCTGACGGTGGTCGTCACCCTGCACCAGGTGGACTACGCCCTGCGCTACTGCGACCGGGTCGTGGCCCTGAAGGCCGGCAAGAAGGTCTATGACGGCCCGGCCGATGGCCTGAAACGCGAACAACTCATCGACATCTACGGCCCGGAATTCGAGGACGTATTCTGGGAAGGAGCTCCGCAATGATCCGCCGCAGCCTGTTTATCGCCGCCGCAGCCACCCTGGCCCTGTCGGCCTGCTCGCCCAAGCCGGTCGCCGAGGGGCCCAAGGACACCATCGTGTTCTCGATCCTGTCGACCGAGTCGGCCCAGAACATGGAGAGCTACTGGAAGCCCATCCTGGCCGACATGGAAAAGCAGACCGGCATGAAGGTGAAGCCGTTCTTCTCGTCCAACTATTCGTCGCTGATCGTGGCCATGGCCGCCGACCAGACCGATGTGGGCTGGTTCTCCAACCAGTCGGGCCTGGAAGCCGTGCGCCGTTCGGGCGGCGAGGTTTTCGCCCGCACCTTCGATCCGTCGGGCACCGATGGCTACAAGTCGGTGATCATCGTGCCGGCCGACAGCAAGCTGACGCTGCAGGATCTCCTGAAGTGCGACAAGACGCTCGACTTCGGCATCGGCGACAAGAAGTCGACCTCGGGCACCCTGGCGCCGATGACCTATGTGTTCATCCCGGCCGGCAAGAAGCCTGACACCTGCTTCAAGACCGTGCTCAGCGCCAGCCATGACGCCAACCTGTTTGCGGTGGCCAACAAGAAGCTGGACGCGGCGACCAACAACACCACGGCCCTGCGCCTGAACGGTGATCGCGGCGCGGCCCAGCTGAACAAGGTCAAGGTGATCTGGGAATCGCCGACCCTGCCGGAAGATCCGATCGTCTGGCGCAAGACGCTGGATCCGGTGACCAAGGAAAAGGTCCGCCAGTTCTTCCTGACCTATGGCCAGGGCGATACGCCCGTAGCGGCCCAGCAGCGCGCCAACCTGGCCAAGCTGTCGATGGGCGGCTTCCTGGCCGCCGACGACACCCACCTGCTGGTGGTGCGCGAAATGGAAGCCCTGGAGCAGTTTGGCCTGGCCAAGGAAACCGGCGACGCGGCCAAGATCGCCGCCGCCCAGAAGACTCTCGACGGGGTCAAGGCCGAACGTCTCGCCGCCGAGGGCAAGGCCGGTCTGCCCGCGCCGGCCAACTGAGCCTGTCCATGAGCAGCGACACCATCCCGCCGCCGCCGAAGAAGTCGGCCTCGGCCCTGGCCTTCGACATCCTGCTGTGGGGCGGGGTGATCGGCCTGCTGATCATCAGCTTCAGGCCGGCCGAGATCGACAAGTTCCCGCAGCTGTTCACCGAGGCGGGCCGGATGCGCGAGTTCGCCACCGGCTTCTTCGCGCCGTTCGGCGACGCCAAGCTGTTCATGGAAATGGACTGGTCCACCTATATCGGCAAGATGTGGCAGACCATCCAGATGGCGCTGTGGGGCACCGCCCTGGCCATCATCGTCGCCATTCCGCTGGGCCTGCTGGGCGCGCGCAACATCACCCCGGTGTGGATCCAGCAGCCGGTGCGCCGGGCGCTGGACCTGATCCGTTCGCTGCCCGACCTGGTGGTGGCCCTGATCTTCATCACCGCCGTGGGCCTGGGGCCGTTCGCCGGCGTCATGGCCCTGATGTTCAACACCGGCGGCGTGCTGGCCAAGCTGTTCGCCGAGGCGGTCGAGTCGATCGACAAGGGCCCGGTCGAGGGCGTGCGCGCCACCGGCGCCGTGCCCTTGCAGGAAATCGTCTGGGGCGTGATCCCGCAGGTCGCACCGCTGTGGACCAGCTATGCCCTGTACCGCTTCGAATCCAGCAGCCGCTCGGCCACCGTGCTGGGGCTGATCGGGGCCGGCGGCATCGGCCAGGTGCTTCTGGAGTCCGTCAACGGATTTCAGTACGACCAGACCGGCTGCATCGTGCTGGTCATCGTGGTGGCCGTGTCGCTGATCGACCTGCTGTCGCAGATCATTCGCAGCCGTTTGCTCTGACGACTGAGGATTATGTGTCTAGTTGGCCACAGGTTAACCCCTTGAAAACGCTTGTCGTCAGGCTGTCACAAATCGGTGCCTGAACCGTCATGGGAGCCCGTTAAGCCGCTGTCATCCTGATCCCGCTCCTCGCAAGAGGGGTGAGAGGCCAGGAGCAGCCTTAAGGGGAATTCTCACATGATCACCAAGACCTCGCTGGTCGGCGGTTCGGCGCTGGGCGTCATGCTCGCGCTCGGCCTGGGCGTTTCGGCTCAAGCTCAAGACACGACCACCAGCTGGAAGGGCGCGCCTCAGTTCGCCAACGACACCCTGACCTTCAAGGTCCGCGGTCGCGTGTACGAAGATGTCATCTATCAGGACGTTGATCGCACCGGTACCGGCGTTGACTTCAAGGCCTGGAACACCCGCCTGCGCACCGCCCGTCTGGGCGTCGAAGGCACCTGGAACGGCAACTGGGCCTACAAGGCCGAGGCGGCGATCTCCAGCGGCGGCGGCTCGACCCAGTGGGAAGACCTCACGCTGGAATACAAGGCCAATGAAACCACCTCGATCATCGTCGGTAACTTCAAGACCGTCTCGCTCGAAGACATCACCTCTTCGCGCTACAACACGATGATGGAACGCGGCGCGTTCAACGACTTCATCAACGCCGGTCGCGTGATGAACCTGCAAGTCAAGACCAACGGCCCCAACTGGACCGCCGCCGTTGCTCTGTCCGGCGACAGCCTGAACAGCGCCGATGTCTCCACCAACCTCGCCACGGGCTCGAAGGAAACCTTCGGCTACAACGGCCGCGCCACCTTCGCGCCGATCATCACCGACACCACCACCGTTCACCTGGGCGTCTGGGGCCGTTACCGCGATCGCGGCGACCAAGCCAACTTCACCTATCAGGTCCGCAACAACACCAACTACGGCGCGCGCTACACCTCGTCGGGCGCTGTCGGCGTCCACGACAAGACGATCGGCCTGGAAGCTGCCGTCCTGCACAAGCAGTTCTCGCTGCAGACCGAATACGCCCGCATCACGTCCGACCGCACCGGTACGGCCTCGGACGTTGATCTGGACGCCTTCTACGTCACCGGCAGCTTCTTCCTGACCGGCGAGACCCGCCGTTACGAAGCCGCTCGCGGCGAGTTCAACCGCACGCGCATCCTGTCGCCGATGACCGCTGGCGGCATGGGCGCCTGGGAAGTCGCCCTGCGTTATGACTCGGTCGACCTGACCGATCTGAAGGGCGTCGCCACGGCCGGCAAGTACACGGCCTGGACCGCTGGTCTGAACTGGTACCCCCACCCCTACGTTCGCTTCATGGCCAACTACACCAAGGCCTCGAACGACAACCCTCTGACCACGGGCGTCAACACGCAGCTGAACGATGTCGACGTCGACACGTTCCAGATGCGCGCCCAGTTCGACTTCTAAGACTGACTATCAAGCAGGCCGCGCTGGGCGCGGCCTGCTTCCTCCCCACGCCTTAGAGATTTCCAGGAGTTCTCCATGAAGAAGCTTCTTTCCTGCGCGGCCGCCGCCGTGGCCCTGTCGGGCCTCGCCGCCGTCCCCGCCCACGCCGCTCGCGACTATGTCTGGGCTGCCGGCTCCTCGACCGTTTTCCCCTTCTCGACCCGCGTGGCCGAGAACTTCGCCAAGAAGACCGGCAAGAAGGCCCCCAAGGTCGAATCGCTGGGCACCGGCGGCGGCATCAAGCTGTTCTGCTCGGGCGCCGGTGAAGGCTTCCCCGACATCGCCAACGCCTCGCGTCCGATGAAGAAGTCCGAGTTCGACGCCTGCGCCGCCAAGGGCATCAAGGACATCGTCCAGATCAAGATCGGCTTCGACGGCATCGTTGTCGCCACCGACAAGGACGGCGCTGACTACAACTTCAAGACCGAGCACCTGTTCCTGGGCCTGTCGGCCCAGATCCTGAAGGGTGGCCAGTGGGTCAAGAACCCCAACAACAGCTGGGATGACGTCGGTCCGGGCCTGCCGGGCAACCGCATCCAGGTTTATGGCCCGCCGCCCACCTCGGGCACCCGCGACGCCTTCGTGGAACTGGCCATCGAGGCCGGCGCCCGCAAGTTCCCCACCGCCGACGAACTGCGCTCGAACAACGAAAAGCTGTTCAAGCAAAAGGTCGACCCGCTGCGCGCTGACGGCTGGATCGATGCTGGCGAGAACGACAACGCCATCGTCGGCACCCTGACCAAGACCCCCGGTTCGCTGGGCGTGTTCGGCTATTCGTTCCTCGAAGAGAACATGGACAAGGTGAAGGGCGCGACCGTCAACGGCGTGAAGCCCAACGCCCAGACCATCTCGGACGGCTCCTATCCGCTGGCTCGCTCGCTCTACATCTACGTCAAGAAGTCCAGCATCGGCGTCACGCCGGGCCTGGCCGAGTTCCTGTCGGAGTTCACCTCGGACGCCGCTTCGGGTCGCGGTGGCTATCTGCAGGGTCGCGGTCTGATCCCGCTGCCCCCCGGCCAGCACGAAGCCCAGAAGAACGTGGTCAAGAACAAGACCTCGATGGCGCGTCCGGCCTCGTAAGACGCCTAAATTTTTTTCCCCGACCAAACTTACCTCGCCGCGGCCCTATGGGCCGCGGCGATTTCTTTTGTATAGTGGGTCAACGGTTCACCCTCGCCGCGCAAGGAAGTCAGGGTCGCGGTCGCCGTCCGGCGCCGTGTCATTGACCCCCTAGGGCTATGATCCTCCTCGCGCTCGCTGTCGTGTTTCTCCTCGTTCTTTTGAACGGGGTTTTCTCCATGTCTGAACTGGCGGTTGTCTCCGCCCGCCGGGCCCGGCTCCAGACCTTCGCCGATCGCGGTGACAAGGGCGCCAAGCTGGCCCTGGCCATGGCCGAGCATCCGACCCGGTTCCTGTCGGCCGTGCAGGTGGGCATCACCCTGATCGGCATCCTGGCCGGCGCCTATGGCCAGGCCACCATCGCTGCGGCGCTCGACCTCTGGCTTGAGCCCATGCCGGTGATCGGGCCCCATTCGGAGATCATCGCCACCATCGTGGTGGTCATCGGCCTGACCTATGTCTCGGTCATTCTCGGCGAGCTGGTGCCAAAGCGCCTGGCCCTGCTGTTCCCTGACGCCATCGCCCGCCGCATGGCCCCGTTCCTGGCCATTGTCGCCCTGGTGCTGCGTCCCTTCGTGACCATCCTGACCGTCTCGACCGCCGCCATCCTCAAGCTGATGGGCGTGCGCGACGAGCGCACCAACGACATGACCGCCGAAGAGGTCGAGACCGTCCTGGCCGAAGGCGCCGACGCCGGCCTGATCGAGCCGGAAGAGCGTTCGATGATCCAGGAGGTGCTGCGCCTGGGCGACCGCCCGGTCCGGGTGGCCATGACCCCGCGCCGCGACCTGTTCTGGATCTCGCTGGCCGACACCCCCGAGGAGATTCTGGCCGAGATCCGCGCCTGCCGCTATTCGCGTATCGTGGTCGCCACCGATGATGATCTCGACGGCGATATCGGCGTGGTCCTGAAGAAGGATCTGCTCGACGCGGCCCTCTCCGGTGGCCCGATCGACGTGCTCGCCCACGTCCAGCAGCCGATCGCCATCCCCGAGACCATGTCGCTGCTGCGCGCCATGGCCCTGTTCAAGCAGACGCCTCTGCATATGGCCCTGGTGGTCGACGAGTTCGGCTCGGTTCAGGGGGTGATCACCCCCATCGACCTGCTGGAAATGATCGCCGGCGACTTCCCCGAGGGTCACGACGACACCGAGACCCGCATCCTGCGTCGCGAAGACGGCTCATGGCTGGTCGACGCCCGCCTCGACATCCAGGAACTCAACGACGCCCTGGGCGAGGCCTTCGAAGCCGAGGGTGGCTACCACACCGTGGCCGGCCTGATTCTCGACCGCCTCGGCCGTATCCCCCGCGAGGGCGAGATCGTCGAACTGGGCGGCTTCGATGTCGAGATCGTCGACATGGACGGCTCGCGGATCGACAAGGTGATCCTCAAGCCGTGCCTGCGGCGCAAGGGCGACGGGGAATAGGGGGCGCGGGAAGCGGGCATCGCGAAGGTCAGAGAAGGGTGGAAGTTGGCCCTTGCGCGGACGTCAGGCTCCTCTGATCCTGAGGCATGTCCGAAGCAGTCCTTTTCGACCTTGATGAGACGCTATTGGACCGCACCACTTCGCTGCAGTCCTTCCTAAGGGACCAGTTCGCTCGCTTCAGTGAACACCTGGGGCCCGTCGACTATTCCACCTGGGAAGCGAGATTCCTCAAGTTGGACGCGCGCGGTTCCCAGCCAAAATCCAAGGTCTACCCGGTTCTGCTGCATGAGTTCGGCGGGCAGATCGCAGCGGCGGACCAGCTCCTCGCCGATTACGCGGAGAACTGCTGCAGACATGCCCAACCGTTCGATGGCATGACCCGCGTCCTGGTGCAGCTTCGGAGCGCCGGCAAACGCCTCGGGATCGTGACGAATGGCGACTGCGCTTTTCAGTCGCGGCACCTTGAGGCGCTGAACCTACGGCAACTAGTAGATGAGGTGCTGGTTTCCGAGGCGGAGGGTCTTCGCAAGCCTGACCCCCAGCTATTTCTGCGTGCGGCGACTAGGCTGGGCCTCTCGCCGGAGCAGTGTCTTTTCGTGGGCGACAATCCCCGCGCAGACATTTTGGGAGCGGCGGCGGTGGGTATGGAGACTGCATGGTTCCGATGCGGCCAAGCCTGGCCAGATAGTCTGCCCAATAATCCTGGCGCTACGGTTGAAACCCTGCACGAGGTGGTCGCACTTGCCGGTTAGCGGACCATCTGAACTTCTGCCTTGGGTCGGAAGCACGCTTTGCCTTCCCTCCTATAAGCGGACGCCCCGCGTCCCGGTCATCCTTAAATCTCTTGGAGGCTGCAGCGTGCCGGTCTGACCAGGTTGGTCAAGGACGGCCCTCCGGGCCGCCGCGGAGCGGCCGGTCGCAGACCGGTCCTTGAGCAACCTGGTCAGACCGGCGATCGTCTCGCCGTGAGATTTAAGGATGGCTCCCTTCGGCGCGAAGGGGGCGGGACGCGCTCCTAAGTCCTCTCCCTGAAGGGGGAGGCGATCACGAAGTGATCGGAGGGGGTAGTGCTGCTGAGTCGGAGGGGTCTTCCCCCACCGGCCTCCGGCCGCCTCCCCCTTCAGGGGGAGGACTTGAGGGGATAAACCGCGCTCAATCCCCGTTCTTTCCGGAACAAAACCCAGTCCAATCAACCGCTTGTAAAATAGTTGATCGCGCCAATCAGACGCGCCGAAACCTCCCGCATAATCAATCTCACCTGACAGCACGGGAAGGGCGCACGTACGGCGACCGTTGCGGCTGTCAGGGGTGGTCGAGCGGGAAGCGCCCGTCGGCCGTCGTCGAAGGCCCGGCAGGGTCTGGTGGAGCGGATCGGTCCTTGCGGGGCCGGACGCGTTGAAGCCGGATCGGGACCGCCGGGAACGCCCTTTGGCGACGCCCGCACGATGCGCGACAGGCATGGGCCGAAATCGCCCATGCGGTCCGGGTGAGGTTCGCTACCTCTCCGCCCGTCGGGGGCCTAACGTCGGAAGCGGGTTAAAACCCCGCGCCCCGAGGGCTCACCGGATAACGGCTGCGCGGAGCGTTCGTCTTCGTCGAAACGGTACTTCTACACACTCACATCCGGGCGAGGCCTGGACGCTCCGCGACCCTTCCCATCCACTCGGCGGTTTCCGCGCGAGGCTGCGAAGCCGTGTCTAGGCCGCCGTCCGGCCGCGCAGTCGCGCCAGCCGGCGCAGCCGCCGCCAGAACCGGGTCTTTTCCGGCTCGGGATAGGGCTGCAGGTTGCGGAAGAACTCCTCGGCGCAGGCGCGCCACGAGAAGCCCTCGGCGAACTTGCGGACCACGGTCTTGTCCAGGTCCAGGCACGCCAGGCAGGCCTCTTTCAGGCCGTCGGTCTGGCCCGGCGCCAGGGCGCCGGCGTTGGAGCCGGGGATGATGTCGATCGGACCGGGGGCCGAGAAGGCGGCCACGGGCACGCCGGCGGCCATGGCCTCAAGGATCACCAGGCCGAAGGTGTCGGTCAGGGAGGGGAAACAGAACACGTCGGCGCAGCCGAAATAGCGGCCCAGCTCCTCGCCGAACTTGGCGCCCAGAAACTTAACCTCGGGATATTTCTCGGCCAACTCCTCGCGCTGGGGACCGTCGCCGATCACCACCTTGGTGCCGGGCAGATCCAGGCTGGCGAAGGCCTCGATGTTCTTCTCGACGGCCACGCGGCCGACATTGAGGAAGATCGGGCGTGCAAGGCCCGCGAACAGGTCGGGCTCGCCCGCAGCACGAGGCTTGAAGACGTCGGTGTCGACGCCGCGCGACCACGGCGAGAGATTGCGGAACCCGTGCTTGGCCAGCTCGTCGCGCATGGTGGGCGTGGCCACCATCAGGCGCCCGGAGGGCTTATGGAACCAGCGCATATAGGTGTAGCCGGCGGCCAGCGGCAAAGGCAGGCGGGCCGAGACATATTCCGGGAACTTGGTGTGGTAGCTGGTCGTGAACGGCAGCTTCCATTCCAGGCAGATGCGGCGGGCGGCCAGGCCGATCGGACCCTCGGTGGCGATGTGAATCGCTTCGGGCTCGAACGACTTGAAGCGGTCCTGCACCGGCTCATAGGCGCCGATCGCCAGCTTGATTTCCGGATAGGTCGGCAGCGGGAAGGTGGGGAACTGGTCAGGGCTGACGACATCGACCTCGTGGCCCATGGCGCGCAGTTCGTCGACCACCCGGGTGAGGGTGCGAACCACGCCGTTGACTTGAGGTTCCCAGGCGTCTGTGGCGAGAAGTATCCGCATCAGGCGGCGGCAGGCTCCGGCAGGGGCTCGGTGGCGGGCGCCGCCAGCTTGCGGTCGATCACCGACCACGAGCGTAGCTTGGCCCATTCGAGGATTTCAAGTTGACCGTCGGCATGTTCGACGAGGGCGGTGCAGCTTTCCACCCAGTCACCATCGTTGACGTAGGTGATTCCGTCTATGTCGCGCATCTCGGCTTTGTGAATGTGTCCGCAGATCACGCCGTCGACGCCCCGGCGGCGCGCCTCGTCGGCCACGGCGGACTCGAAGTTCTCAATGAAATGCAAAGCGTTCTTCACCTTGACCTTCAGATAGGCCGAGAGACTCCAATAGCCGAAACCCATGCGTCGCCGAGCGCGGTTCAGCAAGGTGTTCAGCATCAGGATGGTTCTATAGGACCAATCCCCGAGGAAGGCGAGCCACTTGGCCTGCTGCACCACACCGTCGAATTCGTCGCCGTGAACCACCAGATAGCGCTTGCCGTCGGCGGTTTCGTGGATCACGTCGCGGGCCACCACGACACCGCCGAAATGCACGCCGCAGAAGTCGCGGATGCGGTCGTCGTGATTGCCGGGGACATAGATCACCTCGGTGCCCTTGCGGGCCAGACGCAGGATCTTCTGGACCACATCGTTGTGGGCCTGCGGCCAGTACCACCCGCTGCGCAGCTTCCAGCCGTCGATGATGTCCCCGACCAGATAGAGCGTGTCGCACTCGACATGGCGGATGAAGTCCAGCAGCAGCT
Organism: Caulobacter sp. ErkDOM-E; assembly: GCF_048541895.1. GTDB lineage: Bacteria > Pseudomonadota > Alphaproteobacteria > Caulobacterales > Caulobacteraceae > Caulobacter. Next base: position 3,707,887 of record NZ_CP183331.1, on the reverse strand, counting down.
CGGCCTGGCACCCCCGGGTGCCCAGATGCAGGTCGCTGATGAAGATGCTGCGATAGTGGCGGACAGCGGATTCGGCGCTCATGCGGGTCCCCGGTAGCTGCGCCTGGTCGATCCGCCCCCGGATTGGTCGCGACCTTCGGCGAGAGATCCGGCGATTAAGCTGATTGCATGTCGCTTTGATGAAACCCGGCCGCGGCCTTCAGCCTTTGGTAACCTTTGGCCCGTCTCCGGCGCCCCTCGGCAGGGCGTCGTTTCGCCTCGAAAACAGGCGCCGGACCAGGGCGGACACCAGGCAGGGCGCGTGGCGAGCGCCGCCATGCCGCGCCGCGCGGCGCAAGGCGGCGAACGACTGTTGCGATGCAGCATGGCCCGCACTAGATCAGGACGATGGACGCTGCCCGCCTTGCCAAGGACACCCCGAAATCGTTGAAGACGCGGGCGCGGATTCTCGATTGCGCCATGAAGCTGATCGCCCAGATCGGCTATCACGCCGCCAGCAACCCGGTGATCGCCGATGCGGCGGGCCTGACGCGGGGGGCGATGCTGTATCACTTCCCGACCCGCGAGGCGCTGGTGGAGGCCGCCGTGGCCCATGTCCAGGCCGAGCGTTCGGCCCTGTTCCGCGCGGCGGCAGACACCCTGCCGCTGGGCGCTGACGTCACCGAGCACGCCATCGACAGCTACTGGGACCTGCTGCAGAGCGTGCCGTTCATGGCTTTCGCCGAACTGGAAGCCGCCGGTCGCACCGATCCGGCCATCCAGGCCCTGCTGGCCCCGGCCCAGGCCGAGTTCGATCGCGCCCAGGCCGGCGACCACTTCCTGAAGATCCTGCACGCCGGCGCCGGCCCGCGGTTCCAGGCCAGTCGCGACCTCGCCCGCTTCATGCTGGAAGGCCTGGCCCGCACGACCCTGACCTACGATAGCGATGGTCGAAAGGAGCGCCTGCTGGCGGTGATCAAGCGGGCCACCCACATGCTCAACCGCAAGGGCGACATCCAGGATCTGTGGCCGGACTAGAGCCTAGAGCATTTTCCGTCCTGACTGCGTCAGTCCGGAGCTCTAGTTCTTTGTTTTAACGCATTTTCTTCACGCGAACCGGAATCCACTTCGCTCGAAAATGCTCTAGTAGGCGTTTTCCGCCCCCAGCAGGTGCGGGGCGGTCAGCAGCATGATCCGCAGGTCGGCCGCGAAGGACCAGGTCTCGATATAGGCGATGTCGGCCCTGACGCGTCGGGCCATCGATTCAATATCTTCGGTGCCGCCGCGCAGCCCCTGAATCTGGGCCAGGCCCGTCAGGCCCGGACGCGCCCGTTGGCGCAGGGCGTAGCCGGGGATCAGTCCGCCATAGTGCTCGTCATGGACCCGGGCGTGGGGACGGGGGCCGACCAGAGACATGTCGCCCTTCAGGACATTCAGCAGTTGGGGCAGTTCGTCGATGCTGGTCTTGCGGATAAAGCGCCCCACGCGGGTGATCCGGTCATCGACGCGCGCCGCCTGCACGACGGTCTCGCCGCTGTCGTCGCAGCGCATGGAGCGGAACTTGTAGATCATGAACGGCCGCCCGCTCAGGCCGCCCCGCGCCTGGCGAAACAGCACCGGGCCGGGCGATTCCAGGCGGATCAGCAGGGCCACCAGCAGCAGCGACGGCGCGAAGAACACCAGCAGGGCCAGGGCCGCAACGACGTCGAAGACGCGCTTGGCCGGATCCCACGCGACGCGTGGCCTAAGGCCCTCCGCACGCGCGAGATCCGCCCGCGGACGAGAAACTACACCGGTCATCGGTCCCCACAGTACTCTCATCACGGGAAAGGGGCGCAGGACTTGGCGCGCCTTTACCAGCGTCCATCCTGGGCCACGATCGTGACGCCGTATGTGACGGGTGTCACAGTCACCGCCAGATCATCCTGCCTTCGGGCCGGCCCATCGCCCTCCTGAAGGGGGAGCGAGCTAGGCCTTCAGCGCCTTGGGCAAGACCTCGGCGAAGATATCCAGCTCGGCCGGGCTGGCGGTGCCGACCCGGATCCAGGTGGGGTGCAGGGGGCTGTCAAACACCCGCACCTCGACGCCCATCGCCGCCAGGGTCTTCTGGAACGCCAGGTTCGGCTTGCCGGTGTCGACGAAGACATAGGTTCCGAACGACGGCAGGTAGCCCAGGCCGTTGGCCCTGCAGATGGCGTAGATCTTCTCGCGGCAGCCTTCCAGATAGGCCTTGGTTCCGGTCAGATAGGTCGCGTCGCCATAGCAGGCCAGGGCCGCCGCCAGGCCGGGCCGGCCCTTGTGGGTCGGGATCAGGCTCTTCAGCTGCTTGACCCGCTGCGGCTGGGCGATGATGAAGCCCACCCTGAGGCCGGCCATGCCATAGACCTTGGAGAAGGTGCGGGCGACCACCACGTCGTGGCCGGCCCTGACCAGGTCGATCATCGAGTGGCGAACGGGATCGGGGCTGATCTCGATATAGGCTTCGTCGACGATCACGGGGGCGGACTTGGCTGCCGCGACGCAGAAAGTCCGAAGGGCGTCCGGGTCCATCAGCAGGCCCGTCGGATTGTTGGGATTGCACACATAGACGCAGCCCGCGCCTGCGGCCCTTGCCGCCAGGGCCGGCAGATCGATCTGGTGGTCGCCGGTGACCGGGATCCAGTCCAGCTTGGCGCCCTGGCGCTCGGCATAAAGCAGGGGCGTCGCATAGGTCGGCTGGGGCGCGACGATCGGGCCGGTTTTGGCGAAATGGGCCGAGAGCAGCGACAGCGCCTCAAGCGAGCCGTTGCACAGGCCCACCCTATCGGGATCGACGCCCTCGCGTTTGGCGATGGCCGCGATCAACGGCGGCTCCAGCGACCAGGCGTAATAGGGCGTGTCGTCGAGCGCCTTCATGGCCGCCTTGCGGGCGGCGGGGCTGGGACCATAGGGATTTTCGGTGACGCCCAGATGGGCGCGGATCGCCGGCGGGACCTTCGCATCGACCGCGGTCTCCGCTGCGACCGCAAGGGCCGGGGCCAGCGCCGCGCCGCCGATCAACAAGCCCCGTCGCGTCGTGTCCATGGTCCGCCCTCCGCTGTCGCCCCCGCAATTGAGGCTGCAAGGGTGACAGGATCAAGACGCCATCAGGCCGTGGTGATCGGCAGGGCGGTGGTGAACTTGATCTGCTCCATCGCGAAGCTGGACGACACGTCGGTGAGCGGCGCCGTGGCGATCAGGCGCTTGTAGAAACGGTCATAGGCGGCGATGTCGCGGACCACGACCTTGAGCAGGTAATCGACCTCACCGCTCATCCGGTAGAACTCGACCACCTCGGGCAGGGCGCGGGCCCCGGCGGCAAATGTCGCGAGCCAGGCCTCGTCATGGCGGCCGGTCTTCACGGCCACGAACACGGTCAGGGACAGGTCCAGGGCGTCGCGGTCCAGCAGGGCGACGCGGGCGGTGATCACCCCGGCGTCCTGCAGCCGCTTGATCCGCTTCCAGCACGGCGTCTGGGTCAGGCCCACGCGTTCGGCCAGTTCGGCGATCGGGACGGTGGAGTCTTCCTGCAGGATCGCCAACAGCCTGCGGTCGATGTGATCGAGATCAATCATCTTCATTTCCGGCCCGTTCGAGAATGAAGTTCTCCATACGGTGAAAACGGCAGCGCATCCAGTAATGCCATTCTCCGGTTCCGCTTCATGCTGGGACACCTGACGACGAATCGGGGGTCCTCATGCTGAAGCCGTTCACGCGCCATCCGGAAGCGGTTGGCGAGACCTATGGTCAGCACATGGGCGTGGCCTGGAGCTTTGGCTTCACCCTGATCGGCGCGGGTCTGGCCTGCCTGATCCATGGCCTGCTGCCCTTCGCCTTCGAGCGCACCGGCAGCAACACCGTCCGCCGCCTCAACGAGCGCCTGGGTCGCCGCTGCGCCCTGGCCGACAAGACACTTGGCCTCGACCCGGCGCCCGTTCAGGGATGAACGCCGCCGTCGCCAGACTGGGCGCTTTCCGCTTCGAGGCGGGCAAGCTTTGGCCGGGCCTGATCGCGGGCCTCGTGATCGCCCTGCTGGCCAAGCCGCTGTCCCACCTGCTGCACGCGCCGGCCCCGCTTCTGGCGGTGGTGCTGGGCATGGGCCTGGGCGCCCTGGGCCTGGGCGCTAGGCTGGCGGCCGGTCTCGATATCTGGGCCAAGCCGGGCCTGCGTCTGGGCGTGGCCATGATGGGCGCCCAGATCACCTGGAGCGAGTTCGCCCTGCTGGGCGGGCCTGCGATCCTGGCCAGCGGCGCCGTGGTGCTGGGCGGGCTCACCGTCGGCGCCGGCGTCGGTATGGCTCTGGGACTGCCCCTGGCCGAGGCCCTGATCGCGGCGGCGGCCTGTTCGATCTGCGGCGCCTCCGCAGCGCTCGCCGCCGCGCAGGCCGCGCCGGCCAGTCCAGCCAACCAGCGCACGACCGCCCTGGTGATCATCGGGGTCAATCTGCTGTCGACCGTGGCCATGCTGGCCTATCCGCCGATCGCCCACGCCCTGGGCTTTACGGCCCACCAGGCCGGCGTGTTTTTCGGTCTTTCGATCCATGACGTCGCCCAGGTGGCCGGCGCGGGCTCGTCGGTCTCGCCGGACGCCGCCAGCGCCGCAGCCCTGGCCAAGCTGGCCCGCATCGTCTGGCTGGGCCCGGCGGTGGTGCTGATCGGCGTGCTGCTGAGCCGCACCCAGGACGGCTGCGGCAAGACAAGCTTCAAGGGGCCGCCGCTCTTCGTCCTGGGCTTCGCCGCCCTGGCCGCCCTGCGCGGTTTTGGCCTGCTGCCCGAGGCGCTGGTCGCCACCCTGGCCACCCTGTCCAGCTTCCTGCTTCTGGCCGGCGTCGGCGCCATCTCGGCCAAGCTGGGTCCCGCCGCCCTGCTGCAGGTCAAACCAAAGCTGGCTGCGGCCCTGGGCCTCTCCACCCTGGCTGTGGCCGCGCTGGCCTATGGCCTGACGCGGGCCTTCTTCTAGGCGTCGCGGCTCGCCGGAGAGAATTTGCGGGCAAAGCCCGCTCCACCGACAATCTTTGGCAGGAAATGCCCCAGCCGATCGCGCACGTCTTGGCGAAACACGTCGCCCAGCCCATGGTCGCGGCGGAAGACCAAGTCGGAGGGAATAGCCTTGAGTTTCTGGACGCGCCGCAAGTCGATCGACGCCATCGCGGCGGGCCATGACGGCCATCAACTGAAGAAGACCCTGAGCTGGCCGCACCTGGTCGCCCTGGGTGTCGGCGCCATCGTCGGCACCGGCATCTATACCCTGACCGGCATCGGAGCGGGTCTGGCCGGACCGGGCGTGATCCTGTCCTTCCTGATCGCCGGCGCGGTCTGCGCCTGCGCGGCGCTTTGCTATGCCGAACTGTCGACCATGATCCCGGCCTCGGGCAGCGCCTATACCTACAGCTACGTCGCCATGGGCGAGCCGGTGGCCTGGTTCGTCGGCTGGAGCCTGATCCTCGAATACACCCTGGTCTGCGCCGCCGTCGCCGTCGGCTGGTCGGCCCACGCCACGGGCCTGTTCCGCATGATCGGCACGCCGGAAGCCCTGCTGGCCGGCCCCCACATGGGCGGCATCGTCAATCTGCCCGCCGTGATCATCTCCTTCGCCGTCGCCGGCCTGCTGGCGCTTGGCACCAAGGAGAGCGCCACGGTCAACATGGTGCTGGTGGCGGTGAAGATCATCGCCCTGGCCGTGTTCGTGGTGCTGTGCATCCCGGCTTTCGACATCAGCCACTTCACGCCGTTTATGCCGCAGGGCTTTGCCGCCACCCCCGACGCCGACGGGATCAAGGTGGGGGTCATGGCCGCCGCCAGCCTGATCTTCTTCGCCTTCTACGGCTTTGACGCGGTCTCGACCGCCGCCGAGGAGACCAAGAACCCCAAGCGCGACCTGACCATCGGCATCGTCGGCTCGATGGCCGTTTGCACCGCGATCTACATGGTGGTGGCCGCCGTCTCGATCGGGGCCTCGCGCACCGAGGTGTTCTCCAAGAGCGAGGCCCCGCTGGTCTTCATCCTGGAAAGCCTGAACCACCCCAAGGTCGCTCAGCTGGTGGCCCTGGCCGCCGTGGTCGCCCTGCCGACCGTGATCCTGGCCTTCATGTATGGCCAGAGCCGGATCTTCTTCGTGATGGCCCGCGACGGCCTGCTGCCCAAGACCCTGGCCCGGGTCAACGCCAAGACCGGCACGCCCGTGCTGATGACCCTGCTGACGGGCGCCCTGTCGGCCCTGATCTCGGGCTGGCTGTCGCTGAAGGACATCGCCGAGCTGGCAAACGCCGGCACCCTGGCCGCCTTCATCGCCGTGGGCCTGTCGGTGATCATCCTGCGGATCAAGGATCCGGGCCGTCAGCGGGTGTTCTCGACCCCGATCTGGCCGGTCGTGGCCTCGGGCGCGATCCTGGGCTGCCTCTATCTGTTCTCCAGCCTGCCGACCAAGACCCAGCTCTACTTCCTCTACGCTCACCTGATCGGCGTGGCGGTCTATGTGCTGTTTGGCCTGCGCAACAGCGTTCTGGCCCGTCAGGAGCGCGATCAGCACTAGTGTGATTTAGGCCCGGCCTCCGCGCCGGGCCTTCCATTCCTGATTCTGCGGGCTACAGTCGGCGTCAAAACAAGTGTTTGACGCAGGAAGAAACGCCATGGCCCTCGATCTCGAAACCCGCGACCAGCTGCTCGACATGGTCGCCCGCTTCGTCGCCGAGCGCCTGCGGCCCATCGAGGCCAAGGTGGCCGAGGATGACGCGGTTCCGCAGGACGTCATCGACGAGATGAAAAGCCTGGGCCTGTTTGGCCTGTCGATCCCAGAGGCGTTCGGCGGCCTGGGTCTGAACATGGAAGAGGAATGCCTGGTCGGCGTCGAGCTGGGCCGCACCTCTCCGGCCTTCCGGTCGGCGTTCGGCACCAATGTCGGCATCGGCAGCCAGGGCCTGGTGATGTTCGGGACCGACGAGCAGAAGGCCAAGTGGCTGCCCGGCATCGCGTCGGGCGAGATCATCACCAGTTTCGCCCTGACCGAGCCGGAAGCCGGCTCCGACAGCGCCTCGGTGCGCACGCTGGCCATCCGCGACGGCGACGACTACGTGCTCAATGGCTCCAAGCGCTACATCACCAACGCCGGCAAGGCGTCGCTGTTCACGGTGATGGCCCGGACCAGTCCCGAGACCAAGGGCGGCTCTGGCGTCTCGGCCTTCCTGGTCCCCAGCGGCCTGCCGGGCCTGTCCGTGAGCAAGCCCGAGAAGAAGATGGGCCAGCAGGGCGCCCATATCCACGATGTGACCTTCGACAATGTCCGCGTGCCGGCCTGGAACCGGTTGGGCGAGGAGGGCGAGGGCTTCAAGGTGGCCATGCAGGTGCTGGATCGCGGCCGCCTGCACATCGCCGCCGTCTGCGTGGGCGTGGCCGAGCGGCTGATCAAGGATTGCGTGGCCTATGCCGGCGAGCGCAAGCAGTTTGGCCAGGCGATCTCGAACTTCCAGCTGATCCAGGCCATGCTGGCCGACAGCAAGACCGAGGCCCTGGCGGCCAAGGCTCTGGTCATGGAGACCGCCCGCAAGCGCGATGCGGGGCAGGGGGTGACGCTGGAGGCGGCGGCCTCGAAACTGTTCGCGTCCGAGATGGTCGGCCGCGTGGCGGACCGTGCCGTGCAGATCTTCGGCGGGGCCGGCTATGTCGCCGACTATGGCATCGAGCGCCTGTATCGCGACGTGCGGATCTTCCGGATCTATGAGGGCACAAGCCAGATCCAGCAGGTGATCATCGCCCGGGAGACCATGAAGCAGGGGGGCTAAGCGCCTCTCGGCCGGTCGCGACTCTTTGGCGAGTGTGGCGAGATGACGCACCTAGGGCGAGAATATTTAAGGCTGCGTTAAGCATGCGGGCAGAGGGTCCTCCCACACGCTGCACCCCAGGACGGACCAAAGCCGATGAGCCAGGATCATGACCTAAACGACCGTGTGGCGTTTATGGGGCTGGATGACCGTGCGCGACAGGCGTTGCGGGATCTGCGGCCGCTCATTCGCAAGGAAATCAGCCCCGCGCTTTCCGTCTTCTACGGCAAGGTCAAGACCACACCAGAGACCAGCAAGTTCTTCAAGGACGAGCGGCACATGGACGCCGCCAGCAGTCGCCAGGCGGCGCACTGGGACGTCATCGCCCAGGCCGAGTTCAGCGACACCTATGTCAATACGGTCCGGACCATCGGTCAGGTTCACGCGCGCATTGGCCTGGAGCCGCGCTGGTATATCGGCGGCTACGCCCTGGTCATGGACCGGCTGTTGCGCGCTACCGTCGACTCGCTCTGGCCCAAGGGCTTCATGGCCAAGGGCGACCCCGCCCAGGCTGGCGAGGCTGTCAGCGCCCTGATGAAGGCGGTCATGCTCGACATGGACTTCGCCATCTCGATCTATCTCGAGACCATCGAAGCCGATCGCCAGCGACTTGAGGCCTCGCGTATCGAGAACGAGCAATGCCAGAACCGGCTCGTCGAAAGCCTGGCCACGGCGCTCGCCCATCTGGCCCGGGGCGATCTGGTCAGCCGGCTTGACGACGAGGTGAAGCCCGAGTTCCAGAAGCTGAAGGACGATTTCAACAGCGCCGTTGGCACGCTCGAGGAGGCCATGGGTCGCATTTCGGGTGTGACCGGCAATATCCGCGCCGGCTCGGATGAAATCGGCATCGCGGCTGACGACCTGTCCCGCCGCACCGAGCAGCAGGCCGCCAGTCTGGAAGAGACCGCCGCCGCCCTCGACCAGATCACCTCGACCGTCCGGCGCTCCGCAGCGGGCGCCAAGCAGGCGTCCGAGGTTGTGGCGGGCGCCAAGACCGAGGCTGAACGCTCAGGCATCGTGGTCGACCAGGCCGTGGCCGCCATGGGCGAGATCGAAAGCTCGTCGCGCGAAATCGGCAACATCATCGGCGTGATCGACGAGATTGCCTTCCAGACCAACCTTCTGGCCCTGAACGCCGGGGTCGAAGCGGCGCGCGCCGGTGAAGCGGGTCGCGGCTTCGCGGTCGTCGCCCAGGAAGTGCGGGCTCTCGCCCAACGCTCCGCCGACGCCGCCAAAGAGATCAAGACCCTGATCTCCTCCTCGACCCAGCAGGTCAGTCAGGGCGTGAACCTGGTGGGACAAACCGGCGACGCCCTGCGCGGCATCGTCGCCAAGGTTGCCGAGATCGACACCTTGATCGTCCAGATCTCCGCTTCGGCCCAGGAGCAGGCCACGGGCCTGCATGAGGTCAATACCGCCGTCAATCAGATGGACCAGGTGACGCAACAAAACGCCGCCATGGTCGAGCAGACGACGGCGGCGACACACTCGCTCAAGGATCAAACGGCCGAACTGGTCAATCTGATTTCGGCTTTCCGCGTGGCCGATACGCGGCCCGCGGCATCCGCGGCATCCGCCGCATCCGCCCGTCCGGCCGCCAGACCTCCATCGCAGGGCAGTCGGCCAGGGGGCGGCGCGCGTCCGGTCTCCCGCGGCTCAGCTGCGACGGCCGTCCGCGAGACATGGGAAGAGTTCTGAGAAACGGCTGTCGCTAGAGCATTTTCCGATCCGACTGGATCGGCGTCCACTTCGTCGGAAAATGCTTTAGCCGCCTGAAACCCAGTGCGGGATAGATCGACAGAAGCGGACGCCCTGACGGGTGTCCGCTTTTTCCTGTCGGCTGTCGCACACGGCAAAACGCCCCCGCCAAACAGACGCGAAGCGATCCATTGGAACGCTTCGGTCTGGTCGGCGGAGGCGTTTTGAGCCCCGTAAGTCAGGAGCTGGAAGTTTACGCGCCGCCCGGGAAGCGGAACGGGACCTTCACGGTGCCGGTCTTGGCGCCCATCGGCAGCTTTTCAGCGATGCACATGGCGGCCTTGTCGAAGCCCTTGCCGGTCGCGCTGTTGTCAACGACCTTGCATTCCGAGAGCTTGCCCGCGTCAGCGGTGCATTCCAGCATCACCTGGGCGGCATCCCGGGTATTGGCGAACTGTTGCAGGCAACGGCTCATTTGGTCTTCAAATCCGCCAGCCGCCGAGGCGGCTTGAGCGATGAACAAGCTGCCAGCGATTCCCGCGGCAAAAGCGATCGGATATTTCATCCCGCTGCTCCTAGTAATGAATACCGTCCTGTGGACGACGCGCCAACCGGACGCATGCCTTTTGTCGCAGCTGCGAGTTAAAATATTCTGAGTCGACCCGGAATATTCTAAATTTACTTCGTGGTAACCTTACTTCGAATTTTACCTGTCAAGCGGCCCTTGGGCGCTGTCTTTATAGATTCACCTGCGACCAATTGTCCCTCAAGGCAGCGCCGCCCCCCCCGACTTCCAGTTTCTCTTAACCAAGGTCAGAGTCTGTTAGGAATCTATAGTGATGATCCCCCTGGCTTGCTGGTGATCCGTGGGCACGGAACCGCCGCATGAAGGGGACCTGGAAATGAAGCGCTTTAGGCTTGTCGACCTACCACTGATCATCAAGATCGGCTTCGCGCCGGCTTTCGCACTGTTGATGCTGGCCCTGATGGCCGGCGGCGCCGTCGTCGTGCAACGCAGCCAGACCGAGGCTCTGCGGCAGGTGGTCGAGCAGGACATGCGCATCAACAGCGATATTCAGTCGCTGTCGCGTCGGATCACCGACGCTCACGGCACGCTCTATCAAATCCTGGCGTCGAAGGCCGATCCGATGGCCCCTTCGGCCGGGCCGCGCATCATTGAGTTGCTCGCCGAATTTGACACCCTGGGCAAGGACATGAAGGCGCTTTCGAGCCGCCTGCCCGCCTCGGAGCGGCCGAAGATCGAGGCCCTCGTCAAGGCCCTGGCCGAATGCCGCAGCGCCGTCGACACGGTCAGCGGCATGATCGACGTCGATACGGGCATGGCCATGAGCTTCGCCGGCAGCTTCGAAGACCAGTACGTCAAGATGGCGGCCCAGCTGCAGAAGGTGGTCGATGACGCCGGCGCCCGCGCCACCGAGACGGCCAACGAGCACAAGGCCGAAGCGACTGCGGCCATGAGCGCCACCATCATCCTGTCGCTGATCACCCTTGGCGCGGTGGGCGCGATCGCCTTCCTGACGGTCATGAATGTCCGCAAGTCGATCGCCGACATCGCCGGCGCGACCGAGCGCCTGTCAAAGGGCGACAACAGCATTGATCTTGAGAAGATGACTCGCCTGGACGAGCTGGGCGCGATTGTCCGCTCCTTGAAGATTTTCCGCGATAATCAGCTGCACCTTGAACAAATGCGGTCCGAGCAGGAAAAAACTGCGGCCTTGACCGCCGACGAGCGTCGCTCGAAGGAAGAGGCCGCCGCCGCCGCCGCTCGCGACAGCGCCCTGGTGGTGACCAGCCTGGCCGAAGGCCTCGAAAAGTTGGCCTCGGGCGACCTGACCTTCCGCGTCAATGCAAACTTCCCCGGGGAATACGCCAAGCTGAAGGACGACTTCAACGGCGCCATGGCCTCGCTGCAGGAGACGATGAAGGTCATCGCCGCCTCGACAGACGGCCTGAGCACCGGCGCCGACGAGATCGCCCATGCTTCTGACGACCTGTCGCGTCGCACCGAACAACAGGCCGCCTCGCTGGAAGAAACCGCCGCCGCCCTGGACGAACTGACCGCCACGGTGCGCCGCACGGCGGCCGGCGCTCGCCAGGCCTCGGACGTTGTTTCGACCACCCGTGGCGAAGCGACGCATTCCGGCCAGGTCGTGCATCAAGCAGTGTCGGCCATGGGCGAGATCGAAAGCTCCTCCAAGCAGATCAGCCAGATCATCGGCGTGATCGACGAGATCGCGTTCCAGACCAACCTTCTGGCCCTGAACGCCGGGGTCGAGGCTGCCCGCGCGGGTGAAGCGGGTCGCGGCTTCGCCGTCGTGGCTCAGGAAGTCCGGGCCCTGGCCCAGCGCTCGGCCGAGGCCGCCAAGGAGATCAAGACCCTGATCTCGTCCTCGACCCAGCAGGTCAGCCAGGGCGTGAGCCTGGTCGGTCAGACGGGCGAGGCGCTGCAACGCATCGTCGTGAAGGTTGGCGAGATCGACGCCCTGGTGACCGAGATCGCGGCCTCCGCCGCCGAACAGGCCACCGGACTGAACGAAGTGAACACGGCCGTGAACCAGATGGATCAGGTCACTCAGCAGAACGCCGCCATGGTCGAGGAATCGACCGCCGCGACGCACTCGCTGAAGGGCGAAACCGCCGAGCTGGTCCGACTGATGGCCCGTTTCCGGGTCGGTGGCGGCCAGGCCGCCTACGGTCGCCCGGCGGCCGCCGATTCGGCTCAACACGCACCGGCCCGCAACCCGGTCGCCGAGCAAAGGGCCCGTCTGGGCGTCTTCGCCCGGCCCGCTCGTGGCGGCGCAGCTACCGCGGCCGCTCCAGCGTCCGCCGGATGGGAGGAATTCTGATGGCCGCACTCGCGCTGCCTGAAACACTCGATCTCAAGGCCGCCGGCCCGCTGAAGTCCGCCTTCCTGGCGCACCGTGGCGAGGCGCTTGAAATCGAGGCCGGTCAGGTCCGTCGCCTCGGCGGCCTGTGTCTCCAGATTCTGCTCGCGGCCAGCAAGGCCTGGGCCGCTGACGGCAAACCCTTTTCGATTACGGGGCCTTCGGAGGCCTTTGTAGAAACCACCCGTCTTTTCGGCGCCGATGGGGCGCTCCTTTCGGCGGACATCCATGGAGTCCAATCGTGACGCGCACGATTCTAACGGTCGACGATTCCCGCACGATGAGGGACATGCTGCGCATGGCCCTGGTCGGCGCGGGCTTTAATGTGGTCGAGGCCGTTGACGGCGAACATGGGCTGGAAGTGCTTTCCGCCCATCGTCCGGACGTCATCATCACCGACATCAACATGCCCAAGCTGGATGGCTTTGGTTTCATCGAGGCGGTTCGCGTCGATGATGACTATCGCGCCATCCCGATCCTGGTGCTGACCACGGAAAGCGATCCCACCAAGAAGCAGCGGGCTCGCGAAGCCGGCGCGACGGGTTGGATCGTCAAGCCGTTCAATCCTGAAAAGCTGGTTGAAGCCATTCGCCGCGTCGCGGCCTGATCCTTCACCGACTTCGACGTCTAGAACTCTAAGGAATTGCGGGAATGGACGAGCTAGAGGCCATCAAGGTCACCTTCTTTCAGGAATGCGAGGAACTGCTCGCCGACCTCGAAGGCGGGCTCCTGGCCATGCAGGAGGGTGTCGGCGACAGCGAGACTGTCAACGCCGTCTTCCGGGCCGTGCATTCGATCAAGGGCGGCGCGGGCGCCTTCGGCCTCGAGCCGTTGGTCCGTTTCGCCCACGTGTTCGAGACCTTGCTGGACGCTGTTCGGTCCAATGAGGTTCCCAACACCGTCGATCTGGCCGCCGTCATGCTGCGCGCCTCCGACGTTCTGGCCGACCATGTGAGCGCTGCGCGGGGCATGGGCGATGTCGACATGGCGGCCTCGGCCGCCATGGCCGCTGAGCTGAAGGCCTGGACCGATCCCTCGGCCGCCCCGGTCGCATCGGCTCCCGTGGCCGAGGCCGCTGAAGCCGCGCCCGTGCCCACGCCTGTCGCTGCGTCGGATGATCTGGACGACGACGATCTCGGCTTCGACTTCCAGCCGATGACGATCTCGGTCGACGCGCAGGCGGCCGACGCCGAACTGATCCCCATCAATGTCTGGACGGTGTCGATCCGTCCCAAGTCGGACCTCTATCGCAAGGCCAATGAAACGGCCCTGCTGCTGCGCGAGTTGAGCCGCCTTGGCCCGATCGTCGCAACCATGGACGACAGCGCCCTGCCGACCCTGGAGTTCCTCGACGCCGAGGCCGCCTATGTCACCTGGAGCGTGCGCGTCGAGACCGATGACGGCGAAGACGCCATCCGCGAGGTCTTCGAATTCGTCGACGGCGACTGCGATCTTGAAATCGTTCGCGGCGAGGCGCCGGTCGAGGCTGCCCTGGCCAACCTGCTGAGCGCCATCGAGTCGCCGGCCGCCGAGCCGGTCGTTGCCGAGATCGCCCCGTCGGTCGCCCCCGAGGTCGCCGAAATCGCGCCCGCCGTCGTGGAAGCGCCGCCACCGCCCGCCGCACCTGCCCCGGTCGCCGCGCGCGCCGCGACGCCCGCCGCCGCCCCGACCAAGGCCACGCAGGTCGACGTCCCCGGTCCGGGCCAGTCGGTCATCCGCGTGGATCCCGAGCGCATCGACAGCCTGATCGATCTGGTCGGCGAGCTGGTCATCAATCAGGCGATGCTGGCCCAGCGCGTTGGCGAGTACGGCATCGCGCCGTCCTCCAGCCTGGCCATGGGTCTGGATGAGCTGGAGCAGCTCACCCGCCAGATCCAGGACAGCGTGATGGCGATCCGCGCCCAGCCGGTGAAGTCGGTGTTCCAGCGCATGCCGCGCCTGGTTCGCGAAGTCGCCAACATGACCGGCAAGCAGGCCCGTCTGGTCATGGACGGTGAAAACACCGAGGTCGACAAGACGGTCATCGAACGGCTGGCCGACCCGATCACCCACATGCTGCGCAATGCCATCGACCACGGGCTGGAAAGCCCCGAGGAGCGCAAGGCGGCCGGCAAGAATCCCGAAGGCGTCGTGCGCCTGGCGGCCCTGCACCGCAGCGGCCGGATCGTCATCGAGGTCCAGGACGACGGCAAGGGCATCAATCGCGAACGGGTCTTCTCGATCGCCGTCAAGAAGGGCCTGATTGCGCCCGACCTGCAGCTGACCGATGAGGAGATCGACAATCTGATCTTCCTGCCGGGCTTCTCGACCGCCGACAAGATCTCGGACGTGTCGGGCCGCGGCGTCGGCATGGACGTGGTGCGCCGGAGTGTCCAGGCCCTGGGCGGCCGTATCTCGATCGCCTCGCGTCCCGGTCTGGGCTCGACCTTCACGCTCAGCCTGCCGCTGACCCTGGCCGTGCTCGACGGCATGGTGGTCGACGTGGCCGGCGAGACCCTGGTCGTTCCGCTGGCCGCCATCGTCGAAAGCCTGCGTCCCAAGGCCGAGGAAGTTCGCCCGCTGGGTCCCGTCGGCTCGGTGCTGGCGGTCCGCGACAGCTTCGTGCCGCTGATCGATGTCGGCCTGACCCTGGGCTATCGCACCACCTCGCCGTCGCCGACCGAAGGCGTGGTGCTGCTGGTCGAGGGCGAGGACGGCTCGCGCGCCGCTCTGGTCGCCGACGCCATCCACGGCCAGCGCCAGGTCGTCATCAAGTCGCTGGAGCAGAACTACCAGCAGGTCGAGGGCGTCGCCGCCGCGACGATCCTGGGCGACGGCCGCGTGGCCCTCATCCTGGACGTCGATGCGGTGATCAATCTTCGTCGCCGGGAAACGCCCCGCCCCGTCGAACCCACTTTAATTGCAGCGGAGTAAGTCATGATCGACCCAACTGCTGTCGCGAGTACTGAGCGCCGTGAACTGATCTCCTTCAGGGTCGGCGATCAGGAGTATTGCGTGAACATCATGGCCGTGCGCGAGATCCGGGGCTGGAGCCCCGCCACCGCTCTGCCCCAGACGCCCGGCTATATGCGCGGCGTGATCAATCTGCGGGGCGCGGTCCTGCCGATCATGGACCTGGCGGCGCGCCTCGGCATGCCGATGGTCGAGCCGACGGTTCGCAGCGTGTTCATCGTCGTCCAGGCCGGCGACCGCACGGTTGGCCTGCTGGTCGATGCGGTGTCGGACATCCTGTCGATCAATGACGACATGGTTCAAGCTACCCCGGATGTGGCCTGCGAGACGGTTCGCAGCTTCGTCCGCGGCATCATTTCGATCGAAGAGCGCATGATCAGCGAGATCTCGCTCGACCGTATCCTCCCAGAACGAGAGGCCCTGGCCGCCTGATGACCTCAGCCTCAATGACAGAACGTCGCGAAGCCATTGTCGATGGCGAGTTCGCGTTCACAAACCAAGACTTCAAGAAGATTGCGGCGCTGCTCTACGCGCAGGCTGGTATCAGCCTGCCCGAGACCAAGGCGACCCTGGTCTATTCGCGTCTGGCCAAGCGGCTGCGCTCGCTGGGCATGAAGACGTTCACCGAATACTGCGCCTTCGTGGCGCTGGAGAGCAGTGTCGACGAGCAGCAGGAAATGCTGCGCGCCCTGACGACCAACGTCACCCGCTTCTTCCGGGAGCCGCACCACTTCGACGACCTGCGCGCCAACATTCTGGAGCCGGTGGTCGACAAGGTCCGCGCCGGCGGCCGTCTGCGCCTCTGGTCGGCGGCCAGCTCGTCGGGCCAGGAGCCCTATTCGATGGCCTTCACGGTCCTGTCGGTTTGGCCCAACGCCGCCGACCTGGATATCCGGATCCTGGGCACGGACATCGACACCAACGTGCTCGCGACCGGTCGCGCCGCCGTCTATGACGAGAGTCTGCTGGAAGGCATTCCGGCTCACGCCCGCAACCAGTATTTCGAGCGCGACACGAGCGATCGCCGCGCCTTCCGCGTCTGTGAAGCCGCGCGCAGCCTGGTGGCCTTCCGCGAGCTGAACCTCAACGGCCCCAGCTGGCCGATGAAGGGTCCGTTTGACGCCATCTTCTGCCGCAACGTCGTGATCTATTTCGACGAGCCGACCCAGGAGCGCGTCTGGAACCGCTTCGCGCCTTTGGTCGCGCCCGGCGGCAAGCTGTATGTCGGCCACTCAGAACGGGTAGGGACCTCGATCACGGCCTTTGAAAGCGCGGGCCTGACAGCTTATCGCAAGGTGGGAGGTCGCTGATGGCCAAGATTCGCGTTCTCGTCGTTGACGACTCCGCCACCATGCGGAGCCTGATCACCGCTGCCCTCAATCGCGATCCGGATATCGAGGTCTGCGGCGCCGCCGGCGACCCGTTCGAGGCCCGGGGCATGATCAAGGCCCTCAATCCCGACGTCGTCACCCTCGACATCGAGATGCCGAACATGAACGGCATCGAGTTTCTCGAGAAGATCATGCGCCTGCGGCCGATGCCGGTGGTCATGGTCTCGACCCTGACCCAGGCCGGCGCCGAGATGACGCTGCGAGCCTTGGAACTGGGCGCCATCGACTGCGTGGCCAAGCCCGCCGACGCCCTGGGCACCCAGGACGCGCTCAACGAGATCGTGGTCAAGGTGAAGATCGCGGCCCGCGCCTCGGTGCGGACCAAGGCCGACACCGCCCCGGCCGCGGCCCGGACCAAGAGCTACATGCCCTCGGGCGACATCGTGGCCATCGGCTCTTCGACCGGCGGCGTCGAGGCGCTGCTGGCGATCCTGACGATGTTCCCGGACACCTGCCCGCCGACGGTCATCACTCAACACATGCCGGCGACCTTTACCGCCAGCTTCGCCGCGCGCCTCGACCGCGCCAGCGGGGCCAAGGTGCAGGAAGCCACGGACGGCGCTCTGCTGGAGCCCGGCAAGGTCTATGTCGCCCCGGGCGGGGCGACGCACCTGGAGGTCGTTCGTTCGGCCGGGCTGCGCTGCCGCCTGGTCGCGGGCGACCCGGTGAGCGGTCACCGTCCGTCGGTGGACGTTCTCTTCAACTCGGTGGCCAATGCGGTCGGCGACAAAGCGGTCGGGGCGATCCTGACCGGCATGGGGCGTGACGGCGCGCAGGGCCTTTTGGCCATGCGTAAAGCCCGTGCCAAGACCCTCGGACAGGACGAGCAGAGCTGTGTCGTTTACGGCATGCCCCGCGCGGCCTTTGAAATCGGCGCCGTGGAGAAGCAGGTTTCCCTGTCCTCCATGGGTCAATCTATCCTCGATCTGGCCTCCGCGAGGCGATGAACCCATGCCCCAAGCAAGCACCATTTCCGTTCTCGTTGTCGATGATCAGCTGACCATGCGGGCCTTGATCCGCAATGCGTTGCAGCAGATCGGGTTCAAGGACATCCGTGAGGCACCGGATGGCGAGGAGGCTCTGAAAAACCTCCTTTCCAAGCCGGCAAACCTGGTGATCTCCGACTTCAACATGCCCAAGATGGACGGGCTGGCCCTCCTGCGCGCCGTCCGCTCGCACCCGCCGATCCGGCAGACGGCTTTCGTCATGCTGACCGGCCGGGCCGACCGCGAGCTTGTGCAGCGGGCCGTGCAGTTCGGCGTCAACAACTACTGCGTCAAGCCATTCACCGTTCAGGGCCTCAAGGAGAAGATCGAACAGGTCTTCGGTCAGCTCACATGACATTTGGACAACCCGACGATCTGGAACGCTCGGTCAAGGTTCACGTCACGCAGGGCGAGAGCCATGTGTCGTCCGACCCCAACGTGGTGATGACCACGGTGCTCGGTTCGTGCATCGCCGCCTGTATCCGCGATCCGCAGGCCGGCATTGGCGGCATGAACCACTTCCTGCTTCCTGACTCAGGCGACGGTCGCAAGGACGGCGACGCCGTCCGCTATGGCGCCTACGCCATGGAGATGCTGATCAACGGCCTGCTGAAGCGGGGCGCGCGTCGCGAGCGGATGGAGGCCAAGATCTTCGGCGGCGGCAAGCTGTTCGAGGGCCTGTCTGACGTCGGCGCCAGCAACGCCAGCTTTGCCGAGCGCTTCCTGCGTGACGAAGGGATTCCAATCGTCTCTTCAAGCACCGGCGGCGTTTCGGCCCGTCGTGTGGAATTCTGGCCCGCCTCCGGCCGTGTCCGTCAGCGCCTGGTGGCGGTCGACAACGCGCCGCAGGATGTCCGGCGTCCTACGCCTGCACCCATGCCGGTCGATTCCGGCGGCGATCTGGAGCTTTTCTGACCCGCATGACCGCCACCCAGCTCTCGACATCCCCAATCGCCACGCCGGAGGCCCTGACTCCGGTGGGCGAACTCTCGCGCCGTCTCGCGGCCGAGCTGATGTCGGCTGCTGCGGTGTGTCGGGATTGCGAGCATATTGCCGGCGACCTGGCCAAGGGCGGGGCGGCGCTGGAAAGCATCTCCCGGCTCCAGGCGCTGGACGAGCTGAGCCAGCGCCTGCACGGCCTGTCGGACGTGCTGCAGCGCATCGGCGAGCACGCGTCCGGCGAGTGGAGCATGTCGATCGAACCCCTCCTCGAAGGCCTTGGCCTGGCGGATCTGGTGGTGCGCTTGCGCGCTGTCGGCGAGCCGACAGCCTGGGACGTCGAGGCGGGTGAACTCGACTTCTTCTAGGCTTCGTCCATGGACGCCCTAAAGTCTTCGACCCGTATCAATCTGGAGCGCGCCACGGTTCTCGTGCTCGATGACAACGGGACTTCGCTCGATATCCTGTCGCAGGTGGTTTCCGGATTCGGGGTCAAGCAACTGCACCGCGCCGAGACGGTCAAGGACGCTCAGTCGCTGGTCGGGACAAAGACCTTTGACCTGATCATCAGCGACGTTCAGATCCCGGACGTCGACGGGATCGAGTTCATCAACTGGCTGCGCCGCGACGCGCCGGAGACCAATCGCTACGTTCCGGTGATTCTGGTCACCGGGCACACCCGCACCACGGACATCTTTCGCACCCGTGACGCAGGGGCCAATTTCACGGTCGCCAAGCCGATCACCCCCAAGGTGCTCCTGGAGCGCATCTTCTGGGTGGCGCGAGAAGAACGGGCGTTTATCGAGTGCGACAGCTATGTCGGGCCTGATCGGCGCTTCAAGTACGAAGGCCCGCCGATCGGTATGGAAGGTCGGCGTCGGGATGACCTGCCTGCCGAGGTTGGCAATGCACAAGAAGCCAACATGTCTCAGGATGAGATCAATAGTCTGATGAAGGTCGCGAAGGTGCAGATATGAGCGTCGTTCGCAAATTCCGCCCGCCCAACCGGCTGGCCAAGATGATCAAGGACAGCGGTGGCCTGATGGCCAAGGACGCGATCATCGCTGCAGAAGCCGGTGTTGAAAGCCTGCGCGAGGTTTCGCTGGTCGTTCTGGACGACACCCTGGCCGAAATCGAGCGCCGCTTTGGCCCCTCAGCGGTCGACCGCAACGCCGAGAGCTTTGAGGACCTCTATGCTCTGAGCATGAGGATCATCGACGTCAGCACCTTCGTCTCCGATGCTGGCGTGGATCAGGCGGCAGTTTCCCTGGCCGCTACCACCGACAGCTGCGCTGAGGCCGGCGCCTGGCGCTGGAACGCCATCGACGTTCACCTCCACGCCCTGCGGCTGCTGCGCACCGTGGGCAGCCAGCTGCCGGCGGCCGATCGTCAGTCCATGATCGAGGGTCTCCACAAGGTCAGCCATCGCTAGATGGAAGCGCTATAGAGCAAAGATCGCCATGACAGGGTCGGTCGGCTGCTCCATGTTCTCGAGTTGGAATGCCAAACCGGCGGTAAACTGGCATTCAATTCGCTCGTTCGCGCCCTAAAGTCGTCTTCGAACTGATGGTTTCATCAGCGCAGGCGAAAATGGCCTAACGAAAAACGAATAGCACTTTCGGTCCGAGAGCCGCTGTACACGTATCGGCACGTGATTCAGGTCGCGCGCCGGGTCGTGCTCCCCCTGTCTCGCTCCTCTGTGTGTCGCCGCGATGTGTTGGAAAAGCCACGCGAGCGACTTCTCCTGTCATCAAACACAATCTCGCCTTGTCGTCATAACGACGGTTTGTTAGCTCTTTGCTACCGGTGTCAAAGCCGCAGGCGGGTCTCCGTCTGCATCTGACACCGGTGTCAAAAACACAGACGGCCTAGAACTGGCCGCGCAGGAAGGAAGCGCGATCAGTTCAAAGCCGGGCGGCGCAACAGCGCCGTTTCCGTCGAACGGGAGGAGGATACATGTCTAAGATTTCCGCGGGGCGCCTCGACGTCCTGAAGCTTGGTGTCTCCATGGGCGCCTTGGCGCTGGCCATCACGATGGCTGGAGCCGCATCTGCCCAGACCGCGCCGGCTCAGGCCGACGATAGCGCGGTCGAGGAAGTCGTCGTCACCGGCTTCCGCGCCAGTCTCGCCAACGCGCTCGATACGAAGCGCCGCGAGAACGACATGATCGACGTCATCAAGGCGACCGACATCGCCGACTTCCCCGATCTGAACCTGGCGGAATCGCTGCAGCGAATTCCAGGCGTATCGATCGACCGCGACGGCGGCGAAGGCCGCACGATCACCGTGCGGGGTCTGAACGCCGACTTCACCGTCGTACGCCTGAACGGCCTGGAAGCCCTGGCCACCACGGGCGGCAAGGACGGCTCCGGCGGCGCCAACCGCAGCCGTCAGTTCGACTTCAGCATCTTCGCCTCGGAACTCTTCAACAGCGTCACCGTGCGCAAGTCGACCTCGGCGTCGAACGAAGAAGGCTCGCTGGGCGCGATCATCGACCTGCAGGCGGCTCGTCCGTTCGACTTCAACAAGTTCACCATGAGCGCCGGAGCCAAGTACGGCTGGAACGACCTGTCGCGCAAAAGCGACCCGCGCTACACGTTCCTGATCGCCAACACCTGGAACGACGGCAAGTTCGGCGCCCTGTTGTCAGTGGCCTACGCCAAGCGCCAGACGCTGGAAGAAGGCTCCTCGACCGGTCGTTGGGAAAACCCCAGCGTTCGCTTCAACTCTTCGACCGCCTTCCCCTGCACGGGCGCGGCCTATAACCCCGTCAGCGGTCCGCCTCTGACCTGCAGCCAGATCGGCACTGTCGTCGGCGGCACCTCGCCAACCGTCGTCGCCGCCGCTGGCACCGCCAACAACCTTTGGCACCCGCGGATTCCGCGCTACGGCCGGCTTGAGTACAATCAAAAGCGTCTGGGCGTGACCGGTTCGCTGCAATGGCGTCCGACCGACAACTCGACCCTGACCCTGGACACCCTGTTCGCGGACTTCACCAACGACCGCGACGAGACCTATCTGGAAATCATCTCGTTCAGCCGCAGCGGCCAGGGCCTGCCCCAGACCGACGTCGTCAACTTCACGGCCGACGCCAAGGGTCACCTGATCAAGGGCACGTTCGACGACGTCGACGCCCGCGTCGAGTATCGCCATGACGACCTGAACACCGAGTTCTTCCAGAACGTCCTGACCTACGACACCAAGATCGGTGACAAGGGCAAGTTCGTCGCCACCTACGGCCAGGCGCGTTCGATCCAGAACAACCCGGTCCAGACGACCTTCTCGTTCGACCGCTACAACAGCGACGGCTACAGCTACGACTACTCGGCCGATCCGCGTCGTCCGTCGTTCAACTACGGCTTCGACGCGACCAACCCGGCCAACTACCAGTACAGCAACAGCTCGGCGCTGGGCGATCCGTCACTGCTGCGCCTGCGACCCAGCAAGGCGGTCAATACGTTCAAGACCCTCCGCTTCGACTTTGACTATCAGGTCATGGACTGGCTGAAGGTTCGCACCGGCGCGGCCTTCAAGGAGTACGGCTTCAATTCCTCGGAAAAGCGCATCTTCTCGCGCGTGATTCCGGGCGGCACGGGCTTTGTGGCCGAAGCGGCGTTCCCGCTGCCGGCCGGCGTCACCGTCGCCGACGTCTCGCGTCTGATCACCGGCTTTGGCCGTGGTCTCGACATGCCGGCCGGCACGCCCACCTCGTGGATTGCGCCCGACCTCGACAAGCTGAAGGCCGCCATCGGCTATGACTGCAACTGCATCAACGCCAACGGCGACTTCCGCCTGAGCTCGATCAACCAGCTCGGTGCGCTGCGGGAAATCGCCGAGAACGACACCTCCTACTATCTGCAAGGTGACTTCGATCGCGACTTCGGCTCGATCCCGGTTCGCGGCAATGTCGGCGTTCGCTGGGTGAAGACCGAGCAGGACGCCCTGGGTCACTTCAACACCGGCAGCACCACGGTCTCGACCGTCACGCCGGTCGGCACGCTGTCGCAAACGGTCCCGACCGATGGCATCCAGACCACGTCACGCAGCTACACCAACACGCTGCCGTCGATGAACGTCTCGGTCCAGCCGCTGGAGAACTTCTTCGTTCGCTTCGCGGCCGCCAAGGTCATGACGCGTCCGCAGCTGCAGAACCTGACGCCGGGCTTCACGGCCAACAGCCAGTCGGCCCAGACCCTGACGCGCGGCAACCCGGACCTGAACCCGATGTTGTCCAACAACATCGACCTGGGCTTCGAGTGGTATCCTGACCGGGAAACCCTGTTCTCGATCGGTCTGTTCCAGAAGGACATCAAGTCCTTCATCCAGACCACGGCGGTCGCGATGCCGTTTTCGGAAACGGGTCTACCCACCAGCCTGCTGACCAACGGCAACACGCCGGACACGCTGTTCACGGTGACCTCGCAGCAGAACACCAAGGGCGGCAAGCTGAAGGGCTACGAGATCAGCCTGCAGCGTCCGTTCACCTTCCTGCCGGCGCCGTTTGACGGCTTTGGCGGCATCGTGAACTACACGCACGTCAAGAGCGACATCGAGTACGTGATCGCCAACCCGACCTTCGGCGGCACCCCCCGGGTGCAGCTGACGCCGGCGACGCTGATCACCCAGCCGCTCCTGAACCTGTCGCCGGAAGCCTATAACGGCACGCTGTACTACGAGAAGGCGGGCTTCAAGGCGCGCATCTCGGCTTCGTATCGCGACCCGTACCTGATCCAGGTCGCCCCTTCGGCGACCAACAACAACGACGTCCGGATCAAGCAAAAGACCCTGAACGTCGACAGCCAGGTCAGCTACGAGTTCAAGAACTTCACCATCACACTGGAAGGCATCAACCTGACCGACCAGTTCGACAGCAAGGTGGACGACTCGACCCGTCAGATCTCGGAAGAGTATGTGCACTTCGGTCGCCAGTATTATCTGGGCGTGAAGTACAAGTTCTAGACCTCAGCCTAGGCTGGAGAACGGGGGGCGTCGGCGAAAGCCGGCGCCCCTTTTTCGTCAGAGGCTGGCGACGCCGCCGATCCAGGTCGCGCGGATCTGCAGATCATCGTCCAGTAGCACCAGATCAGCGGCCTGGCCCACGGCGATGCGGCCGTGCTCGTCCTGAAGGCCCAGGAAGGCCGCCGGCGCCGCCACTTGGGGCCCCAACGGCTCGCGATACTGCCGCCACCGTCCGATCGAGCGGTCGTTCAGCGGCTCGCTGACCTAGGCGTAGGACGGTGTTGGCGCATAGCGGCGGTTCTCGTGGAAGCGAAGGCAGGCCGGCTCGAACGGCAGGTCGAGATGGCCCAGCCGCCGCCGCGCGGTGGCCAGGGCCGGTTCGACCTGGCCCCGATCGAGAAGGTCGCGCGCCTGGGCGATGAGGGGACGGGGCAGGGCGATGGCGGACATAGGGGTCAGGCGGATCGCTGGAACACGTGCAGGGTTCCCCTGACGGGCGCCGTGCCCTCGTGGCGCAGGGCGATGGCTTCCTGATCCAGCAGCGCAAAGTCTGGGCCCGCCGCCCGGGCGACATAGGCGTCTGCGTGAGAGAAGCGTCCCGAGCTCAGCAATGTCCAGCCTTCCGCCCCCGCCTCGGTGCTCAGGGTGAAGAAGCCGCCCGGGCGCAGCGCCTTTGCGGCGGCCCGGAACAGGTCCGACAGGTCGCCGAAATAGATCACCATGTCGGCCGCGAAAATCAGGTCGAAGGCGGCCGGGTGCTGGTCGAGGAACGCGACGGCCTCAGCCTGGAGCAGCACGTCATAACCGCCGCGCGCCCTTGCCCTGTCCAGCATGCCGCCGGAGAGATCAACGCCGGTCAGGCGACCGCCAAAGCGCGCGAGGGCGGGGCCCGACAGTCCTGTGCCGCAGCCCAGGTCGAGGATCTCGGCGAACTGGCCAGCATGATCTTCGATCAACTGCGCCATCCGCTCGGGCGCGCGATAGTTCAGCAGATCGACCAGCTGGTGGTCGAAATTGTCGGCGAAGCTGTCGAAATGCGCCTCGACATAGGCGGGCGGCGCACGATCGACCGCCGCCCCGCTGACCGCCTGCAGCAGATAGGCCTGGATCTGATCGTCCGGGCTTCGGGCCATCCGCCAGGCGCCGACCGCCGCCGCTGCGGGGGCATGTCCAAAGACGCCGAGGATCGCAAAGGCCTCTCGGGCGATGACCTCGATGTCCTCGGCCTCATCGCCGGCCAGGGCGGGATAGCGGGCCAGGGCGTCGTCCACAGAGCCCTGGATCATGCTGGCGAAGGTGCGGGCTCGGGCATGGGTCAGGCGGGCGTTGGTCGCCAGAGGTTCCAGGGCGGCCGCGCGTTCGAAGGCTTCCGCGCACCCGGCGAAATCACCGGTCATGTAGAGGCCCTGGGCCAGACAGGCGTGCCAGATCGCCGGCGCGTCGGGCGTCGCGGCCGCCTGACGAAGAGGCATGACGGCGTCACTGAAATCCCGCGTCGCCATATGTGAAAGGCCAAGGCCCAGCATCGCCTCGCCCAGCGTCGGATCGATCGACAGCGCGCGACTGAAAGCCTCGCGCGCCTGGGGGTGCAGGCCCTGGTTGCTGGCGATGACGGCCTGCTGCAGCCAGTCCTCGGCGCTGATCTCGTCGGTCACGCAAGCCTCTGCATTGGGCGGTGTCTGCCTCAGGTGTCCTGGCCCGCGCGGGTCGCGAACCTGGGGAATCCTAGAGGTCTCCGTTTCCAAAGCAAATCGCAAGGATCGGCGAAGACCCGGACGATCTCCGGGTCTCGCTGAATCAAGCTAGTCTGGGATATCAGGGCGGGATTGGCCCAAGACATTGGCCAGCGGAATTCAAGGCAGCGAACGGATCATGACGAGCACAACGCCCCCCATCGATCTTGCGGATCCGGGCGCCAACCTCCGCGAGGCGGTCCGCCTCCATCGACTGGGCCAGATTGACGCTGCGGAGAGCTACTACCGGGCTGTTCTGGAGAGACTTCCGGCCGAGCCGGACAGTCTGCACAATCTTGGCCTGATCTTGCAGGCGCGCGGTGATTTTGCGGGGGCAATGGGCTTGTGGAAGGCTTGTGTCGACCAAAACCCCCAGCGGCCCGGAACTTACAACGCCATGGGTGGGTTGTTGGCCCGGCTGGGGCGCCTGGGCGATGCTCTGGCGGCGCATGAACAGGCCCTGGTGATTGCACCCGAGGATGTCGACGCCCTCAATTCACGCGGTAACCTGCTGGTGCGTCTTGGTCGGAGCCTCGAGGCGCTTGCCTCATACGACCGGATCATAGCGATCAAACCCGACTACGCGCGGGCCTACCTCAACCGGGCGGGGCTTTTGTCGATGCTGGGTCGATCCGCCGAGGCCGTGGCGAGTTGCCAGAGCGTTTTGCGGCTCGAGCCGCAAAATGACGCGGCGCAAAGTCTGAAGTTTCGGGAACAGCTCAAGATCTGCGACTGGTCCGACTACGGCTCAACAGCTGCGGCGCTCGAGCAGCGCATCCTGACGGGGGCCGATGTCGACCTGCCTCACGCCATGTTGGCCTATTGCGACGATCCCGAAGCGCAGCGGATCTGCGCGGAAGCCCATCTTCGCAAGCGCGTCCAGATCCCGGTTCAGCCGCTGTGGAGCGGCGAGATCTATCGTCATGACAAGATCCGCGTCGCCTATGTTTCGTCTGATTTCCGCAATCATCCCGTCGCTCATCTGATCGCAGGCCTGCTTGAGCGACATGACAGCGAGCGCTTTGAGATCACCGCCTATGCGCTTGGCCCACGATTGGACGATGCGTATCGCCAGCGTATCCAGACCGCCTTTCCGACGTTCCACGATGTCGCCCAGGTCAGCGACCTGGAGGTGGCCAGGATGATCCGGTCCGCCGAGACGGACATCCTTGTCGACCTCAACGGTCTGACCGCCAATTGCCGACCCGGAATCTTCGCCCATCGTCCCGCCCCGATCCAGATCAACTATCTGGGCCATCCGGGAACCCTGGAAAAAGGCCTGGCGGACTACATTCTGGCGGACGCCATCGTCGCGCCCCGGGGCGCTGACGCGACTTTCAGCGAACAGCTGATCCGCTTGCCGCACAGCTACCAGGTCAATGACGACAGGAAGCGGATCGCAGGCCATACGCCCTCCCGCGACGAGGCGGGCCTGCCGGGCGATGGGTTCGTGTTCGCGTGCTTCAACGCCAACCACAAGATCAATCCACCGGTTTTCGACGTCTGGATGCGCTTGTTGAGCGCGGTTCCGGGCAGCGTGCTGTGGCTTCTTGAAGGTCATGAAGTCATGGTCCGCAACCTGCGCGCCGAGGCCCAGGCTAGGGGTGTTTCGCCCGATCGCCTGGTGTTCGCGCCCAAGGTCGCGCTGGAGGATCATCTGGCGCGCCACAAGCTGGCGGATCTCTTCCTCGACACCGCGCCCTATAACGCCCACACGACGGCCAGCGACGCCCTTTGGGCGGGCTTGCCTCTGGTCACCTGCGCGGGGCGAGGCTTCGCTGCACGTGTGGCCGCCAGCTTGCTGACCGCCCTGGAACTCCCCGAACTGGTGACAGAGCGCCTCGAGGCCTACGAGGCCCTTGCGCTCGACCTGGCGCGCGATCCGGAACGACTGGCGGCCCTGAGAGACAAGTTGTCGACCCTGATCAAAACGACGCCGCTGTTCGACACTGATCTTTCCCGCAACCACATCGAGGCGGCCTTTATCGGCGCCTGGGAGCGTTATCAGCGCGGCGAACCCCCAGCAGCTTTTGACGTGGCCCCATAGGCATCGCTTGCCAGGCGAGCCAAATTGCCGATCGCGACTGTCTTTGAGGGAACAGGTCGGAGGGCAGGCTTGATCCCGGGCCGCCTCAAACGCCTCCCTACTGCGGCGTCAGCAGGTTTGGATCGATGAACTGGCGAGGAATGCCTGGGCCCTCGAAGTACGCGCCCAGCCAGGCGCCGCCGCCGCCATTGAACCATTCCACCCTGATCGCATGCTTGCCAGGCTGCAGGTCGATATTGCCGTTCGCCGTAACCACGCCGTGGTCGCCATCGTTGTCCACCACCTGTTTGCCGTCGATGTAGAGCTTGCTGCCGTCGTCGGAGGCGAGGGCGAAACTGTAGGCGCCGGCGGCCGCGATGTGGAGGTAGCCTTCGAAGACCACGGCCACGCTGTCGCCTCGCGGCAGCGTCAGGCCGTCGATGGTCAGTTCATGGGATGTGCCGACGGTTGCGGGTTCGAGCCGGGAGAAGTCGGGCAGCCGCACCGGCGTTTCGGGCAGCAGATACACCTTGTAGTTCACGCCGCGCGCCTCGGGACCCTTCAGGTCGAGGATGCGGAAGTAGCCCGTGGCGGGAACGCTGGCGGCCTGGCCGGAAACGAACAGCGTGGCCCGCACGATCGTGTTGCGGGCGATCTCGACCGGGCCCGTGTAAAGCGGGGATCCGACCGTGGGGATCGAACTGTCCAGCGTGTAGCGGACCTGTCCGGTGGCGTTGGGGTTGCGGATGGTCATCTTCGCCGGTCGGTTGACGAACAGCCCGCCTGCAGGCGCGTTCCCGTCGCTTGCCGGTTCGATCACCGGCGAGGCGTAGAAACTGCTGGAGCGGTAGGCTTGTTCGGGCGCCTTTTCGCCCTTCAGGATCGGCGTCACGGCGCGCCCTAGCCAGGCGAAGGGGATCTTGGCGCCCAGCAGCCAGGCGACGGTGGCGGTGGTGTCGAACGTGTTGATGGGCAGATCAAGCTGGCCCGGGTTGATGTCCTTGCCATAGGCGATCCAGGGAATTTCAAGTTCAGCCAGGCTTTCGCCGCCGTGCCCCTTGCCCACGCCGCCATGGTCGGAGGTGACCAGGATCACCGTCTCGTCCGCGATGCCGGCCTCCACCGTGGCCTGGCGGATCTTGTCGATCAGCTTGTCGGCCTTGGCCACGGCCTCGTAAAAGAGCGGCGTGCCATGGCCATGGGCATGTCCGGCATGATCGACATGATCCAAATGCACAAACAGGAACTCGGGCTGCTTGGTCTTGATGTAGTTGACCGCCAGCGCCGTGGTTTCGTCCTCATCCTTGCCGTGGACGTCATAGTCCACGAACCGGTGGTCATAGAGGTTGCCGAACCCGTCCCAGTGATAGATCGAGCCTAGTTCCCATTCCGGCTTCTGATCTGTGAGCACCTGGAAGATGGATGGGAAGAAGCCCCCCGAACCGGTCACCGAAGCGGGGAAGTTGAACTCGCCCACTTGCCAGTCGTTGCTCGTCACCCCGTGCTGCTCTGGTCCGGCGCCACCGATGATGGACGCCCAGTTGGCGCCGCTCGTGGTGGGCAGCACGCCGCGGGCATGCATGCTCCAGCTGCCGCGCTTCATCATGTCGTGCAGGGTGGGGGTATCGGCCTTCATCACGCCGTCGGGGCTCAGGGCGTCCACGCCGATGATGATCACATGGCCCGCCTTCCGGGCCTCGCCGGCATAGGCGCCGGCCGCGCCTGCCATGCCGGCCAGGAGCGCAACGAGAAGCGGGATCACCCGGATCGGATTCTTCATGACGTACTCCAGGACTCTGGGCTGTGGATAGGAGGTGCAGTCAGCGCGAAAAGAGGCTCGGCGGCGGCGTCGATCACCGCGCCGGCGGCGGCGCTGCTGCGCGTCGCCGCCGCCGGCCGCGATGGTCTGAGTGTCTGCGGCAGGGCCTTCAGGGCCGACCTGTCCATTGGACTCATGTTCGGATCGTCCAACGACTGAAGATTGGTATAGACCAAATATCACGTGAAGTTGGCAGTTTTGCGACTGTCATCCGTTGGTCAAATGCGCGGCGACGTCAGGGTGTTCAGGGGCGTCAACGCGCCGGGCGAACGGGTCGCTGGAGCGCTCACGGTTCTCTGGAGTCACCCCGGCAGGGCTCAAATCGAACTGACGCGCGGCGCGGAACGGACAAATTGCGCCGTGCGGGGCGGCGCTGTCACGCGGGTGTCGTCGCTCGCTGCTTTAGTCTGACTGGTTCATACCAGTTGGGGCGAAGGACACTCATGTTTAAGCGATATCCTGTTCGGGCTACCCGCCCGCATCTCAAGAGCTTTTTGCTGGCTACCGTTGCGGTGCTGGCTGCTGGCGCGCATTCATCGGCCGCGCTCGCGCAGCAGGCTTCTGGCGATCTGGTCGACGAAGTTGTCGTCACCGGCTACCGGAAGTCGCTCAGCGACGCCCGCGCCATCAAGAGGGATTCGGTCATCCAGAAGGACGTGATCGTCGCCGAGGACATGGCGAAGTTCCCGGAGCTCAACCTGGCTGAATCGCTGCAGCGCCTGCCGGGCGTGCAGATCACCCGGGAAGCGGGCGAAGGCCGGCGGATCTCGCTGCGGGGCCTGGGGCCAGATTTCGCCCGCGTGCAACTCAATGGCATGGAAGTGCTGGGCAACGTCGACTCCGCCCAGGACAGCCGCGGCCAGCGTTCGCGCGACCGCGCCTTCGACTTCAACATTTTCGCCTCGGAACTGTTCTCCCGCGTGGAGGTCGAAAAGACCTTCCAGGCGGCCCAGAACGAGGGCGGCATGGCCGGCACGGTCGGCCTGTTCACCGGCAAGCCGTTTGACTACGCGTCGGGGTCAAAGGGCGCAGTGTCGCTCAAGCTCGGAACCAACGAATACACCGAGGACGCCCAGCCGCGCATCGCGGCCCTCTTCAGCCAGAACTGGGACAACAAGTTCGGCGTCGCCTTCTCGGTCGCCTACAGCAAGCGCCAAACGACCGAGCAGGGCCACAACACCTACAACTATTCGCGCCCCAGCGCGGGAACCCTTCAGGGCCTGGTTAACAAAGGCCTGAACATTTCCAAGCTGAGCACGGCCCAGCAGGCCAAGTTCCTGTCGGGCGATCTCTATTTTGCTGACGGCAACCGCATCTCCTCGTGGAATTCCAAGCAGGAGCGCCTGGGTCTGACGGGCGCTGTGCAGTGGCGTCCGATGGACAACCTGCTGCTGACGCTTGATGTGCTGCACGGCGAGTACACCACGCATCGCGACGAACTGCACCTCGCCACGCGGCCGCTCGCATCGACCGGGTCGGTCGCGTTCGACACCGTCGCCAGCACGGTCTGGCCGAGCGCCTTCCAGAAGGCGTCCGTCATCAACAACCTGGCCTGGGACAACAGCAACTACGTGACCCTGACCGATGTCACGGGCACCACCTTCGGCAGCGAGCACCGCCGCTCGCTGAACGAAAACAACTTCGACCAGGTGGCGCTGACCGGCAAGTGGGACCTCACGGATCGCCTCACGATCGACGGACATGTCGGGTACGAGAAGTCGACCTATGAGACGCCCTATGACGACAAGCTCTATATGCGCGCCAAGGGCAATCTGATCGCCAACTATGGCAGCGATGGCCGGTCGGCGACGTTCGAGTATCCGGGCTGGGATCGAACCAACCCCGCCAACTACGCGATGGACTCGTTCTACTATCGCGGCTTCAACAATCAGTCGGAACTGCAGGAAGGCGTGCTGGACGCCCAGTACGTGCTGAACGAGGTTTGGACCCTGCGGGCCGGCGTGGCCTACCACAAGTTCACGCAAGGCGGCCGGGACCTGTTCTATGACGACAACGTCAATGGAACCCGGACCAAGATGCGCGGCACGGCCGTTGCCGACGTCACCTCGGTGTTCACCAACGAGTTCGGCTCGTGGCTGGTCGGCGACTACGCCAAGGCCTTTGCGAAGTACAACGAGTACCACCGCTTCGGTCCCAACAAGGACGGTACGGGCGGCGCGCTCCAGGACATCGAGAACGTCTACGAGACCTCGGAAAAGACCGTCTCCGAGTATGTGCAGGCGGACTGGGACACCGACCTCTTCGGCAAGCGCTTCCGCGGCAACATCGGCCTGCGCGGCTATCAGACCGACACCCACAGCACCGGCTGGATCCAGGGCGACAGCTACGCCTATCTGGGCACGACGGACGTCGAAGGCAGCTACTCAGGCGTGCTGCCGGCCATGAACTCGGTGCTGGAACTGACGCCGGACGTGCTGGTGCGCTTCTCGGCCACGCAGAACCTCAACCGTCCAGGCCTGGGTTCTATGGCGGCCAAGGGCAGTGCGTTCCAGAATTCGGATAGCGGCGACATCTCGGCGTCGCGCGGCAATCCAAACCTTGAGCCCTACAAGGACAACACGCTGGACTTCGCGGCGGAGTACTATTTCGGCGTGGACGGCCTGCTCTCGGCCAGCGTGTTCCAGAAGAGCATCAAGAACTTCATTGGCTCGAAAACCCTCGAGAACGTCCCGTTCAGCCAGACTGGCGTCCCGTTCACCACGATCCCGGGCGCCACAGCCAATACGATCGTCAAAGAGTTCTCGATGCCGGTCAACATCGCCGGCACCAAGAAGCTGACCGGTGTGGAACTGGCCGCGCAGGGCCAATTCTCGTTCCTGCCGGCGCCGTTCGACAAGCTGGGTGCGGTGGCCAACTACACCTATGTGGACGCTGACGAGGCGCTCACCGGCATCTCGAACACCAGCTACAACGCCACGCTCTACTACGAGACCGCGCGCTGGGGTGTCCGTGGGTCCATGAGCCACCGCAATCGCTGGTTCTCCGGAAACAGCGCCACTGTCATGAGCGCCAGCACGCGCGGCTTCGAGGGGTCGACCTATGTGGACGCCTCGGCCTTCCTGAACGTCACCGATCAGCTTCAGTTCACGCTGAACGGGATCAACCTGACGAACCAGGAGGACACGCAGTTCTGGGGCCAGAACCAGTACCTCTACAACCAGAACCAGAGCGGCTCGACCTATATGGTTGGGCTTAGCTACAAGTTCTAAGGCCACCGCTTATTGTAGACTTTGCGCCCCGCCTTCCTGAGAGGCGGGGCGCTTTTTCTGGGTGTCCCTGAAACATGATTGTTTCCCACAGCCATCGCTTCATCTTCGCCGCAGTGCCCAAGACCGGGACCCATGCCGTGCGACAGGCCCTGCGCGAGCACTTGAGCGACGGCGACCTCGAGCAGGTCGGGCTGTTCGTCGACAAGCGCTTCCCCTGGGAGGATCTGGCGGCGATCCGGCATGGCCACCTGTCTCTGCAGCAGGTGCGCCCCTATCTCGGCGAGGCGGCCTTCGACGGCTATTTCAAGTTCGCCTTCGTACGCAATCCGTTCGATCGCTTTGTCTCGTACTGCGCCTTCATGCTGCGGGGCGGCGACGTCTTTGAGCAGCAACCGCAGGCGGTCATGCGCCACTTTCTTTTCGAGAAGCCGCCGGAACACCACATCCTGTTCCAGCCACAGGCCTCGCTTCTGGTGGGCGAGGACGGCAAGACCCTGATGGCCGACCACATCGGTCACGTCGAGGATATGCAGGGGTCGTATGATGCGATCTGCGCGCGCATCGGCATTCCCTCCCGCCCTCTGGACCGCGTCAACGGCAGCCGTCACGGTGACTATCGTCACTATTACGATCAGGACCTGATCGACGGCGTCGCCGCCCGCTACGCCCAGGATCTGGACCTGTTCGGCTACAGCTTCGAAGACATGCGATGAACGCTCCCCCCTTTGCGCCTGCCGCCAACCCGCGCAAGACCACCGGCGTCCGCAAGCTCGGGCTGGTCGACATCGCCGCGCTGCAGGCGGCCGTTCTGGCGAACCCCGAGGACGTCTGGGCTGCGGAGAACGCCAGCAAGCCCAACAGGTTTGAGGTGCTGGACGCGACCTCCCACATCGTTTTCCGGTTTATCGACAGTCCCCGTGACTGGCGCAGCTCGCACGATCGCGCCGCCTGGCCCGAATGGCGCGGATTGCTGGAGCCTGTGCTGGCTCAGGCCGTCGGCGACTATGGCTATGCGCGCGGGGTGTTTCCGCGGGTGATGTTGGCGAGGATGCGGCCGGGCGGGGTGATCCACCCCCATATCGACGCCAACCCCGCCGCGAAGTGGCCGCACAAGATCCATGTGCCGCTGTCGACCAATCCCCAGGTGGTGTCCTTCTTCGGCGGCGCCGAACACCTTTTCCCGCCGGGCGAGGCGGTGGAGGTCAACAACCTGGGTCCGCACTGGGTGCGCAACGACGGCGAGACCGACCGCGTCCATCTGATCTTCGAGTACTACGACGCCGACCAGCCGGAACCCAGCTGGCTGGAGCCGTTTCTGCTGGCCGGCGCCGCGCGGTGACGCCCTCCGTGAGCGCCAGCCCCGGGTCTCGGGATCGCGACGCCCTTTTACAGGAGGCCAAGGATCTGCGGTCGGGCCAGCGCATCGCGGAAGCCCTGGCCAGCCTTGCGCGGCTGCAGGAGCTGCATCCCGGGTTCAGCCGGCTGTATCAGGAGCGTGGCCACTGCCAGGTCATGCTTCGCGATGCGCCGGCCGCCATCGACGCGCTACGGGAGGCCGTGCGCCTCAACCCGACCCTGCCGGCGAGCTGGGACATGCTGGAACAGCTCTACCGCATGGTGGGCGATATGGCCCAGGCGGCCACGGCCGCGCAGCATCTGGCGATGCTCAGACAGCTCCCGCCGGCGGTGGTGGCGGCCAGCAGCCTGTTCGCCGATGGCGACCTGTCCTCGGCCGAGGAGGTCATTCGCGATTATCTGGACACGGACGGTGAAAACGTCGGCGCCCTTCGCCTGCTGGCGCGCCTCTGCAAGGCGCGCGGGGCGCTTGGCGAGGCCGAGGCGTTGCTGAAGTTGGTGCTTGATCGCGCCCCGGACTATCACGCGGCCCGCCTCGACAACGCCATGGTGCTCTTGCAGCAGCAAAAGCCCCTGCAGGCGCGGCGAGAGGCTGAGCACCTGCTCGGACACGACCCTGACAATCGCGAGTATCTCAAGCAGTATGGCGCGGCCTGCATCGCCCTGGGCGACCATGAGCCGTTGATCGATCTCTATGAACGACTGCTGGACAGCCAGGCCCTGTTGGGGGCGGAAGTCGCTGATCTGCGCCTTTGGCGGGCGAGCGCCCTGAAGGTCACGGGCCGGCAACAGGACGCCATGGCGGACTATCGCGCCGCGCTGGCGGCGCGGCCAGACTACGGCGTGGCCTGGTTCAGCCTGGCCAACCTCAAGACCTATCGCTTCACTGATGATGACATCGCACGCATGCGCGCTGCGCAATCCCGGCCGGCCGTCCAGGACATGGACCGCGTCTATCTCAGTTTCGCGCTGGGCAAGGCGCTGGAGGACCGGGCAGAGTACGCATCCTCCTGGCAGCATTACGAGCGCGGCAATGCGATCCGCGCTGTCTCCAGCCGATATCGCCCCGAGGTCGCGGAATCCTGCGTCCTGCGATTGAAACAGGTCTTCACCGCCGAAGTCTTTGCCGCGCGCGCTGACTGGGGTCTGGCCGATCCGGCGCCGATCTTTATCGTGGGCTTGCCGCGGTCGGGGTCAACCTTGATCGAGCAGATCCTGGCCTCCCATTCCCAGGTGGAAGGCACGCAGGAGCTGACAGAAATCGACCGGTATGCAGGCGAGATCTGCGGCCGCGATCCTGATTGCGGCTTGCCGCTGGATCTCCAGGCCCTGCTGCGCCTGACCCCGCAGGACGTCCGGGCGCTCGGCGAGCGCTTTCTGGCCGAAACCCGCACCTATCGCAGGCTGGGGAAGGCCTTCTTCATCGACAAGATGCCCAACAATTTCTGGCACATCGGCCTGATCCATCTCATCCTGCCGCGCTCGACGATCATCGATGTGCGCCGCGAGCCCATGGCGTGCGGCTTCAGCAACTTCAAGCAACTGTTCGGGACCACCAATCAGGAATTCACCTACGGCATGGATCATCTCGCCCGACATTATCGCGCCTATCTCGAGCTCATGAGGCACTGGGGCGAGGTGCTGCCGGGGCGGGTGCTGAGGGTGGCCTACGAGGATGTGGTCGAGGGCCTCGAAGACAGTGTACAGCACATGCTGGAGGGTTGCAGGCTGCCGTTTGAGCCGGCCTGCCTGGCCTTCCATGAGACGCAGCGCAGCGTGCGCACGCCCAGTTCAGAGCAGGTGCGCCAGCCCATCGGCCGTGACGGCCTCGCGCAATGGCGACCTTACGAACCATGGCTTGCGCCTTTGCGGGACGGGCTGGGTGACGCGCTCGCCGGCTACAGGGCCTGACCCATGCGGCTTTCACGCCCCTTCTTCCACCTCCCCTTGCTCTTCGATGTCGGGCGTTTGCAGGCTGAGGTCGCGGCTTTGCCCGACGAGGCCTGGACGTCGCACCCGGACCGCTTGCCCGGCAACAGTGCGGCGCGGTTGATCAGCGCGGGCGGGGCTGAGACGGACTCGGTCCATGGGCAGATGCTGCCAACGCGCTGGCTTGAGACCATGCCCTATACAACCCAGGCCCTGGCGGCCTTTGGCGTGGTCTGGAGCCGCTCACGCCTCATGCGCCTGGCCCCGGGCGCAGGCGTGCCCGAGCATGCCGACATCAACTACCACTGGCATACGCGGGTGCGGCTGCACATTCCGGTCTTCACCCGGCCGGAGGTCGCCTTTCACTGCGACGGGCAATCGGTGCACATGGCCGCTGGCGAGGCCTGGATCTTCGATAACTGGCGCCCGCACCATGTCGAAAACAGGTCCGGCGCCGAGCGCATCCACCTGGTCGCGGATACCAGCGGCACAGCGGCGTTCTGGCAATTCGTCCGTGGACAGGCGCCGCCCCGCGCCCAATGGCGGACGGTGGCCTGGGATCCCGGGATGCAGCCCCAGTTGCTTACCGAGGGTGACCAGCGCACGCCGGTGATGCCCGCCGCCGAAGTGCAGCTGCTGGTCGACGATCTGCGCGCGGAACTGGCGCTCGCCACCGACACCGCCGAAGCCAGGGGCCGGGCTGCGCGGTTCAGCATGCTGCTGGAGGACTTTGTGTCCGACTGGCGCCAGCTCTGCGCCTTGCATGGCGCCGGAGGACGGGGGCGATCAGACTTCCTGCGCCTGGCTCGCGCCGTGCACGAGGCCGTCAGGCCGCTCGCCGCTGGTCTGGTCATGCGCACCAACAACGCCAGCGCGCTGCTGGTGCTCGAGAAGCGCGTGCTGCAGCATCTGGTCGCAGACGAGGCCTAGGCCGCTGCGCGCAGGCACAGCCCGCAGCACACGAGAAGCAGCTTGTCGCGGCCCGGGCGGGGCTTTGCGATCAGACTGAAACTTCGTCCAGGCGGTCGATCTGATCTCGAAGCTGGTCGTGATAGGTCTCGAAACCGGCCACCTCGGCGTCCGGGGCCTTGCCCGCTTCGTCATAGCCGCGCAGTCGCAGGGCGGCTTGCGCCGCCGGCTCTGCCAGGAACGCCTCGATCTCGGCCTTGCTCATTGGGCCGCCCTGCAGAGCCAGACTTTGCAGGGACGCCTTGCTCAGACGCTTGAAATAGGCGGGATCCACGGCCACCCGGTAGCGCTTGGCCGCCACGTGAAGACGGATCGGCTCTGTCACCGCCGGGCTGAACGCCCGCGCCAGATAGCCGGCGCTGATGTGCTCGTGGCGCGTATCGACGCCAAGGTCGGCGGCGTTCTCGCCGGCCTTCTGCATCAGGTGGCCTATGTCGTGCAGCAGGGCGGCGACGATCATCGCGGGCGGCGCGTTATCGATCTTGGCGTGATGCGCCGTCTGCAGCGCGTGCTCCAGCTGGCTGACGTCTTCCCCATAACGCAGGTCGCCCAGTCGGGCGAAGAGATCGGCGAGTTCGGCCACGAAAGCATCGGCCGCAGGACGAGTCGTCATCATGTATCCGTGGTGCTGAAAGGGTCGGAATGGAGCGAGCGCGCTTACCGGAGCCGCCGTCCGATGCCGGGGTCGGCGCGGCTTGCCCGTTCCGTTTCCAGAAGGGTGACCAGGCGCTGGGCGGACAAGGGGCCACCCGCCGAGCTCGGGGTTGGTTTGTCCCCGTGGCCGCCGCCGCGCGCGCGAAGATGGGTGGTCATGGCTTCGCCTCCAGGTGGCTAAATTGGTATATACCAAAATCGTTCTAATCTTGGCAAAGCTTTCGTGAAACCTCGACCAGGGCGAGAATGGGCGGCAGGGGTTTGATCCCGTTTCTTGACCTTGACGGAGCGGGCTCCCATCCTTGGGGCTGGCGGGATTCGACCGCTGACAGGTCTTTCCGATGCATCAGTCCGACACCCTCCATTATCTTGGAGTCCGCGACGGCATCGCCGTGCGGATCGTCAGTGGCGAACTGAAGGCTGGCGAACGGCTGCCGTCAGAGCGCCAGTTGCAGGTCGGCGGCGGCGTGGCCCGAGGCACCGTTCGCGAGGCCCTGTTTCAGCTTGAGGCCGAGGGGCTGATCTATCGAAAGGACCGCAGCGGCTGGTACGTTTCCCCGCCGCCGGTGGTCTACGATCCGACCCGCTGGGAGGGCTTCATGTCCTATGTCGAGGCGCAGGGCCGGCGGCCGGCGACCGAGACGCTCAGCAAGGTCGAGATCGCCTGCGACGGCATGCTGGCCCAGATCTTTTCACGCCCGGTGGGCGCGCCGATGTACTGGATTCGCCGCCGGCGCTCGATCGATGACCGGGCCGTTCTGATTGAGAGCATCGTCGTCGACGCCTCCCTGGCGCCGGGTCTTGTGGAGCACGATCTCGACGGCTCGCTGACCAGCGTTCTGAAATCGGTCTATGGCATCGGCGTCGCGCGCAACAAGGTCGACATGCGGCCCTGCGCCCTGACGCTGGGTGAGGCCGAAGCCCTGCGGGTCAAGTCGGGCCTGCCTGGGCTCAGCGTGGAGCGCACCTGCTACAATGCCCAGGGCCGCGTGGTCGAATTCGACCGCGAGCACTGGCGACATGACGCCCTCAAGATCAGCGTCGACATCCGCGTGCGTTGACCTTGTCTCACCCTCGCCGGGCCCATGCGGACGCTTTCCCTGCGCGCCCCGCGCGGGCGTCGAAACGTCTTTGGTTTGGTCTAGACCATCTGTGGCGTGGGCCTCCCCAGGTTCCGGCCCCCACCCGGGCCGGAACCAACCGATCCGCCAGCCTTGACCCAGGGATCTCTACCGCGCGCCATTGCGGTCAAGGAAATCGCGCTGGCGCCTCCAAGCGCTTCCGCGAGAACCTAACCGCAATTTTTTCAGGCCTTCAGGCGCCGGCCACCAGCCTTCGCACGCAACCGCAATCGCCCAATCGACGTAGTGGGCTAGTGTGTGGGGCGAGGCGGCGAAAAGTGCCGGAAATTCACAGGGTAGTGGCGGAGAGGGTGTCCGCTATATTCAAAAGAATAATTGTTTAAAAACAAATATATAATGGAATGTGTGATTTTTCCACTCACATTTCTACCCACAAATGACGGATCGCGCTCCGATAGCAAAAGCCGCTCCTTCAAAGTGAGGCGGACGGACAAAGAGTTCAATAAAATCAGTATATTACTCAACGTGCGCGCCAGGCTTTATCTGCCCAGCCCTTAAGGGACAGTGATGCTGCCACTTGAACGCGATGCCGACCTGCCTCTTTTTAACTGTCGAGATCGACAGTTGCGACCTGGGCAGTGTCAGCGACGCGACGGAGTTTTTCATACGCTTGCTCGGAGAGCCAACCCGTCACCACTTTCTGGAACGATTTGTCGTTCATGAACCGGGCGAAAATCTCTTCATTTTGGTCCATTCGTTCGACGAAAAGGGCCTCAAGTAGGTTCTTGAAGACTAGCTCGAATTTGTCGCCGGGGTTCACGGCTGCAGCTTGCTTGAGCGCAGTGTCGGAAATGGCAGCCTCAATAATTTGATCAAAAAACAGCTGATCGGCTTGGTTGAAATCTGTCCCAAATCGATCGTTCACGACGTCAATGAGCCGTGAAAGAGGAACGGGTTCCTCATGCAGCGTACCCGAGCCAACTTCTGCTGGCCCGTCCAGCCGAGCTGCCTCTCCGGAGCTTAGGCTAATCGAGCCCTCGCTGATCTTCTGGAGCCGATAATACTCTAGCCGGATCTCATCATCGAACTGATACGATGGGCCGCTGCCGCGTTTCGGCAATTTTGTTATCAGGTGCCGCAAGAACACATAAAGGCGCTCTAGGTCGGAGTCCTGGTAGGGAATGATCTGGCTCAAGAAGCCATAGAGACTGCAGAAGGCTGTCATTTTTCCCCGCCGCAGTTCAGCTTCGTCAGGGCTTTCTCCCAAAAGATCCTTGAAGCGAGTGACGCAGGGATCGAGAGCTGCGTTCATTAGTTGGTGGTCGTTCGGGCTCTGCCGCTGGCGCGGTTTGAAATAAACTGCGCAAAAGCGTTCAATGTCCGCAGGCTCATATAGGCCGTCGGCATCGAGTTCGCTCTTGATTTCATACATTCGGGTAGGATCTACATCCTCACCGATTTCGGCCCCCTCAAAATAAGTCTTGAAGGCTTGGCGAATTTCGTCTCGATCATTGATGAAATCGAGAATAAAAGTGTCTTCCTTTAACGGATGGGTTCGGTTCAATCGCGACAGGGTTTGGACAGCCTGAATGCCCGCCAGCCTTCGATCAATATACATCGTGTGCAGCAACGGTTGATCGAAGCCAGTTTGATATTTTTCTGCCACAAGCAGAACCTGATACTCAGGCGTCGCGAAGGTCTCAGGCAGCTCTTTTTCTCTAACGCCGAGATTCATTCCTTCCTCGGTGTAGCTAACATCCTGAAGCTTTTCATCTGGGACCGTGCCAGAGAAAGCCACCAGTGATTTGATCGCGTAACCCTTTTCCTTGATGTAGCGATCAAAACTCTGCTTGTAGCGAACCGCTTCAAGACGCGATCCGGTGATCACCATCGCCTTAGCCCGGCCGCCTATCTTGTGCTGGGTCGCGGCGTGGAAATGCTCGACCATCACCTCGGTCTTCTGAGCCACATTGTGAGGATGGAGTTTGAGAAAGCGGGCCAAAGCGCGCGCTGCCTTTTTTCGCTCCACGTTTGGATCGTCTTCGCTGGCCCTCAAAAGCCGGAAGTAGGTCGCATAAGTGGTGTAGTTCTTGAGCACGTCGAGGATGAAGCCCTCTTCGATGGCTTGGCGCATCGTATACCGATGGGCGGGAAGGCCATCGCGGCCGAACACCTTCAGTGTTTTATGCTTCGGCGTAGCAGTGAAGGCGAAAAAGCTCAGATTGGCTTGGCGGCCGCGCTTAGCCATGGATCGGTAGAGCTCATCCATATCCTCCTCTTCGTTTTCGGCCATGTACTTGGCCGCTTCCTCACGAAGCCCTTCGCCGCTTAAGACCTCTTTGAGATCCGTCGCGGTTTCTCCGCCTTGCGAGCTATGCGCCTCATCGATGACGACGGCGCATTTCCTCGCCTTCAAAGCACCATCGCCCGCCTCGCCCCGAGCCTCCGCCAGCTTGGCGAGTTGACGCGAGACAAACGGGAATTTCTGGAGGGTTGTGATGATAATCGGGACGGCGCTTTCAAGCGCTTCGGCGAGCTGCCGTGAACTCTCTTCGACCTTCTGCACGACGCCATGCTTGTGCTCGAACTGGTAGATTGTGTCCTGAAGCTGCTTATCGAGCACCACCCGATCGGTGATCACGATCACGCTGTCAAATACACGGTTGTTCTTGTCGTCGTGCAGGGAGGCCAGACGGTGCGTGAGCCAGCCGATTGTGTTACTTTTGCCGCTGCCGGCCGAATGCTCGATCAGATAGTTGTTGCCGACGCCTTCGCGTTTCGTTTGGTCTACGAGCAACCTAACAGCCTCTAGCTGATGGTAGCGCGGAAAGATCAGCGTTTCTTTTTTGACCTTGCGGCCTTGGTCGTCGCGCTTCTCTTCCACCTGAAGGTGGATGAAGCGAGCCAGGAGGTCGAGCAGGCTATCGCGCTGCAAGACCTCTTCCCAGAGATAGGCAGTGCGATAGGCGCGCCCCTTGGGATCGGGGCCATTGCCGGCGCCGCCATCGCAACCCTTGTTAAAGGGTAGGAAATAGGTCGCCGAGCCCGCTAGCCGGGTGGTCATGAAAACGGATTCGGTATCGGCCGCGAAATGCACGAGCATCCGCCGTTTGAACTCGAAGATCGGTTCGCGCGGGTCCCGATCATTTCGATACTGGCGCAGGGCATGTTCGACGGTCTGCCCCGTCATCGGATTTTTGAGCTCGACCGAAACGAGCGGAACACCATTGACGCTAAGAACGACATCGAGGGACTTTTCGGACGTCTTTGAATAGCGAAGCTGTCTTGTTACCCCGACCTGGTTTGCGGCGTAACGCGCTTCGAGCTCGGGGTTAAGCTCATGCGCAGCCTTGAAGAAGGCTATATGCAGGGTCTTGCCGTAGCATTTGAAGCCGTGACGCAGAGTCGCCAGGGCTCCCTCGCGATCCATCCATTTGGTCAGATCCCCTAGGACCTGCACGCCCGTGCGTTCGCCGTGGAGCGCCTCTAGGGCCTTCCACTCTTTGGGCTGGGTGGCGCGAATGAAAGCCAGCACCGCATCCGGAAAGATGGCTCGCTCGCGGTCAAAACCCTCAGGAGGCTGGTGGTCGTAGCCATTCGCGAGCAGCGCCCCTTCAATGACCGTTTCGAACGCGCCTTCTGAATGCCGGGGGTGGTTCATGGCTGGCCTTTTTTTGCCTGGCGAATTTTCTCTATGCGCTGGATTTGCTTTTCAAGTGCCTGCGTAAGAACGAATGAGTAAGGCTCCAATGGGCCGTTCTGCTGCTCTGCCCGCTCAAGATCGTTCAAGCGCCGCCGCGCGTCGCCAACATCAATTGATGCTAGGCCTCGTCCTCTAATTTGAAGAGTTGCGTCGATGGCCGACTTGCGAAGCTGGACGAGGGCCTTCTCGTTCAATCCTAAGCGGGTGATCGTTTCGGTTGTCGCGGCATCGCCGACGTTGGAAGCCGCTACCTCTCCGCTAAGACGAAAGGAAAAGCGGGCGCCACATCCTGCTGACAACGGTGAGACAAATAGGTGTTCGGCGGCGACAGGCGGCCAGTCCGCCTTCTTGTGAGCGCCATATGAAAGCTGAGGCGTGTTGGGCGCAGGCACTCCCGCAACGAGATTTCGGTAGTCGATGTCTTCACCGGGTCCGCAATGTGACTGCGGCTTCAGGTGTTCAATGTGGCAGCTATCGATTTCAATGCGACGCCCTGTGTAAGCGCAGAGCCCGCGCTGCTCGTGTACCAGGTTCTCCCTAATTGCACGGCGATGCTCGGCCGTGAGCGCCGCATAGCAAAAATTGGGGAGTGCCTTGTTCTGGCCCTTCCATTGCGTGTGTTCAGCAGGCTCGGACCCCTTATTTATCTGGCGCATCGCCCAGCGCCTGAAGATTGTTTATGGTCGCTTCAAGGCCCGCGACAGTGGGGTCATCACCGTGAATGAGCGTGCGCAACGCAGCGAGTTGCGCACGCGCCTCGTCGAGTTCGCCTTCGTCTAGTGCTGTTTCTACGGCGGCAATGGCGAGGCGCGCGGGTTCTGCACGAGACATTGTGCCCATGATCTGCTCAAGAATGGCATTGGCATCGAGCCCATAGGCTTGGCCACAACGTTTCGAAAAGACTCGGCTATCTTCCGCCTGCAGCAGGATGACGCGTTCCGGCTGCGTCTCGCCGATGATCTGGGGCGAGTGCGTAGTGGCGATGAACTGGCAGTTCGGAAACGTGCTAGTTAGCAGAGACTGGACCTGCCGCTGCCAGAGCGGATGCATGTGCATGTCCAGCTCATCGATCAGCACGACGGCCACTCCGTCGCGCACCGGATCGTCAAGCATCGGATTGGCTTGCGACAAGCGGCGCGCCAGATCGAGGGCGAGCGCCAGCATTCCGCGCTCGCCTTCGGAAAGATAGCGTACGTCGAGTTCGACGCCGCGTTTTGTAATCAGAAGGCG
This sequence comes from Caulobacter sp. ErkDOM-E, assembly GCF_048541895.1. Classification (GTDB taxonomy): domain Bacteria; phylum Pseudomonadota; class Alphaproteobacteria; order Caulobacterales; family Caulobacteraceae; genus Caulobacter. The sequence continues at coordinate 3,664,512 of NZ_CP183331.1, read as the reverse complement.
AGGCTTTTCGCTGTCACCGGCTGCGCGCAAATCGGTGCATGTCGGTAGGAAACGTGCGGCTGCCGACTTTAGCGCATCCAGGTGCAACCGCGCACGAGGAAACTCCTCCGCCAAGACTTCCTGAGCCAGGATCCACGACGCCATGTCGGCCAGGTGGAGCGGTCTGACGTCGGTAAGTCCATCTGCATATGCAGCAGCCGGGCCGCCCCGTGATCGGCCAACATTGATCCGCTCGTCCGTCGGATGGGACCTACGGATGCCGAAATAAATAGCGAGCGGCTGGTTGCCCGATGGGTCCAGCTTTGGCCAGGGCTGGGGCGACAGCTCCTCTTTTTCAGGCGTTTCGAACGTCCCCTGCCGGACGGAGCCTTCCTGATCCGGCGTGTAACGCTCTCTGGGCTTGTGAAGTAGAAGGTGGCGTTCACCATCAGCAAACGCAAAGTCCAGATCAATGGTCAGTGCGGCGCTGTCTAGCCGGATGTCGGCGGCTGAGAAGGCGAGCGGCGCAGCCCGGCTAGCGGTGAACTTCGGCAAAACGCGAGATAGCGAAACGCGAAGAGCTTCCAGCACGCTGCTCTTGCCCACGCCGTTGACGCCGACCAGCAATGTGAAAACGGGGTCGAATTCGAACGTCGCTTGATCGAAGCCGCGAAGCCCAGCAACGTTGAGCCGCGTGATCTTCATGCCGCCTCCGGAATGTGAAGTTGGCCCGTCACAGCGGCGGCGATTAGCGCGCTGCGGCGTTCCTTCAGAAGTGTTATGGAGTGCTCGGTCGCGGCGCGAAGCCGGTCTACCTTGGCGGTTCCGGTCGCGATGTGACGGACGATTTCGTGTTGTTCGTCGATCGGCGGCACAGGCCAAAAAGTCTCGAAGAAGCCTTCTGGATAGAGCCGCAGTCGGGAAGACCAGACGCCCTTCGAGTATCGAGTTACTTCCTGGGCGAAGACCGGGATCCGAACGAGCGCGTCGACATAATCCGGCAAAAGCTGCGGGCTAGGGGTGTAGACATTGTAGGCTGGGCTCACGATGCCATCGACGCGCGCTGCACCCATGGCACCCATCCATGCCCACAAGGTGTTGATGGCCAGATCGCCTGCAAAGCAGAGTTTGTAACCGACGGTCGACTCTGCTTCGAACATGTTTACGTCCTTCTCCGATCTCGGAGTGACACCGGTGAGGTGCGAAACCGTCAGCATTTCCTCAGCGCCGGTTTCGGACCTCTCGTCTCTTTCACGAAACAGCCATCGCGACCGTTCAATGGCCCAGTGCGCCGGAATCTTGCCGAGCCATGCAATGCCGGAGTGGCGCAGCGGGGCGGCTGGGTTGAGTCCGCGCATGATCGCCTCAGCGGCGATCGCGCGCCGCTTCTCGGCTAGTAGATCGAGTAGCCGTTGTTTGGCGGCGATTAGCGCATCGATATGATTGGACTCGGTTTCGATGAAATCGGCGATGACGCCTTGATCCGCCAGGGGCGGATAGGGGATCGCAATGTCACCTATCTCGGAGGCATTGATGGCCGGATAGCTTATGCCAGTTGAACGCATCTCCACTTCGGCAAGGAAGGTCGGCTCGCGAAGCACGTAGCGGCAGAATTTCGGATCAAGTGTACCGAGGCGCGGCCTGAGAACGGCAAAGCCGGTTGAGACAATAAGATTGTCGGGAGGCGACGCAATCGCTGCAATTGCTTGAAGGTATGTGCGAACAGTCGAGATGATGACGTCGCCATTCCTTACAATACGCCGTGCTCGGCTCGGAGCGGCCTCGAAGCGGTAAGTGGCGATCTCATGAACCTTGCCTGATGAATCGACGTTGCCAATGTCGATGTACTGAATCTCAAAATCGGGATCGACATCCTCGGTGAGCGATTCATCATTGATCGATGCTGCAAACTTCAAGCGCTGTCGTGGGTACTTTGAATCGGAGCTCATTTCGTCACCTCCCGCAGCAAGCGAAGGATTTCGTCTTCCGCCTTCTTCAGGTCCGCATCGATCTCGGTCAGCTTGCGCGGCGGGGTGAATTTGTAGAAGTGCCGGTTGAAGTTGATCTCATAGCCGACCTTGTCCTTGGCGCGGTCCATCCAGGCGTCGGGGACATGCGGCAGAACCTCGCGCTTGAAATAGGCGTCGATGTCCTCCTTCAACGGCACGTTTTCGAAGTCACGTAAGTCCGAATCGGCCTCGAGGCCGGGTCCCCTTTTGACGGCTACCCCCGTTGGATCCTTGGCAGTGAAGACCGAGCGGAAGAGCTTTTCTTCGGGAGCCTTCCAGCGTGAACCGCGCTTCTTCAGAAGCTTCTCGATATCGCTCCAAGCAGCGTTCCAATCGAGCTGTGGCTCGCGGCCGAGCGCTTTATCGATGGCCTGCACGTCATCCAACAGGTGTGGAGCGGCATCCAGAAGGCGGGCCTTGTCCTCGACCGTCATCTGGTATCGGAGCCGCAGCGGGCGCTCGACCGTTACGCGGGTATAGCCAAAGTCGGCATTGTCGAAGATATTGCTCTTCTCGCCCGGCTCGAAGGCGCCATAGAGCCGGACGATATCGGCGATTTGATCTGGCTCGTCAGCGCGATCATCCTCAAGCGCGGGTCCCTCACCGATTTTACGGCGTTTATCGCCCTGGCTGCGCCGCATCGGGATCGAGGTGTCACGAGCGTCGACGAGCTGGATTTGACCCTTCCGGTCCTTCGCCTTTCGATTGGTTACGATCCAAATGTAAGTGCCGATGCCGGTGTTGTAAAACATCTGCTCTGGCAGGGCGACGATGGCTTCGAGCAGGTCTCTCTCAATAACCCAGCGCCGAATTTCACTTTCCCCGCCACCCGCTCCACCTGTGAAGAGCGGAGAACCAGAAAAGACAATCGCTGCCCGCGAGCCATACTTCTGCTTCTTCGGATCGACGTCCTCGAATTTCGAAATCATGTGCTGCAGGAAGAGTAGCGATCCATCGTTCACACGCGGAAGTCCGGCGCTCCACGGGTCTTCCTGAGGCGCTTTCTCATGCCGCCGAACGATCTCCTTCTGCTGCCGCTTCCAGTCCACGCCGAACGGGGGATTCGCGATGAAATAGTCGAACGTCTGGCCTGCGAATTTGTCGTCGAGGAAGCTGTCACCGAATTGGACATTCTCGCCGCCGCCGTTGTGATCGACCTCCTTCATAAGCATGTCTGAAGCCGCCGTAGCGAAGGCGCGCTTGTTGTAGTCCTGACCGTACACATAGAGTGTCGCGCCATCGTGGTGATCGCGCATGTACTTCTGCGCGCCAGCAAGCATTCCGCCCGTGCCGCAAGCTGGGTCCAGCATCCGCATGGCAATGCCAGGTTTGCTAAGAAGTTCGTCTGCATCATAAAGAAGTAGATCAATCATTAGTGTGATCACTTCGCGGGGTGTGAAGTGATCGCCGGCAGTCTCATTAGCAAGTTCGTTGAATCGGCGGATAAGGTTCTCAAAAATGAGTCCCATCTCTTGATTTTTCACCTTCCGAGGGTGCAAATCGACGTCGCAGAATCCCGAAATGACGAGGTATAAAATACCTGCCTCATGCATCCGCTCAATTTCACTTTCAAATTCGAAGTATTCGAAAATGCGCTGAACGTTCGCCGAAAAGCCCTTAATGTAGCTGACAAGATGTTTGTTTAAATTGTCAGGATCGCCCTTCAGTTTCTGGAAATCGAGTTCTGAGCGGTTGTGAAAGCGGTGGCCGGCGGCTTTGTTTAGGGTGCTATCGAGCGCATCGTCGGTGAGCCTGCCGCCTTTGCGGCGCTCGTACTCGGCCAGGACTTTCGGTTTGGTGTCGGCCAAAACGCAGTCGAAACGGCGAAGCACAACAAGCGGCAGCATCACCCGCTCATATTGCGGCGGGCGATAGGGGCCTCGCAGCAGATCTGCGATTTGCCAAACCAGATTGGCTAGATCGGAATGTGTCGCCATGCTGGCTTTTGCTCACTCACTGCCCGAATGGGCGAAATAGGCGGGGAACTTAGCGCGATTTGCGTCGCGCCAAGACCCGTTTTCCAGCGAGTTTTCGGTGTCGGGGGCTTAGTCGGAGGCTTGCTCCGCCGGCGCCGGAAGATAGACTCTCTTGAGGGGCACGGCGGCGCGATAACGGCTGTCGAATTGCTCGTAGTGCTCCAAGATGAGCTTCACGAGATTTTCGCCGTCGATCAGGCGGATATCCGGCACGGTTCGAGCAAAAAGCTCCGCCTTGCTGGAGATGGTTCCCAGCGTAACGAGCAGGCCCTTCTCGCCGCCTGAAAGGTTGCCCTTGAGCTGCTTGACCTCGGGCTCGCCAATCGCGCCTTCGCCGCTCTTCACCTGAACCTTGATGATCGGCGGCTCGAAGCCCAGGGCGTCTTTGTGGGCGATGATATCGACCCCGCCATCGCCGGATTTCTTCGTGACGTGCGCCCGAAAGCCCATGGCTTCCAACAGATGCGCGACGAAGTGTTCAAAGGCGTGGCCTTTGAACTCGCGGGCGAGGCGCTTGAGCACGAAATCCTCCGTGCTTTGCTCGCTCTCCATCACCACGGCCGCGACAGCAGCGTCCTCGCTCACCGATGGATCAAGCTCTACGCCCGTAAGCGCGGCCCTGAACTCGTCGGCGAAGTTTTTGACCTGGAACAGCGATAGCGCCGATCCGATTTCGTAGAGCGCAGCCTGGCTGAATTTTGTTCTGGGAAAGGTCTTGAGCCATTCCACAGAGCGCTGGTTGGGATAGGCAGCGGAGGCGTCCGGTCGATGCGCGTATCCGCTGGTGATGCGCCCGATACGGACGGTGCGGTCAAGCTTGGCCGGAAACACCACATAATCGCCGACCTGGATCTCGTTGACGAACCGGAACAGCTGACCAGCGGCGACTGGGACGTGACCTGCCGATCGATCTGGGTAGACCTGACCATATCTGGCCTTAAAGGCCTCGCGGTTGGCCTTGAGAGAAGCCAGATCGCCGACCTCCGGCCAGCCCACAGCGATGCAGTTGTGATCGGCGAAGAGGGCTTCAGCCTCGCCCGTCTTTCCTGCGTGAATGCCCCAAACGGTCTGCTCAGCCATGAATGCGCGCCCCTCTGCCTCATCCTATAGGTGAGTTGGCTAGAGTTTCCAGCCGCTAAGGCGAAAGCCTATCCTCGTTGGTTATCTCGTTATGGATGTGGGGAGCCGCAAGGATTGCCGATCCACAGGCCGAAACACATGCTTCTGGCATCGCGCCAGCGCTTCACTGATAGTCCCCCAAGGGAATATCATCCCGTGCGCTCACGTGAGCGATATCGATTCTGAGCATGTAAGGCTGGAATGGCGATCTCTATCTCGCAGATTGATCTTTGGCGTCAGGAGCCTTCCGAGCACCAGGCGTTGGAGTTCAAGGAAGCGAAGAATGGCTACGCCATCGACAAGCTGAACTCCTACTGCGTCGCCATCGCGAACGAGGGCGGCGGGCACCTCGTGTTGGGCGTCTCCGACAAGCGCCCGCGCCAAGTCGTGGGCAGCAATGCTTTTCTCAATCCCGTCGATACCGCCGATAGCCTGTTCCTGGCGGTGGGCTTCCGCGTCGATATCGAGGTCGTCGAACATCCGGACGGCCGGGTCGTCGTGTTCACCATCCCAGGACGCCCGAGAGGAACGGCTTATCATCTCGAAGGTAAGTATCTCATGCGTTCGGGCGAAAGCCTGAGGCCCATGTCAGAGGATCGTCTGCGAGCGATCTTCGCCGAAGGACAGCCGGATTGGGCCGAAGAGCCGGCGCTTCGAGGGCTCGATCCCCAAGCCGTGATCGATCTCCTCGACACTCAAACCTTCTTCGAGTTGTTGAAGCAGCCCTATCCCACCACCCGGGAGGGCGTTCTCGATCGGCTCATATCGGAACGGTTGATCGATCGCGAGCCTGGTGGTTATGCGATCCGACGACTCGGTGGGCTGCTGCTCGCCAAACGATTGGACCAGTTTCCAGATCTGGCGCGGAAGGCTCCCCGCGTGATCGTCTATGCCGGGCCTTCGAAGCTTGAGACAAAGATCGATCAGATTGGCAGTCGCGGCTACGCGGTTGGTTTCCAGGGCCTGATCGATTTCGTCATGGGGCAACTTCCTCAGAACGAAGTGATCGAGCACGCCTTGAGGCAGAAGGTGAAGCTCCTTCCCGACGACGCGATCCGCGAACTGATCGCCAACGCGCTGGTCCATCAGGATCTATCGATCGGCGGTATGTCGCCGATGGTGGAGATTTACTCGAACCGCGTGGAAATCTCGAACCCAGGCGAGCCGATCGTGCCGATCGAGCGCTTCATCGATGGCTATCAGTCGCGCAACGAGCGCCTGGCTGACCTCATGCGGCGGATGTTTATCTGTGAAGAGCGCAGTAGCGGTATCGACCGGGTCGTGACTCTAGCGGAAAGATTCCAACTTCCCGCGCCGGACTTCCGAGCGATGCACCGTAGAACCGTCGCGACGATCTACGGACTCAAGCCGTTCGAGGACATGGATCGGGATGATCGCGTTCGGGCTTGCTACCAGCACTGCGCGCTCAAACACGTTCTTTCCGAGCGAATGACAAACCAGTCGCTCAGGGATCGGTTCGGATTGGCTGAACCCAAATCCGCTACGGTTTCGCAGGTGATCGCGGCTACGATCGAAGCCGATCTGATCAAACTCGATCAATCCGCTGGCGAGTCCCGTCGTTACGCGCGTTATCTGCCGTTCTGGGCTTAGCGCTATTTTAGCGCAAATTCGATTTGAACTCTCAGCGAGTCCAAAATCCAACTTTTTCAACGACTCCCAATTTAAACGCTAATCGCACTCAGCGTGGCTTTTCCAATTTAATCGCTAAGCCGACTCGAAAGTCATTCGTTGGAAAAAGCCTGCGCTAACAGCAGCATCCAATTTAATGTCAAATTGGGGTTCAAGCCGCTAACGCGATTCATCATGGCGATTACGATTGAGCGAACGAGGCCGCTAAACTCAATTTTGGTCGATTCCAGTTCGCACTTCCCGCGAAGCGAAACGGCTCGTAACCCGGTTACCGGAACCCAGAAATTTCCTAGTCGGCAATCCCTCCTAGATGAGGCCCGGCAGCATGCTGCGGCTGAATGCCGGCCCGGCCGAAGGCCATGGACGCTTCCCCCATCCGCTCCTGGACGCCCCTGGTGAGCTTCTCCCGATCATCCGTGTAAACTGTCGCTTCACTTCGCGCCCGTGAGATGGCCACATATATCGACGCCTGATCGATGAGGTTTGCTCGGCCACTCTCGGCGTGGACCATGACCCGATCAGCGGTTCGGCCCTGCGCCGCGTAGGCCGTCTGCACGTAGGCGTGGCGGATATGCTGATCCCTCACGCAATCTAGCGATAGCGCTTCAACGCGCCCGCGTCCGTCCCGGATCTCGACGCTGCGTCCATCATCGGAAAGTCGCGTGACCTCGGCCTGGGTTCCGTTGGCCCGGCCGCCTGCGTGGTCGTTGCGGGTGAACTCGATGCGGTCGCCGACGCGGAGTTCGCGCGTGGTCGTGGTGAAGGCTTCAGCCTGCCCCCACTGCGCCGGGGCCCAATCGAGCTTGCGGTCATGGTTGTTGATGAGCCCGACGGTCCCAGAACGCTCATCCACAGCGGCGACCGTGAAAGCATCGCCGCGCGCGACGCCCTCGGCGTCGAGGCGCTTGTTGAAGATGACGACATCGCCCGGCGCGTAGCTGTCGGCCTGGCGAGCCTCGGCTCTGGTCAGATCCTTGGCGACGAGACCGCGCGCCGTCACTGAGCGCTCGCTCAGTACGCCACGTTCGACCAGCTGGGCGCGGATCTCGACCGTAAGCGCGTCGCGCCCCTCACGGGACGGGTCGATGACGATGGTTCGCCCACGCGCTTCGGCGTTGAGCGCGGCATAGTCGGCCGCGATCAAGGCCCGCCGCGCCTCGGGCGTGCCGGCCTCGATAACCCGTCCGCCGCCAGCGTCCAGAGCCTCGAACGCGCGTCGGACCTGGCCCTCCAGCGTCGCTTCAACTGCTTGACGCGTGAGGGTGTTGGTTTGGCGCACGATCTCCGTCAGTCGCGCTGTCTCCATGCCCGCCCCTTGGAGTTGGGCAAAAGCCGCGCCTGCGCCTACCGAACCCAACTGCTTGAGGTCGCCGACCAAGACGGTGCGGGCGCCTGCAAACTCCGCGCTCTCCAGGAGCCGGGCCATGTCACGCGCGGAGACAAGGCTGGCCTCATCCACCAACCAGATCTCGCGCTTCGCCGACACCGGATCGGCCTTCGCCTCCTGCGTTTTCAGGTGTCGCGCGAGCGTCTGTCCTTCAAGCGACAGGGCATCACCGAGTGTCCGCGCGGCTGACGCGGATGGAGCCAAAGCGCGGATCGTGAGCCCCGCCTCCCGCGCGGCCTTCGCGAAAGTCGCCAGAACGGTCGTGGTCTTGGCCGTGCCGGCGTAACCCTGCACAGCGACAACTTGGCTGCGGCTGGTGAGCAGCGACTGCGTGGCGGCGCGCTGGTCCTGGGTCCAGACATGGCCGCGATCCTCGGCGCGCAAAGCCGCCTCAGCGACTAGGCGCGCAGCTCCGATGGGCGAGGCCAGGGGCACCTCCTGCCCGCGTCCGCGATATTCGGCCTGCAAGAGCCGCGTTTCGGCGGCGATGTTGCCGGCAGTTGTGAAGCCGACGCCCTCGATGCCGCGCCGATCTCTATGCACGCGGGGCGAAAGCTCACCGGTCTCGACGGCCCGATCAATGGCGCGCAGCATCTCGGCCTGACCGGCCCGACCGATGCCGCGCCGCCCGGCCTCCTTCTCAAGCTCGGCGGCGCTGAAGACAGCCTGGCGCTCGCCTAGCTTTTCCGCCGCGAACCGGATGGCGCCATAGGCGACCGCTTCGGCCTCGCCGCGCAGTTCAAGATCGCGCCGGGCGTCTTGGTTCTTGGCCTCGGCCGCCGCGACCATGGCCAGGCGGTTGTGACGATCGAACCCGGTCGCGTCGGCCGTCGCGCGCCAAGTCGCGACGAGTTCGCCCCGGTCGGCCGCTTCCTTGGCCTGCCGAGTGTCGAGAGTCGCCATCTGCTTTTCAGCAGGCGAGGCGGTCTCGCGGGTCTTGCCGCGCTCGGCTAGATGCGCCTCGATCTGGGCGGCGCGCTCGCTGAATGCCTTTAGAACCGCATCCGGAACACCTCCGATTTCGAAGGCCGACTCCTTGCCCGCCTCAATGGTGTAGCCGAGGCGATGGGCGGCCTGGGCCAGCTCCTGGCGGTAGATCTCGCCAGCGGCCTTCTGCAGTTGGAAGAAGGTGCGGCCTTCCATACTGCGCCACGTACCCTTTGCGTCCTGCGTCGCATTCAGGATTACACTGTGAGTGTGAAGCTGCGGATCTTGAGCGCGGCTCGTCTCATGACGGAACGTCGCCGCGACAAGATTTCCGGTCGGTACGTGCTCAAGCCGGCCGCCCTCACGGATCCGCGTTGCCGCGCCATAGCGCTCGACATAGGCCAGGGCCGTCGCGGCCGCCTCATCGTGGGCCTTGATCAGGCGGGTGTCGCCCGCGACCAGCGCCATGACCGATAACGACTTGGGCGCGCTGAAGGTGAGATCCCAGCCTGGCCGGTGCTCTCGCTCGCCATTGCGGACGGTTCCCAGAACGTCGCCGGTCGGCAGAAAGCCGTCGAGCAAGGCCTTGAATTGATCGCGATCGACATCGCCTGACAGACCCAAGGCGTCGGCCGCTTCTCCGCGCCATGCGCTCGGCGCAAGGCCACCTTCCGAATAGTAGTCGTCCGCCTCGTAGTAGCTGGCGGCTTGGGCGCTATTCGAAAGGCCGCTGATGGATGCCACCATCAGACTGGCCCGCCGTCCGGGATAATCGGTCCCCGTGGCGCTGCCGCCGGCAAGCCCCAGAGCGTGTCAGCGATATCGCCAAGGATAAAACCCGGCTGCCGCGCCGCGCCTCTCTTTATAATATGGCGGTTGTTCAGCCGCACTCGTGCCACGGGCAAGCCGTCGGGCAGTTGCAGAAACCCTTCGTGACGCGGGAGCCGAAATTCGCTGTCGATCAAGGCCGCACGGATCTGCCGCTGGCTGGCCAAGGACGTCCGCCCCTTGCCCAGTTCGAAGGCCAGCGACTCCGTCGCGCCGCGCATTTCCACTTCCACCTCGCCGACCGCCTGGCTGGCCCATCGGCGGCTGTCGGCGTCGCTCAGTTGCAGGAAGAGCTTGGTGTTGCAGCAGCCCAGCAGCGCTTCGGCCCCATCCTTGCCATAGCGCTCGCGCATCTGGCCGATGGCCTGGAACGTCAGGACGGCGGCGGCGCCAAACTTGCGCCCCTGCGGCAAGAGCCGCTGGAGGTTATCGACCCGAGGGATATCGGGAAGTTCGTCGAGGAACATCCAGACCCGGCGTGTCGGACTGGTATCCAGACCCAGAATCGCGCCGGCCGCGCATTCCAGCCAGCAGGCCAACAGCGGCTTGGTGGCCTCGAAATAGTCCTCCTTGCGAGGGACTAAAATCCAGGGCTTTCGTCCCTCAACCGCGTCCAGGCCGTTAAAGAACCCGCGAAAGCTGAAGCCGCCGCCCGGACCTGGCGCGGTCCTCAGATACTGAAGCAGGTTTACCGTCTCGGAGAGCATGAAGAGCACCGAGCCGGTGGCGCGGTCGGCGTCTTCCTCGAAGGTTCGGGCGGATGAGGTCTGCGCCAGCCAGCCTTTCAACTCGCCTTTGGTTGTCGATTGCAGCGCATGAACAAGCGCGGGCAGGTCGCCGCGCCCTTCACGCCAGAGCATTCGCATGATGTTGGCGACCAGAACTCGCGCTGAGCTGGTCCAGACATCGTCACGGCCTTCGTCATTGGCGGTCACCAATTGGGCGGCGATCCGGTCGGCGTCGGCGGGGTGCTGGATCTCATTGAAAGGATTCCAGAACGCCCCGCGCGCGTCGAAGGGGTTGAGGATCACATCGCCCCGCGCCGGGTCGTAGTAATGGGCGACGAATTCACCGCTGGTGTCATAGACGATCGCGCAATCACCCCTAGTCTCGATTCCGTCCAGCCACTGGCGCAAGGCCGTGGTCTTGCCGCTGCCGGTGCTGCCGACAAAAGCAGCGTGGCGGGTCTCAAGCGTCGGTGGGATGGGAATGGCGGCCAGTCGCAGTGCGTTGCGATCAGCCTGCCTCGCGGTCAAACGCGCCAGCGCCCGCTCGGAAACGACGGCGGAACCCCGCAGAGCGCGATCGGCTGATGCGGTCTCGCCCCGACGCTCCATCCAAGCTGACCAGGCAAGGCTGAGCAGCAAGCCCAATGCGGCACCACTCATTGAACCGGCGATCATCCGGCTCAAGACCGCTTGCCATGCGCGTTGAAACGCCGGTGACTCAACGACCAGGTCGGCCGGTATCGCTACCGGTCCATGGTTCCCATTGAGCGTGACGGTGGGCGTCAGCGGCTGCCCCTCGGCCATCCACTGCTTGAACCGCGCGAGGGCAAAGGCACCGGCCATCTCGCGGATCGGCGGCGAGGTTGAATGGACGGTCCAGACAAGGCACGCGCCGACGATCGTTGCTAAGGTGATGCGCCCGTATCCGATCCAGCGTCGTAAGGCGGCGCCCAGGCCATGCGCGACGAGCCCCTGACCGGTCTTGATTGGCGCCGCGCTCATCGCTCGCCCCGCGCCAGATCGCGCTGACGACGGTAGGCCTCGCCGGCCGCCTCGCTGAGCGCTTGGTCGAGCTTGGCCGGGTCATGCGCGCCGCTGAGCGCGGCTTGGCGGGCAAAGGTATAGGCGGCGGCACTGGTGTAGAGCGTTCGGTCGATGAGACGTTCCAACACGGCAGCCCGGACCACGAGTTCGCCGATCGCGGCGGCGACGTCAGCGCCGTCGCTGCTAGTCGGTGTGGAACTGGCCATGATGGTCGCCAGGCCCGCCTCCATCACGCGGATGGCCGCTTGGTAGCGGGTGATGCCGTGTGCTTCAGCATGGCGCTGTATCGACGCGTCCTGTGTCCTTGTGAGGCGAAGCGAGAGGCTCACGCGGTGCATGGCCAGCCCCCTCTACGCACGCTATCCGCACACGGACAAATGGTTGATGGGCCGGCGCTATTTGGCAGTCTGTGTAGACAGCCCGCGATGCGCACGCTTCGCAACGCCTTACCCAGCTTGTCCCACGCGTGCGAAATGTGTGGACTTAATACTCCCAGTTCTGAGGTGGACTTTTCGCAGTTTGAATCAATTGGGAGCCCGGCGATTGCGAAGCTTCCGGCATGGGAAAAGCGCACCGCCGCTCTCATCGCCGGCCCCTTGGCGCACGGGGCGTCCAGTTGAGGAAAATCTCATGCTGGGCGAGCGCGACCTGCTTGGCCAACGCCTCGGGCAGCGCCTCCGGAATCCACTTGGGGTCCGAGAACCTTCCGGATGCTGGGGACTGGAATTCGACCCGGTGGATGAAGATGCGATCATCCGTCTCATACCGATCGACCTCCCAAAAGACGAGCGAGGCGGCCGGAGCGCCCATATCGCGGAGCGCCGACGAGGCGAGGCCCTCGATGTCGCCGGTTGGATGATGGAGAGATCCGGCGACATTCAAAAAAGCCACATGGCGTTTTCGGCCGATCTTGCAGCGGACGACCTGGCAGTAGCAGACGCCGTCGTTTTTGGTGACGAACCGGATGATTTCGCTAGTTGCTGGGCGTTGACGCCGCTGCCGGAGGGCTGCCAAGGCCCGGCTGAGGCATGGGAAGGCATTCGGATAGGACATGGTCCCTCCATTGAGGTGGTAGCGGGGTGGTTTGAAGCGGCGGCCTGCGATCCCGATGGACCGCGTGTTGGCTGTGCAACCTGACGAGCGTCCGATGACAGCAGCTGGCCCCTTAGGCCGGCATGGCTATTGCTATGAACGCAGATCAGCGAGCCAGCGTTCTGCCTCTCCGCGCGGGATTAGCGTTCGAGCGCCGACCTTGACCACCTGGAGCCGTTTGTTGCGGATCTGATCGTAAAGGGTCGAGCGGCCGATTCCGAAAGCCTGGCAAAATTCCAGGATGGAATAGGCCTGCTTGCTTGGCGTCTGAGCTAAGGGTGTCATCTCTCTCATCCATGGGGACCTCCCAACGTGCGGAGGCGTCCATAGGGATGGCGCAGCTAGAAAATAAGCGCAGTCGCATTCAGCCACCTGAATGCGTTTCAGCGCCGGCCATCCTCAACTGCACGCCGCCGCTCCTTAAATTTACCCGAAGGGTATCTGCCGAGAATTTTTCCTTCTTAGGTGGCCTGGAAGGTGATCTCTCATTTCCCGCCTGATATATGCGGTTAGAGATGCCAAAGATAAATTCTTCTCTTCAAACGGAAGTATGGCTTCTGCAATCTCAATTACACTTTTGATGTTCGGATTATCGCGCACAAAATCTATAACTCTATTTCTCCTATTTTCTATTCTCGGCTTATCGAGATCCGCTCTTCCATCTCCGCCCCTAACTCGACTCTCAAGATATTCTGTGGCTTCTGTGGTCGCCGTAACCACAGCATGGTCTGTACCTATAAGTCGGAAAATTCCGAGGCCAGACGCCGCGCCGAATGCGTAACCAGCTTGAAAAATTCTCAGGGCTTCAGGGCTTCTGGCTGCATCAGTGATCAATAGGGCAAGGACGTTATCGACCCTGAAAAAGCTTCCAATCGCGGCTTTGCGCTCAGAATTTGACTTCATCAGCTGATGGCACTCAAATTCACCGGGGTCGTTGTTGCATATCTCTCCACCAATTTTCTCTCGAAGTGGATCAATAATTTCCCGCACTCTTGAGAATGCATCGGAGTAGTTTCCCGAGATCATACCTGCATCAATAGCTTCGAATATGCTTTCGAACGCTGCTCGGGTCTTGGCTCCGATTTCCTCATCGATGCCGCTGGCTTTTTCTGTCCGCGTCATTTTGGGTCCACGATGTATTGCGCCCAGTCGTGCATCAGATGTGTTCGCTTTTCGAGTAGATCGCCACGGCGATAGGCCGCCTCAACCTTGCCGGCGATCGTGTGAGCGAGCGCCATTTCGACGATCTCGCCGCGATGCTCCGTCATCTCCGCCGCCCAATCGCGGAAAGTGCTTCGGAATCCATGGGTCGTGAGATCCGAACGGCCCATGCGTTCAAGGACCTTCAGCAAGGCCATGTTCGACAGGCCCTTGCCCGACCGCATTCCTTCAAAGACGAAGGGCTGAGGCCCCAGATCGTCCGGCGATACTTGGCCCATCAGCGACAAACGTGTCCGCTCCGCCTCGATCTGTTGCTCGCGGCGCGCCATGATGACAGCGAGCGCGGCAGGGGATAGCGGCACCCGATGCGGCTTCTTGGCCTTCATCCGGGCGGCGGGGATTGTCCAGGTCGCGTGCTCCAGGTCGAACTCGTCCCAGGTCGCGCCGATCACCTCGCCGGTCCGCGCCGCCGTCAGAATGGCGAACTCCAAAGCGCGCGCGCCGGCGCCGCGCTGCTTGCGCAGATCGGCTATCAACGCGCTGACCTCTTTGTAGGGCAGTGCGGCATGGTGCTCGACCTTGGACACCTTGGATTTCGCCGGCAGCAGCTTGTCCAGGTGGCCCTTCCAGCGGGCCGGATTGTCGCCGGTCCTGAGCCCTCGGACGGTCGCCCAATCGAGCACCGTTTCGATGCGGCCTCGCACCCGGCTCGCCGTCTCCGACTTGGTGGTCCAGATCGGCTGCAGGGCCTTGAGAACCAGATTGGTGTCGATGTCCGCCAAAGGCGTCTGACCAAAGATCGGCGCGCCGTAGGCCTCCAGCGTGGCTGTCCACTGAGCCTTGTGCTTGTCGTTGCGCCAGGCTGCTTTGTTGGCGTCGATGTAGGCCCTGGCGGCGTCCATGAACGTGACCTGCTGCGCTGCAGATAGATCGGCCTCCGCCTGGAGGCTCTTGCGCTGCTCGATGGGGTCGATGCGCTCGTGTCTTAGCCGGCGCGCCTCGCGGGCCAAATTCCTAGCTTCAGCCAGCGAGACAATATGGTGCGGGCCTAGTCCCATGGCGCGCGCTCTACCCTTCAGGGTGAAGCGATAGATCCACGACTTAGCGCCGCCTGGGCTGACCTGCAGATACAGCCCGCCGCCATCGGGGTAGAGGCCGGGCTCGCTGAGCCGCCGCACCTCTATTGCCGTCAATCTGTCGATCAGTCGGGCCATTTATACCCACAAATCTACCCACAACAGTGAGTCAGATAGTGGCGTATTTCGACGGACGCGTCCAGACAGTGGAAACGTCTAAGGTCTTATTTTGCTAGGGATTTCCGCTCGTCGGCGGACGCCTATGAACACCGGCGAATAGGGTGGTGGCGGAGAGGGTGGGATTCGAACCCACGGTGCCCTTCCAGGCACGCCGCATTTCGAGTGCGGTACATTCGACCACTCTGCCACCTCTCCAGGCGCCGTTTTTGAGCCCTTCTTGAGAGGGCCCGAGGTCGAGGGCGCGATACCTAGCGGTGTCGTCGCGGGAACGCAAGTCCCTGTCGCAGGCTTTCTCTCGCGGTCACGCCCTGGGGTGCAAAACCATCTGGGTGCAGCGGAAAAGCGCGATGGTCTTGCCCGTCGCTTCAGCGGTGACTGGCGCGTCTCAGACCGGGGTCTGACGACCGCCATGGGTCAGGCGTGCCTCGCGCCGAACATCGCCTTCGCGAACCGTGTGGCTAGCGATCCAGGCCCGACGCAAGTTCGGTTCTAGAAAGAACTGATATCGGTCGGCGGGAAGCGGCGGCCGTCTTCGCCCTCTGGCGGCAGCTTGCCGGAGCGGATCGCCACGCGCAGGGCCTGGGCGGGATAGGGCGCTGGCGCCAGGGCCGCGTCGGCGGCGCCGCGCAGGGCCGTGAAGGCGGCCATGTCGATGCCGTCCTGGAGCTGGATATTGTCGGCCCGCTGCTGGGCCACGGTGGTTGCGGCCCGGCCGGCGGCGTCTTCCCAGCCCGCCAGCAGGCGGGTGTCGTCTGGCAGCGAGAGAAAGCGGCGGGCGGCGGCGTACAGACCCTCGGCGTCGGCGCCGGGCAGGTCGCAGCGGCCCGAGCCCAGGTCAGGGGCCAGCAGGGCGTCGCCCGTGAAGACCACGTCGCCGATCTGATAGGCCACGGCGCCGGGGAGGCGACCGGTGACGGTGTGGGCGGTGATTTCCAGCCCGCCCATCGGCATGACTTCGCCGTCCTGGGCCAGCTTGTCGAAGTCCCAGCCTTCGAGGTCGACGCCGTCCTCGCCCATGGCCGGAGCCAGGCGCTTGAGGCTCTCGATCACCCCGGCTCCGATACAGATCGAGGCGCCGGTTTCATATTTCAGATGGCCGGCCGCCGACAGGTGGGTGGCGTGCAGGCCGGTTTCCAGGATCCAGGTCGGACCCATGTCGCGGGCGCGGATTTCCGCGATGATCCCATCGACGAAACGGGTGTCGGTGGCCTGCGTCTCCGGATCGAAATCCAGAACGGGATCGACAATCGCGCACAGCAATGTGGCTGGATCTACGACAAGATAGGTCACCGTACCCGTGGCGGGGTGATGGTGGGCGATGATTTCCGGCTGCATGCGAACGCCTGATAGATCCCGATAGGCAACCATGGCGCTAAGCTATTAAACATCCGCGAACGACGGGCGTTCGCAAGAAGATCGTTTCGGTGGGCCTGGGCGGGGCGAACGGCTCAGCGCGATCCGTCGGGCGCGCAGGGACTGGCCTGGCCCCGCATCTGACCCCGCATCTGGGTTGCCCAAAGCGGCTCTACATAACGATCTCCGGCGCGAAACGCCGGCGCGCAGCCATCGGGTGGGCTGCGGCGGTCGCCGCCGACGGCCAGGGAAACGGCCAGAGACTGCTGCTTTCCGCCGCGGCCCCAATAGCCTGGCCGGCCCAGGCCGACGCTGTCGCCGTTCCAGCCGCCCCGGTCATGGCCGCCATAGCCATAGTCGTCATAGGGATGGAAGACGGCGTTGTTGCCGTGATCGGTCTGGGAATAGGCCAGGCCCAGGGTCGAGGTTTCGCCGATCGGGATCAGGGTCGAGACATAGGCGCTGCGATAGCCCCCGGTGCCCACGGTGACGCCGGCCGAGCCGTGGATCTTGCGCCCGGTCTCTTCGTCGCTCCGTCCAAGCCCGAACAGGCCGTCGCGGCCTTCGAGCGCCGGGGAGGTCGCCAGGAACTCGGCGATCTGCTCGTCGGTGGTCAGGATGCGGGGCGGGGGCGCGGTGACGGCGGGCGCGTTCTGGGCCTCTGCCGCTGTTCTGGCGTCGAGGCGGTGGGCGGCGGTCGAGACGACTTCGTCTTCGCCGGCGACCGTCTGG
Organism: Caulobacter sp. ErkDOM-E; assembly: GCF_048541895.1. Lineage (GTDB taxonomy): Bacteria > Pseudomonadota > Alphaproteobacteria > Caulobacterales > Caulobacteraceae > Caulobacter. The sequence continues at coordinate 3,647,271 of NZ_CP183331.1, read as the reverse complement.
GCCAGGGCGGGTCCGGCTAGGGCAAGGCCGGCCAGCAGAACGAGCAGGGGTCGCATCGAGGTCATGAGGCCTTCCGGAAAGCGGCGGTCTGTAGGCTGTAGGCCGCTCCGTCAGCGGAATTAGGGCGGGTTTGTAACGCGACCGCAAGGGACGGTTGTCTCAGAGCGCCTTGAGGCCCGCTTCGAGAGCCGCCATGTCGGCGGGCAGGGCGGTCTCGAAGCGCAGGGTCTCGCCGGTGATCGGATGGACAAATCCCAGCACGGCGGCGTGCAGGGCCTGGCGCTGGAAACCGATCTCTTCGATCACGGCCTTCACGCCGGCCGCGGGCGGGCCGCCGCCATAGACCGGGTCGCCAAGACAGGGCGCGACCTTGCTGGCCAGGTGGACGCGGATCTGGTGGGTGCGGCCGGTCTCCAGCCGGCAGGCCACGCGCGCCGCCACCGGCTTGTCGGCCGGGCCAAAGGCTTCCTCGACGCGATAGTGGGTGATGGCCTCGCGGCCGCCGCTCTTGAGGATCGCCATCTTCTTGCGGTCGTGCGGCGAGCGACCCAGCTGGGTCTGGATCGTGCCGTGGGCCGGATAGGGCGCGCCGCGGGTCAGGGCGATATAGAGACGATCGATGTCGTGGGTGGAAAACAGCGCCGACAGGCCCTGGTGAGCGGCGTCGGTCTTGGCCGCGACCATGACGCCGGAGGTTTCCTTGTCCAGGCGGTGCACAATGCCGGGCCGCGCGACCCCGCCGACGCCCGACAGGCTGCCCCGGCAATGGTGCAGCAGGGCGTGGACCAGGGTGCCGGTGTAGTTGCCGGGGGCCGGGTGGGCGGCCATGCCGGCCGGCTTGTCGACGACGATCAGGTGGGCGTCCTCGTAGAGGACGCTCAAAGGAATGTCCTCTGGCGAGGGTTCGGCGGCGATCGGGGCCGGGATCTGCAGTTGATACAGGCCAGGGCGGGCCTTTTGCGAGCCGTCGGTCACCACCCGGCCCTCCAGGCTGAGCCGGCCGTCGGCGATCAGGGCCTGCAGGCGCGCGCGCGACAGGCCCTCGAATCGCGTCGCCAGAATCTTGTCCAGGCGTTCCCCAGCGTCATCCGCCGTGAGCGCAACCTCAAGCCTGGCCTCAGTTTGTGGCGCCTGGGCCTCAATCTCGATGTCGTCTGTATCGTCGTCCAGCGGGCTCAAGGGTGTTTCATCGCTCCGTCGCAATCTCGTCGCGCATCCGACACGAGCGGCGCCTATCCGCCGGGAACTTAGCCCAGCTTACCGTCGAAGGGGATAATCGATGCGCGCGATCCACACCACCTTGCTGATGTCCGCCACCAGTGTTCTGGCGCTCAGCGTCGCTTCCATGGCCATCGCCGCCGACGTCGATGCGCCGGCTGACGCCGCTCAGGTCGAGCAGGTCGTCGTCACCGCCCAGAAGCGCGAGCAGAAGGCCATGGATGTGCCGGTCTCGCTGACCGCCTATTCGGGCTCGACGCTCGAGATGCTGGGCGTTCAGGAGTTCGAGGAGCTGTCGCTGTTCGTTCCCGGCTTCGAGGTCCAGAACCAGTCGCCCAACAACCCCGGCTTCGTGATGCGCGGCATCACCTCCGACTCCGGCGAGGCCACCAACGAGCCGCGCGTGTCGGTCTATCAGGACGGCGTCTCGATCTCGAAGTCGCGCGGTTCCTATGTCGAGCTGTTCGACCTGGAGCGCGTCGAAGTGGCCAAGGGCCCGCAATCGACCCTCTATGGTCGCGGCGCGCTGATCGGCGCGGTCAACATCATCCAGGCCAAGGCCCGTCCGGGCTATGCCGCCTCGGCTCGGGTCGAGGGCGGCAACTTCGGCTACATGATGGCCGAGGGCATGTTCAACGCCCCGATCACCGACACCCTGTCGATCCGCGTCGCCGGCCGCATCAAGCACCGCGACGGCTATGTGAAGAACCTGCTGGTGGGCGAGGACTTCAACTCCACCCAGACCACGGCGGTGCGCGTTGCGCTGAACTGGCGCCCCAACGAGCGTTTCGACGCCGACCTGCTGGTCAACTACCAGTCCGACAGCCCGTCGGGCACCTCGTTCAAGTCGCTGACCTACCTGCCGACCGACCCGACCACGGGCGCGGTGCTGGGTGATCTGGGCCGCAATTCCGGCGCCGCCCTGGCCACCGTGGCCGGCTTCGAAAACGACCAGAAGCTGGGTCTTGAGCGCGACGTGTTCAGCGTCACCGGCCTGGCCAACTACAAGATTAATGACGCCCTCTCGCTGGCCTCGACGACCGCCTTCCGCCGCTTCGCGGGTGAAGAGATCTTCGACGCCGACGGCTTCTCGCTGCCGCTGTTTACCTTCGCCGAAGACGCCCAGGGCAAGTCGGCCAGCCAGGACCTGCGCCTGAACTACGACGCCGATGGCGCGATCACGGCCTTTGGCGGGCTGAGCTATTTCTGGGAAGACGGCAGCCAGCGCGTTCCGCTGCTGTTCAACGAAAAGGTGTTCGCCGCCCGCGCCGGCGCGATCCCCGGCTTCGTGCGACCCAACGTCGCCGGCATGGCCTTCATCAACGCGATCCCGAACTTTGCCGCGCTCAAGAGCCAGCACCTGGAAACCTTCACCAACTACGGCAAGACCAAGTCGTATGACGCCTATGGCGATGTGACCTGGAAGGCGACCGACAGGCTCGAACTGGCCGCCGGCCTGCGCTACACCTATGACGACAAGGAAAGCGGCTACGGCGTCGTCCTGGGCAATGGCGGCTCGGTCCTGGGCGGCAGCACGCCGACCACGCCGCGCGGCCTGTTCGTGCAACCCACCACCAATGGTCAGGCCCAGTACAAGAGCTTCACCGACAACGGCATCACCTACCGGGTCGTCGGCCGCTACGCCGTTACCCCTGACGCCAACCTGTATGCCTCGGTCGCCACCGGCCGTCGCCCCAAGGTCGTTCAGGGCGGTAACACCGTTCCCGGCGCTGCGGCGCGGTTCACCGAGATCCCGGCCGAAGAAGTCATCTCCTACGAGATCGGCTCCAAGGTCGCCCTCATGGATCGTCGCCTGACCCTGGAGGGCGCGGTCTATCGCTATGACTACGAGAACTTCCAGACCTCGATCCGTCTGCCGTCCGGCCAGGTCGTTTCGACCAATGCCGGCGAGGCCTCGGCCACCGGTTTTGAAGGTCAGACGACCTTCCAGGTCACGGCCAACGCCACCGTGTTCGGCACCTACGCGCACAGCAAGGCCCGCTTCGGCAACGGCCTGTTCAAGGACAACCGTTTCCGTCTGTCGCCGGACGACAGCTTCTCGCTGGGCGCCAATGTGGCGTTCGACGCGCCGATCGGCCGCTTCACCATCACCCCCACCTATACGTGGCAGTCAGAAGTCTTCTTCGACAATGCCAACGACCGGGCCGCGCTGCAGACCACGGGCGATGTGATCCAGGATGAGAAGCAGAAGGCCTACGGCCTGATGAACCTGCGCATCGGCTATCAACCCAGCAAGGACAGCGCCATCAAGATCGAGGCGTTCGCGACCAACCTGCTCGAGCAGGACTATATCAAGGACGCCGGCAACACCGGCGACGCCTTCGGCATCCCCACCTTCATCGCCGGCGAGCCGCGCTTTGTGGGCGTGGCGCTGTCGATCAAACGCTAGACAATGGTGTCCGCTCTGCCTGGCCTTGGCCGGGCAGAGCGGAATTCCTGACGCCTATTTCCCGACCGCCTCTTCCTCATGGCCGGCGATCGAGCCGTCCTTGAACAGGTACTTGCGCAGCTGTTCGTCGGTCTCGGGATCGTCTCGGCGCAGCCATTCCATCAGCATGGCGGCGTGTTCAAGCTCCTCGCGCGCATTGTGCAGCAGGATCTTCTTCAGCTCGACGTCGTCGCAGTCATCCGCGCGCTGACGATACCAGTCCACCGCCTCGAATTCCTCGATCAGCGAGGTGATGGCGTAGTGGCGGTTTAGGGTCTTGCGGCTGAGTTTTTCGCGGGGGATGTGAAGGCCTTCACTCGACATGCGTCATCTTCCTGTTGTGCTGTGACGCTAACGCACGAGACGCCCAAGCGGCGCCGTGGACCCAGGAAAGAAATCCCATGAAGATCGATCGTCGCAGGGCTCTCGCCTTTCTCGGCCTGGGTGGCGCCGCCGGCGCTGGCAGCGGTGTTTCTGCGCAGGGGCTGAACCTCCACACGGGCGCGGTGGCGTTCGAGCACGGCGTCGCCAGCGGCGACCCTGATCAGACCAGCGCCATCTTCTGGACCCGTGTCACGCCCAAGGGCGCGTCCGACCGCGATGTGCTGGCGACTCTGGAAGTGGCGGCGGATCCGGCCTTCAAGACCATCGTCCGCACCGGCAAAGGCCTGCGCGCCAAGGCCAGCCGCGACTGGACGCTAAAGCATGATCTGGACGGCCAGGGGCTGAAGCCGGGCACCGACTACTGGTATCGCTTTGTGGCCAATGGCGTGACCTCGCCGGTGGGCCGCACCCGCACCCTGCCGACCGGGCCGACCAAGGATGTCGTCCTGGCCGTGGCCTCGTGCTCGCTCTATTCGAACGGCTATTTCAACGCCTACGACGCCATCGCCAAGCTGCCGCGCGTCGACGCCGTGCTGCACCTGGGCGACTATATCTACGAGTATGGTGGCGCGCCCACGGACTACGGCATGAACTCGCCGGTCGCCGCCCAGCGGATGCCCGACCCGCTGCACGAGATCGTCACCCTGGACGACTATCGCCGCCGTCACGCCCGCTACAAGTCCGACCCCCACCTGCAGGCCGCCCATGCGCGCGCGCCGTGGATCGTGGTCTGGGACGATCACGAAACCGCCAATGACAGCTGGCAGGGCGGGGCCCAGAACCACAATCCCGACAAGGCTGAAGGCGACTGGGCCGCGCGCAAGGCCGCCGCCCTGAAGGCCTATTACGAGTGGATGCCGATCCGCGAACCGACCGCCGGCGCCCTGCCGGACGCCAGCTGGCGCGGGTTCCAGTTCGGCGACGTGGCCACCCTGCTGATGACCGAGACGCGCCTGACCGCCCGATCCGAGCAGCTGGACTACGCCACCGATCTGCCGGTGGTCGACGGCAAGCCCGACGTGGCCGCCTTCTCGGCCAAGTGGAAGGATCCGGCCCGCCGCCTGGTCGGCGAGGCCCAGGGCCAGTGGCTGGCCGGGCAGGTCTCCGCCTCGGTCAAGGCCGGCAGCGCCTGGCAGGTGCTGGGCAATCAGGTGGTCATGGCCCGCGTCGCAGGCCCCAACCTGCAGACCCTGCTGGGCGAGAAGTTCGAGCCGATGCTGGCCAAGCTGCCGCCCTATATCCGCGAGCGCATCCTGCAGGGCGTGGCGCTGTCGGCCCTGGGCCTGCCCTACAATCTGGACGCCTGGGACGGCTATCCGGCCGATCGCGAGCGGCTGTACGACCTGTTCAAGAGCGCCGGGGCGCATCCGATCGTGCTGTCGGGCGACAGCCATTCGTTCTGGGCCAATGAGCTTTTCGATGAGGCGGGCGCCAAGCGGGTGGCCGTCGAGTTCGGGGCCACCGGGATCACCTCGCCGGGCTATGGCGACATCCTGCCCGGCGTGCCGCTGGGCCAGGCCTTTGCGGCCCGCAACACCGAGGTCAAGTTCGCTGATCCGGGCGCCAAGGGCTTCGTGCTGCTGACCCTGGAACATGGCAAGGCGACCAGCGAGATGATCGCCGTCTCGACCATCTTCGAGCCGGCCTACACGACCCGGGTTCTCAAGCGCTTCGTGGTCACGCCCACAAAGGGCGGCGGCGTCGAGGCCCTGGCCGAAGCCTAGCGCCGTTCCAGCGCCAGACGCAGGCCAAAGGCGATGAAAACGCCGCCGGTGATCCGGTCCAGTCCCCGGATCACCGAGGCCTTGCGCAGCAGGCCGGCCAGGGGCGCGGTGGCGGCGATCAGCAGTCCGGCCCAGATCAGGCCCATGACCACGTGCAGCCCCGCCAGCAGCACGCCGAAGGTGGCGGGATTGGCGCCGGTCGGCACGAACTGCGGCAGGAACGAGATGTAGAACACCCCGACCTTGGGATTGAGCAGGTTGGTCAGCAGGCCCCGGCGCAGGGCGGCGAGGCCGCCGCCGCCGGTGGGGGCCATGGCGCCGGGTTCAAAGCTGTCGCGGGGCCGCATCAGCATCTTGCCGCCGACCCAGACCAGATAGGCCGCGCCGGCCCATTTCAGCGCGGTATAGGCGTGCTCGGACGCGGTGAGCAGGGCCCCGGCCCCGCAGGCGGCCGCTACGCCCCAGACCAGACAGCCCATCCCGATGCCCAGCGCCGCCGCGAAAGCCCGACGCGGACCCTCGGTGGCGGCGGTGCGCAGCACCAGCGCCGTGTCGAGCCCCGGCGTGATGGTCAGCAGAAAGGCGGCGAAGCTGAAGGCCAGCAGAGCCTGGAGCGTGGTCATGCGATCTTGTCTTCCCGCTCAACCAGCCGGCCGTCTTCCATCACCCGATAGAAGCACGAGCGGAAGCCGACGTGGCAGGCGCCGCCGTCGCCCTGGGGGCGAACCTTGATCAGCACCGCGTCCTGGTCGCAGTCGACCCGCAGCTCGCTGACGATCTGCAGCTGGCCGCTGGTCTCGCCCTTTTTCCAGAGTTCGCCGCGCGAGCGGCTGAAATAGTGGGCGATCCCGGTGTCGACGGTCAGCTTCAAGGCTTCGTCGTTCATCCAGGCCAGCATCAGGATCTCGCCGGTGTCGGCGTGCTGGGCCACGGCGACGACCAGGCCGTCGGCGTTGAAACGCGGGGCCAGCTGGTCGCCCCGTTCCAGGGCGTGCTTGTCATGGGCGTGTGGGAAGAGGGGCGCAGTCATGCGCCCCATATGGCGCCGACGGGCCCCGCTGGGCTAGCCTCGGGCTGCGGAGAATCGATGAACCTCAAGGATCGCATCAAGGCGCAGGTCGCCGCGCTGGACGTCTTGGCCCGACCTTGGGCGCGGCGCTCGCGCTGGCATGGCTACGTGTACGAGTTCCTGCTGTTCGGGCTCAAGCAGGCCTGGGCCTGCCTGTTCGGCGGCCTGATGCTGGCCCTGCTGGTGGGCACCTTCCTGTTCTGGCCCCGGGATGCGGGCCTCGCCCGCTACGACTTCCTCGTCCTCGCCTCGCTGGCCATCCAGGCCTCGCTGCTGGCCCTGAAACTGGAGCGCTGGGACGAGGCGCTGGTGATCTTCATTTTCCATCTGGTCGGCACGGTGATGGAGATCTTCAAGACCGCCCACGGCTCGTGGATCTATCCCGAGCCCAGCCTGCTGCGGATCGGCGGCGTGCCGCTGTTCACCGGCTTCATGTACGCCTGCGTCGGCAGCTATATCGCCCGGATCTGGCGACTGTTCGACATCACCTTCATCCGCTATCCGCCGTTCTGGAGCATCTGGATCCTGGCGGGCCTGGCCTATCTCAACTTCTTCAGCCACCACTACGGGCCCGATATCCGCATCGGGCTGTTTGCCCTGTCGGCGGCGCTGTTCGGGCGCAGCTGGTTCGTCTTCACGCCCGACCAGACGCCGCGCCGCATGCCGATGATCGTGGGCCTGCTGCTGGTGTCGCTGTTCATCTGGATCGCCGAGAACCTCGGCACCGCCGCGGGCGCGTGGATCTATCCCAGCCAGAAGGACGGCTGGACGATGGTCGGGATCGAGAAGATGGGCGCCTGGTATCTGCTGATGCTGATCAGCTTCGTGCTGGTCTCGCTGGTGCACCGACCCGTGGACGCCTGCGTGGCGCGGATCCGCGAGGGAATCCGCGCCGCCGCGTGAGGCTATTTCCGCGTCACCAGATCCATGAACCGCTGCTGCAGAACCTTGTCGGTCCTGAACACGCCGCGGAACTGGGTGGTGATGGTCGAGACGTCGTGATGGTGCACGCCGCGGGTGCTCATGCACTGGTGCTCGGCGTCGATCAGCACGGCGACGCCGGCGGCGCTGAGGTGGTCCTCGATGGCGTCGGCCACCTGCATGGTCATGGTCTCCTGGGTCTGGAGACGCTTGGCGTAGATCTCCACCAGCCGCGCCAGCTTGGAGAGGCCCACCACCTTGCCGGTCGGCATATAGGCCACCCAGGCCTTGCCCAGGAACGGGGCCATATGGTGCTCGCAGTGGCTCTGCACGTCGATGCCGCGCAGCATGACCATGTCGTCATAGCCCTGCACGTCCTCGAAGGTGCGGCTCAGCTCTTTGGCCGGGTCGCCTTCATAGCCGGCGAACCACTCGCCATAGGCGTCGACCACGCGCTGGGGCGTGTCGAGCAGGCCTTCGCGGTCGGGATTGTCGCCGGCCCAGGCCAGCAGGGTCCGGACGGCGGCCATGGCCTCGTCGCGGGTGGGGCGCTGGGCGGTTTCAAGATCAAGAGCGGCGTCTTCTTGGCCGGTCAGGGTTCGCGCGCTGGTCAGGGCGTCCATGATTTGAGAGGGTCTTTCCACGGGCTGAGTTGCGCCAGGACGCCTCTCGTCCTGGAATGACGCGTGCCACCCGTTTCACAGCTACGGCCGGACCCGTCGAAAAGATGACGTGTCGTCGGCGTGTCCAGTAGCTATATGGGACCCTCCCGGCCCTCCGCAACACCCTCCCGCTACGTCAGGCAGACGCGTTTCCCATGACCTTGAAGCTCCACGACACCCTGACGCGCGAAAAGCGCGCCTTCGTCCCCGCCGATCCGGACCGGGTGACGATGTATGTCTGCGGCCCCACGGTCTACAATCACGCCCATATCGGCAACTTCCGGCCGGTGGTGGTTTTCGACGTGCTGTACCGGATGCTGCGCCACATCTATGGCGCGGACGCGGTGGTCTATGCCCGCAACGTCACCGACGTGGACGACAAGATCAACAAGAAGGCCTTCGAAGAAGGCGTGCCGATCAAGACGATCACCGATCGCTATCTGGCCGCCTATCATGCCGACGCTGACGGCCTGCTGGCCCTGCGCCCCGACCTCGAACCCAAGGCCACCGAGCATATCGGCGAGATCGTCGCGATGATCGAAAAGCTGGTTGAAGCCGGCAAGGCCTATGCCGCCGAAGGCCACGTGCTGTTCGACACCCAGGCCTTCCCCGACTATGGCCAGCTGTCGGGCCGCAACATGGACGACATGATCGCCGGGGCCCGGGTCGAGGTCGCGCCCTACAAGCGCCATCCCGCCGACTTCGTGCTGTGGAAGCCGTCCAAGGAAAACGAGCCGGTGTGGGACAGCCCGTTCGGCGCGGGCCGTCCGGGCTGGCACATCGAATGCTCGGCCATGATCGACAAGGCTCTGGGCCAGACCATCGACATCCATGGCGGCGGCATCGACCTGGCCTTCCCGCACCACGAGAACGAGCTGGCCCAGAGCCGTTGCGCCCATGACCTGCCGGTCCTGGCCAATTACTGGATGCACAACGGCTTCCTGGATATGTCCGGCGAGAAGATGTCCAAGAGCCTGGGCAATGTGATCCTGCCGCACGAGCTGCTGAAGACCACGCCGGGCGAAGTGATCCGCTGGGCGCTGCTGTCGGCGCACTATCGCCAGCCGCTGGACTGGACGCCGGAGCTGCTGGAGCAGTCGCGCAAGGCCCTGGACCGTCTGTACGGCGCCCTGCGCCGCGCCAAGGATGTGCCGATGGACCAGGCGATGGAGGCCCCCGAAGATGTGGTCGCCGCGCTTGAGGACGATCTCAACACGCCACAGGCGATTGCCTGCTTCTTCGAGGTTTCCAGCGCCATTGAGCGGGCTGTCACGGCGGGTGACACCGTCGCCATCGCCGCCAACAAGGCCCGGCTGATCGAGGCCGGCGCCCTGCTGGGCTTCCTGCAGGCCGATCCCGACAGCTGGTTCGAGGGCGACGCCTCTGACGACCTGAAGGCCCAGGTCGAGGATCTGCTGAAGCGCCGGGTGGAAGCCCGCGCCGCCAAGGACTGGACCGCCGCCGACGCCATTCGCGCCGAGCTCGATGCTCTGGGCGTGGTGGTCATGGACGGCCCCGCCGGCGCGACCTGGCGGATGAAGGACTGATCGCTTGAAGCTGGAAGAACAGATCGTCCTGGTTTCCGGCGCGGGCCGGGGACTGGGCGCGGCCATCGCTCGGGCCTTTGCGGGCCAGGGCGCGTCGGTGGTGATCAACTATCGCCGCAGCGAAGCCGCCGCCCTCGCCCTGGCCGAGGAGCTGGGCGACCATGCCGTGGCGATCCAGGCCGATGTCAGCGATCGCGAGGGCGTCCGCCGCATGGTCAACGAGGCGGCCGAGCATTTCGGCAGCCACGTGACCACGGTGGTCAACAACGCCCTGGGCGACTTCAGCTTCAACGGCGACGGCCGCGAAACCATCCAGTCGATCCCGTGGGAGGATTTCCAGGGCCAACTGGACGTGTCGCTGCGCGGCGCGCTGAACCTGATCCAGGCCACGGCCCCGGCCATGGAAAACGCGGGCTTTGGCCGGGTGATCAACATCGGCACCAACCTGTTCCAGAACCCGGTCGTGCCCTACCACGACTACACCGCCGCCAAGGCCGCCCTGCTGTCGCTGACCCGCACGGCGGCGGCTGATCTGGGTCCCGGCGGGATCACCGTCAACATGCTGTCGGGCGGCCTGCTGCGCACCACTGACGCCAGCTCGGCGACGCCGGAAGCGATCTTCGACCTGATCGCCCAGAGCACGCCGCTGCGCCGGGTGACGACGCCGGCCGAGTTCGCCGACGCGGTGCTGTTCTTCGCTGCGCCCTGGAGCCGGGCGGTCACCGGCCAGAACCTGGTCGTCGATGGCGGGCTGGTGCGGGACTAGGTCAGTCGGCGCTGGCCAGCGCCCGGCGCACGGCGTCGGGCTCCTTGTCGATGACGGCCAGATAGGCCAGCACGGCGCTGTCGGGCTGAGTGCGGCCCTGCTCCAGATCACGCAGGCGGGCCACATTGATGCGGAAGGTTTTGGCGAACAGCGTCTGGCTCAGACCGGTCTGGGCCCGCACCTGACGCACATGACGGGCGGCGCTCAGGCGATCGAGCTCATCCTCCGTCAGGGGTGGATTGTCGGCGTCGGACGCCGCCGCAGCGCTCAACGCCGCATCGTCCATGGCGTCCAGGCGCGCCTTTTGATCAGCGCTCAGCGCTGGAAGTTCATTCGGGGTGAGGGTGAAGCGGACCATAGCGTCGTTCCTCCGTCAGGTTGCAGCGCCGCGCCGAAATCATCCGAATGCGTTCGCCCCGCGATGTGTAGACCACGGTAAACAGGCGCCCCTCGATCGCGCCCACCGCCTTGCGGCGCGGCTCGCCATCTCCGGGGCGGGACGCATCGAAATCGATCAGCCCCGCGTCAAGAAACACCCGGGCGGCATAGGCGAACGGGACGCCGTGCTTGGCCAGATTGCTCTGCGCCTTGGCGTCGTCCCATTCAAACTCCATCCCCATAAAGGAAAATCATACGGGATTTCCGTATATATGTCTACGGTAATCCCGGAGGTCGGCCTGCGGCCGTCCAGATCGCGGCCAGGAAAATGATCGGCGCCCTGGACGGGTTTAACCCGGCGCGCTTCCAGTGTTAAAAGCCCGCCATGAAACGCGCCGTAGAACACCGCATTGGCATCCAGGCCCCGGCCGAACTGGTCTGGGAGCTGATCTCGGACTTCTCGACCTGGGAGCAGTGGAACCCGGTCCATCCCCGGGCCGAGGGCCAGCTGAAGATCGGCACGTCGTTGAGCGTGCACCAGGCCCTGCCCGGCGAGCCGGTGCGGGTGATCCAGCCGGTGGTCCAGGACTGGGTGCCCTATGAGCAGCTGCACTGGCGCTCGACCCGCCTGGGCGGCTTCGTCACCGCCATCCGCTATATCGAGATCGAGAACATGGGCCCCAGCAGCTCGACCTTCTCGAATGGCGAGCTGTTCATGGGCATGCTGGTGCGCTGGATCAGCCGGGATGACCGCCGCAAGCTGAAGGCGGCCTACACCCAGATGGGCGAGGCCCTGCGCGATCATGCCGAGGCCCTCTGGTCTGCGCGCCAGAACAGCCCCACTTCAGCCTGATGATCGACGAGCTCTACAGCGCCAAGATCCTGACCCTGGTCGCCAACATCCCGCGCGCCGGACGGCTGGCGACGCCCGATGCGTCGTCCGAGAAGACCGCCAAGCTGTGCGGCAGCCGCATCACGGTCGATGTGACGATGGCGGACGGCAAGGTCAGCGACTTCGCCCAGGAGGTTTCGGCCTGCGCCCTGGGCCAGGCCAGCGCCGCGATCCTGGGCGCCAACATCATCGGTGCGGATCTTTCCGAGATCGTGTTGGCGCGGGATTCCCTACGCGCTATGCTCAAGCTCAACGGCCCATCTCCTGCGGGCCGGTTCTCGGAGCTTGCCGTGCTTGAGCCTGTAAAGGCCTACCCCGCCCGTCATGCCTCGACGCTTCTGGCGTTCGAGGCGGCGGTGGAGGCTGTCTCTCGGGCCACAGCCGCGGCGGAAACGCGAACTAGCAGCGCCGGCGCCGCTTGATTGCGGCTTTTCGCGGGTGCGATAACCACCTCCGAAACAATTGCGCGCTGGCATGACCTTTTACGACCGCACCGTCGACCTCGGCCTTCGGGTCTACAAGTTGACGCTCTCGCCCCTCATTGGGCGTCAGTGCCGTTTCCTGCCGAGTTGTTCGGAGTATGCGGCTCAGGCGCTTAAGGATCACGGACCCGCCAAGGGGTCCTGGCTGGCGTTGCGACGGATTTGCCGATGCAATCCGTTTGGAGGATCGGGGTATGACCCGCCTCCGCCGCGCGACCAGCCACGCAAGTGGACATGTGAAGAATGATCGACCTGGTTTTCCCCGACGGTTCCTCCCGTCAATATCCCGCTGGCTCCAGCGGTCGCGACGTGGCGGCCGCCATTTCCAAGTCGCTGGAAAAGAAGGCGCTGCTGATCAAGCTGGACGGCGTGCTGCTGGACCTCGATCGCCCGCTGACGCCCGATCTGCTGACCGGCGATCGCAGGATCGAGATCGTCACGCGCGAGTCGCCCGACGTTCTGGAGGTGATCCGCCACGACACCGCCCACGTGCTGGCCCAGGCGGTTCAGGAGCTGTTCCCCGGCACCCAGGTGACGATCGGTCCCAATGTCGAGGACGGCTTCTATTACGACTTCGCCCGCGACGAGCCGTTCAGCCTCGACGATCTGCCCAAGATCGAAGAGCGGATGCGCCAGATCGTCGACCGCGACGAGAAGATCCGCCGCGAAGAGGTCGACCGCGACGCCGCCATCGCCGATTTCGAAGCCCTGGGCGAAAGCTACAAGGCCCAGATCATCCGCGACCTGCCGGCCAGCGACACGATCACGGTCTATCACCAGGGCGAAAACTGGAAGGACCTGTGCCGCGGGCCGCACCTTCCCTCGACCAAGGCGGTGGGCAAGGCCTTCAAGCTGACCAAGCTGGCCGGCGCCTATTGGCGCGGCGACCAGAACAACGCCCAGCTGCAGCGCATCTATGGCACCTCATGGGCCAGCGACGCCGATCTGGCCGCCTATCTGCTGCGGGTCGAGGAAGCCGAGAAGCGCGATCACCGCAAGCTGGGCCGCACCATGAACCTCTTCCACCTGCAGGAAGAGGGCAAGGGCATGATCTTCTGGCACCCCAAGGGCTGGACGCTGTATCTGGCGCTGGAGGCCTATATGCGCCGTCGCCTGGACGCTGCGGGCTATCAAGAGGTCAAGACGCCCCAGATCCTGGATCGCAGCCTGTGGGAAAAGTCGGGCCACGCCGAAAAGTTCGGCCACGCCATGTTCATGTGCGAAAGCGCCGAGGGCGAGGTCCTGGCCGTCAAGCCGATGAACTGCCCGGGCCACATCCAGATCTTCAATATCGGCCAGAAGAGCTATCGCGAACTGCCGCTGCGCATGGCCGAGTTCGGGGCCTGCCACCGCTATGAGCCCTCGGGCGCCATGCACGGCATCATGCGGGTGCGGGCCTTCACCCAGGACGACGCCCACATCTTCTGCCGCGAAGAGCAGGTCACCGAGGAAAGCGCCAGGTTCATCGAACTGTTGCGCAGCGTCTATAACGACCTCGGCATGCAGCTTCACGACGTGAAGTTCTCGACGCGTCCGGAGCTTCGCGCGGGCTCAGACGAGGTTTGGGACAAGGCCGAGCACGCTCTGGCCACGGCCGCCGAGGCCGCCGGCGAACGTCTGGTTGACCAGCCCGGCGAAGGCGCATTCTATGGCCCCAAGCTGGAGTTCTCGCTAAAGGACGCGATCGGTCGCGTCTGGCAGTGCGGCACGCTGCAGCTGGACTTTGTTTTGCCGGAACGACTGGACGCAGAGTACGTTTCGGAAGACGGTTCAAAAAAGCGCCCGGTGATGCTTCACAGGGCGATCCTGGGGTCGTTCGAACGGTTTATCGGTATTCTGCTGGAAAACTTCGCTGGCCATCTGCCGCTTTGGCTGGCGCCGACGCAGGTTGTTGTGACGACGATTACCTCTGACGCGGATGAATATGCGCTTCAGGTCGTCGAGAAGTTGACGAATATGGGGATGCGCGCGGAGGTCGATCTGCGTAATGAAAAGATCAACTACAAGATTCGCGAGCACAGTCTCGCAAAGGTTCCGGTGATCGCGGTGGTGGGGCGCAAGGAAGCAGAGACGGGGCAGGTGGCCCTGCGTCGCCTGGGCGGCGAGGGACAGAACATTCTGTCGCTCGACGAGGCCGTGCGCGTCCTGACCGCCGAAGCGACCCCGCCGGATCTGGCCCGTGCGCGCGGCATTTCCAAGCCTGTGCAGGAGGCAGCGCTCGCCTGATGAACAGCATCCTCCCATCCTTCACGACCCTTGCCGCCGGGGCCCGCCCGGCGCGACCGAACATTTCGGTGGTGATGGTCGTGTACCGGACGGGGGGCGCGCTGATCGAAAGCATCAAGCACGTGCTGGACGAGCCGCTGGTCGACGAGTTCGTCATCGTCGACAACGGCTCGTCTCCGCGTGACGCCGAGATGCTGCGGGCCCTGGGCCTGACCGAGCCGCGCGTCGTGCTCCAGCAGGGCCACGGCAATGTCGGCTTCGCGCGCGGCGCCAATCTGGGCGCCACGACGGCCAAGGGCGAATACATCATCTTCATCAATCCCGACGCCAACATGCAGACCGGTTGCATCGCGGCGCTGGTGACGGCCTTCCGCGGCCAGCCCACCCCGACCGTGGTCGGCGCGCGGGTGATGAACACCGACGGCTCAGAGCAGCGCGGCGGCCGTCGCGGCGAGGTGACGCCGATCACGACCTTGCTCAGCTTTGGTCATCTGACCCGTCGCTATGCCGGATTGTCGGGCTACGAGATTCATCGGGAGACCGAACCGCTGCCGCGCTCGCCGGTTCCCATGCCGACCATTTCGGGCGCCTGTTTCGCGCTGCGCCGGTCCGATTTCGAGGCGCTGGACGGTTTCGACGAGGGCTATTTCCTGCACGTCGAGGACATCGACCTGTGCTGGCGCGCCCGCCAGGCCGGCGGCCAGGTGATCTTCCAGCCCAAGGCCCAGGTCGTGCATCTGGGGCACACGAGCCTGGAACACCCGGTGAAGGTCGAGTTCCACAAGGGCGTGGGGCTTAGCCGCTACTTCATCAAGCGCGCCGACACCCTGCAGCGCTACGCCCTGGCCGTGTTTCTGGCCCCGGCCATCATGCTGATGTCGGTCTGCCGTCCGCTGCTGTGGAAGATCACCGGGCGGCCGATTTAGGCCATAGAAGCTGTCATCCCGGCCAAGCGCGCAGCGCGCCGAGCCGGGACCGCCGGAAGCGCCGCGCATGCTGCGGTCCCGGGTCTTCGCGCTGAAGCGCTACGCCCGGGATGACAAGCTCTAGGCGTCACATCGGCGCGATCGTCTCGTACCTCAGACCCCCCGGCCCCTCGATCGAGGTCGGCGCCTTCAGGGCCCGGCCCGGCAGCATGGCGCGATAGCGTTCGTAGATGGCCTTGGCGTCGCGGCCAGCCTTGGCTTGAAGGCAAAGGTCGTATTCCCCCTCACGACCCCACGGCTTGCGCTCGACGCGGGCCAGATCGCGGTCGGCCTTGACCGCCGCGCCGACGCTGTCGGCCAGAGCGTGATCAATGCCCATGCCATAGCTGCCGAACTTGACGGTGACATCGCAGCGCGCGGCCGCCTCGACCGGCGGGGTGGCGACGCAGGCGGCCAAGGCTAGCGCGGCGCCGGCGATCAGGACGAAGCGGATCATGCGGGGAAACCTCCAGCGCGCGCCAGGGAAGAGGCCGGCGCCTTGCCCAGCCGCTCGCTGATCGCGCGCCCGACCTCGATCAACGCGCCAAGATCATAGCCGGTCTCAAAACCGGCCCGCTCCAGCATGTAGACCAGATCCTCGGTGCCGATATTGCCGGTGGCGTTGGGTGCGAACGGACAGCCGCCCAGGCCGCCGACCGAGGCGTCCAGCACGTCGACCCCGGCCTCGACACTGGCGAAGGCGTTGGCCAGGCCGGTGTTGCGGGTGTCGTGGAAGTGCATGCGCAGGCGGGCGTCCGGCGCGGCGGCGCGGACGGCCTCGATCCGTTTACGGACGGTCCAGGGATCGGCGACCCCGATGGTGTCGGCGATGGCGATCTCGGGAACCCCAAGCAGGGCGATCTCGCGGACGATGGCCACAACCTGATCCTCAGACACCTCGCCATCGAACGGACAGCCAAAGGCTACCGACAGGGTCGCGGTGATTGGCGGGCCACCCTCGACGGCCTGACGCTCGACAATGCCCGCCAGCGCATCGATCTGCTGGTGGGTGGTCGAGCCCTGGTTGCGGGTGCCGAAACCGTCGGTGGCGCAGACCACGACATTGGCCTCGTCACACTGGGCCGCCACACAGCGCTCCCAGCCGCGCATGTTCAGCACCAGGCCAATCCGGGAATGCTTCAGGTCGGCCGGCAGCGCCGCCATGATCTCTTCCGCGCCGGCCATCTGCGGCACGCGGTTGGGATTGACGAACGACACCACCTCCATGCGCCGGGCGCCGGCGGCTTCCAGCTGGCGGATCAGGGCGAGTTTCTCGTCGACCGACAGCGACAGCTTCTCGTTCTGCAGGCCGTCGCGCGGCCCGACCTCGACGATCTCGATGAAGCGGCTCATGGGCGATCCTCGGGAGCGGGTTGAGTTTCGGTCTGGATGTCCGTCTGGGGCTCACCGCGATAGATCGTCAGGCGCTCGCCGTCGCCGTCGGAATAGTTCTGGCCCTTGATCACCGCGACCGGACGGGGCGTCAGGCCGGCGGTGGACAGGGCCTTGCGGAACACGGCGTCCTCGCGCGCCTCGACCACGGCCGGGCGGCCCTGGACGATGGCCTGGGCGGCGCGGTCGCCGTCGGTCAGCTCGGTGGCGGTGCCCAGCAGGAAGACCAGGCTGGGTTCTGAATAGCCTGTCACGGCCACGGGGCCGGGCGCGCCGGACCGGGGCGACAGCTTGGCCCTGTCGAGGGCGTCGGCGATGTCCCTGGACAGGAACAGCGGCTCCAGACGCGGCAGCAGCCCGCCCACCAGACAGGCGTGGGCCAGCACGCCCAGGCCGCCCGAGATCACCAGCGCCCGCGCCGATTGCCGTCGCAGCAGCAGCACGGCCCCCAGCACGCCGGCCGCCAGCAGCAGAAGCACGGTCAGCACGGTCCAGACGATGTCGGCGCCCTGGCCGAACGCCTTCATGCCGTACACCGCCACGGCGGCCAGCAGCAGCGAAACGAACAGGGTCAGGCCCGCCCCGATCCGCCGGACCAGATCGCCCAGCGGCGCGCGCACGGCGGCGGCCAGCAGCATGGCCATGCCGCCCATGGCCGGCAGAGTGTAGTGGGCCAGCTTGGTCGGCAGAATCTCGAACATAAGCCAAGTCGGAACCAGCCAGCAGACGGCGAAGCGCACGCCGGGCTCGCCCCGGCCGGTCCAGGCCAGCACCAGGGCGGCGGGCAACAGCAGGGTCGCGGGATAGACCAGCAGCGGCGCCAGCAGGGTGTGATAGCCGAACGGCCCCGAATGGCCTTCCTGGCCGCCGACCATCTTGGGGGCCAGGTCGCCGGCGATGGCCACGCCCCAGAAGGCGCCGTCGGTGGCCACGGTGATCATCATCGCCCAGGGCAGCACCACGGCGGCGAACAGCACCAGGCCCCAGCCCCAGCCCAGGGTCTTCAGCCACGGCGCCTTACGGTCCCAGGCCCACAGGGCCAGGGCCGCGAAGATCACGGTCAGCAGGCCCACCGGCCCCTTGATCAGGGCCGCCATCGCCAGACCGCCCCAGAAGGCCAGCTTGGTCCATTTACCGGGCGTTCGTCCCGCCAGATGGTCGGCGTACATCCGGGCCAGGGCCGCCATGGCCAGGGTCGTGAAACCGCACAGGGCCGCGTCGGTCTTGGCGATGAAGGCTTCGCTGGACAGCAGGAAGGACGAGCCCAGTATGGCTCCGGCCAGCAGGCCGGTGCGCGGATCAAGCAGCGCCGCCGCCCCCCAGGCGCAGGCCGCCGCCGCCAGCATCGCGCCCAGCAGGGACGGGATGCGATAGGCCCAGATGCCGCGATCCTCGGGCGCCGAGACCAGCGACACTGTCGCCGCCTGCAGCCAGTGGATGCCGACAGGCTTCTTGAAACGCGGCTGGTCCTGGAACTTGATGACCACCAGGTCGTCGGTTTCCAGCATCTGGGCGGTGGCCTGGGCGAAGCGCGACTCGTCGCGGTCCAGCGGCGGCATGGCCAGCAGGCCCGGCAGGCCGGCCAGAAACGCCAGCAGGGCGGCAAGCAGCGGGCCGCGCCAACCGCGGCTCCAGGCATCCAGGCGAGATTCAAGCGTCATGGCGCATGGAATAGCACGATCCTTTCGTGTGGCGACTTTTCAGGTATTAGAGGGCGATGACTGCTCAAGCCGCCGCAATCCCTGACTATTCGATTGTCGTCCCCGTCTTTGACGAGGGCGGCGCGGCCCCGGCCCTGGCGCGCGAGATCGCGGCCGCCTTCGCCGGCGAAAATCACGAGATCATCTTCATCGACGACGCCAGCCGCGACGACACTCGGGCCCTGCTGGTGGCCCTGAAGACCGAGATTCCGCAACTGCGCGTGCTGAGCCATCGCAAGAACTCCGGCCAGAGCCGCGCCGTGCGCAGCGGCATCCTGGCCGCGCGCGGGCCGATCATCGTCACCCTGGACGGCGACGGCCAGAACGATCCCGCCGACGCGCCGCGCCTGGCCCGGGCCCTGGCCGCTGGCCCCGCCACCCTGGCCCTGGTCGGCGGCGAGCGGGTCAAGCGTCAGGACAGCAGCGCCAAGCGCTTCGCCTCAAAGTTCGGCAACGGCGTGCGCAAGCGCCTGCTGAAGGATACGGCCAATGACACCGGCTGCGGGCTCAAGGCCTTCCGTCGCGAGGCCTTCCTGCGGCTTCCCTATTTCGACCATATCCACCGCTACATCCCGGCCCTGATGCTGCGCGAGGGCTATGAGGTGGCGTTCCAGCCGGTCAACCATCGCCACCGCGAGAGCGGGGTGTCGAAATATACCAATTTCGGCCGGCTGAAGGCCTCGGTCAGCGACCTGCTGGGCGTGATGTGGCTGCAGACCCGGGCCCGCAATCCCCAGGGCGTGGACGAAGCCTAGATCCGACTTAGCACCTTGGAGTTGAACCGCCTTCTCCCGTCCGGGAAATGCGGTTAACCCTAGGCCGCGCGACCCTGACGGCCGCGAGTCCTTGGGGGAGAGGCTGTCTATGTTCGCCGCGGTTCCGCTGCTGGCCCTGCCAGTGCTGGTCTACAATCTGATCGCTCTGACCCTGTCGGGGGCGTTCATGTCGGCCCAGGCGCATGCGCGCATGACCGAGACCCTGTTCACCATCCACATGACCTCGCGCGTCGACTGGGCCGTCAGCCTGGGCGATCTGCTGCTGGCCGCCTCGCTGGTGGTGTTGTTCGTCGAGCTGCTGAAATCCACGACCAGCCGCAAGATCGCGATCATCAATCACTCGCTGTCGCTGGTGCTGTTCATCATCTGCCTGATCGAGTTCCTGCTGGCCCCGGCCTTCGCGACCTCGACCTTCTTCCTGATCACCGTGATGGTTCTGCTGGACGTTCTGGCCGGCTTCATCGTCACCATCGTCGCCGCGCGGCGGGACGTGGATTTCGGCGAGAACTGAAGGCGATTACTGGGGCGTCGGTTTCCGGCGCTCCGCGATCCGCCGCTTTTCAGCCGCCCGCATCCCGCGCCAATGGGTCACGTAGGGCTCTGCGAACGTCCAGGCGAGCGTGGCGAGCAGGATCGCGACAAACAGGCCCGATAGCGTCAGAAGCACGAAAATTCTCCCCGATGTGAGCGGGAGGAATAGCGCTCGCCGATTAAGGCTTGCTCGACGGTCGTGGTGAAGGCCGCGTTAGGGCCAGCGCCGGAAGGCTTGCCTGATCTAGGTCAGGGCCGTGAAGATCAGGGTGACCACGGCGATGTCGAGAAAGCGGATGGCGGCGGTCAGCATGGGAGCACTCGTCGGCGATGAATTCACCAACGGTTAAGCAAGACCGGCGCCAAGCCGGGCGCCTCAGGACGAAACGCTGATGGCGCTGTTCTTCGACCGGGGCTGGTACGAGGCGCTGCTGGCGCAGCGGGGCCTGAGCCTCGCCGTCATGGCCGCCGTCGCCCAGATGGACGAGGCGTCGCTGGAGTTGGCGTTCAAGGATCAGCGCGAGCTAAGCTGGAGCGAACTGACGGCTTTTGCTGAGCTTTTGGGCGTGACGACGGCTGAGGCGGCGCTGCGGGCCGGTGTGCGGCCACCGCTCGATCCGCTGGAGGCGCGCGACAAGCGCATCGCCATGCTGGAGGCCCGGGTCGCCGCCCTGGAGGCGCGCCTAGGCAAGCCGGACTCCTAGATCGCGGTCTTTTTCAACAGGCCCGCCCTGGGACGGCGGTCGGCCTCGCCGGAATATTCCGTCCCGAGATAGGTCGATCGCGCCGAGTCGAGCACTTCCTGCCCACCGCGCAGGCCGCGCTTCTGACCGCTCTGGCCCATCAGGTGGGCCGCGAACGCGCCAAATCCGCTTTTGCGCGGCGCCGAAGCCGGCTCTTCCTCGCGCACGAACACGACATCCTCGGTTTCAGCCTCATGGGCGGAATCCTGATGCAGGGTCAGCGCGCGGCGCGCAGGGCTGGAACGCCGGATGGGATCGATAGGGCCGGTCATGGTCTTCAGCCTAGGGCCTTGACCGTTAAGAACGGCTGTTCCGGTGTGGTTTCTGGAGGCTTAAGGGCCGGGCCCTCAGGGCTCTCAGGGCTTGGTGGCCAGTTTCTCGATCTGCTGCTGCATGACTTCCAGCTGGCGCTTGAGGTCGGCCAGGGAATCCTCGCTGGGCTGCGGGGCGGGCGCGGTCGCGGCCGGTTCGGACGAGGCCGCCGCAGCGGCGTCTTCTGGCCGGGCATAGGCGAAGGGCGAGAACATCTTCATCGCCCGGTCGAACAGGGCCATGTTCTGGCGAACCTGTTCTT
This sequence comes from Caulobacter sp. ErkDOM-E, assembly GCF_048541895.1. Lineage (GTDB taxonomy): Bacteria > Pseudomonadota > Alphaproteobacteria > Caulobacterales > Caulobacteraceae > Caulobacter. The sequence goes on along the minus strand of NZ_CP183331.1, from coordinate 3,625,872 downwards.
CATAGACGCCGATACCGACCGGCAGCTTGGCGGCGGTCAGGCCCGGCGTGACGCCCGCGAACTGGGTGCGCATCCGCTCCTGCTGCTTGGTGAAGCTTTCCAGCGACATCTCAAGATAGCTGGGCAGGAAGGCCTGCATGGAGTTGCCGTAGAAGCCGATCAGCTGGCGGAGGAACTGGATCGGCAGCAGATTCTGGCCGCCGCCGCGGTTCTCTTCTTCGAAAATGATCTGGGTCAGCACCGAGCGCGTGATGTCGTCGTTCGACTTGGCGTCATAGACCACAAAGTCGACGCCCTCCTTCACCATGTCCGACAGGTGTTCGAGGGTCACGTAGGAACTGGACGCTGTGTTGTAGAGGCGACGGTTGGCGTATTTCTTGATGATCACGCGTTGGCCGGTCGCCTTTTCAGCGCCGGCGGTGGTTTCGCCTTTTTCGGGGTTCTCGGACATTTCGTTCCCTGGGAGAGCGGTGTCGCCCGCTTTTCGCAACGCACTATCGCCAATGCAAAGGCATGGCGCCAGTGGTCAGAACACTTGGAAGGCGCAACAAGCCGTGAAAAAGTGCCCGTGACGAACGCGGTTCGGTATGCATTGTGTTGCTGCACTGCAAAAGCACGGGCGCCGCAACTGCGAAGGCGTCACGTCAGATCGTTACGGGAGCTTCGCCATGAGCGACATCGTCATCGTTTCCGCCGCCCGCACGCCGGTCGGTTCCTTCAACGGGGCGCTGTCCAGCCTGCCCGCGTCTGAACTCGGCAAGATCGCCATCCAGGCCGCCATCGAGCGCGCCGGCATCAGCCCCGCTGACGTCGATGAAGTGATCCTGGGCCAGGTGCTGCAGGCCGGCGCCGGCCAGGGTCCGGCCCGTCAGGCCGCGATCAATGCCGGCATCCCGGTGGGCAGCCCGGCCTGGAGCCTCAACCAGCTGTGCGGCTCGGGCCTGCGCGCCGTGGCCCTGGCGGCCCAGCAGATCGCAGCGGGCGACGCCAAGATCGTTGTCGCCGGCGGTCAGGAAAGCATGAGCCAGGCGCCGCACGCCCAGCATCTGCGCAATGGCCAGAAGATGGGCGACCTGTCGTTCGTCGACACCATGATCAAGGACGGCCTGTGGGACGCCTTCCACGGCTATCACATGGGCCAGACCGCCGAGAACATCGCCTCACGCTGGCAGATCACCCGCGGCGACCAGGACGCCTTCGCCGTCGCCAGCCAGAACAAGGCCGAGGCCGCCCAGAAGGCCGGCAGGTTCGACGCCGAGATCGTTGCGGTCACCATCAAGGGCCGCAAGGGCGACACCATCGTCGACAAGGACGAGTTCATCCGTCACGGCGTGACGATCGACGCCATTTCGGGCCTGCGTCCGGCCTTCACCAAGGACGGCTCGGTCACCGCCGCCAACGCCTCGGGCCTTAATGACGGCGCCGCCGCCCTGGTGCTGATGAGCGCCGACGAAGCCAAGGCCCGCGGCCTGACCCCGCTGGCTCGCATCGCCTCGTGGGCCAATGCCGGCGTCGAGCCCGAGATCATGGGCACCGGCCCGATTCCGGCCAGCCAGAAGGCCCTGGAAAAGGCCGGCTGGACCGTCGCCGACCTCGACCTGGTCGAGTCCAACGAAGCCTTCGCCGCCCAGTCGCTGTGCGTGGTGCAGGAACTGGGTCTCGACACCGCCAAGGTGAACGTCAACGGCGGGGCCATCGCCATCGGTCACCCGATCGGCGCGTCGGGCGCGCGCATCCTCACCACCCTGCTGCACGAGATGAAGCGCTCGGGGGCCAAGAAGGGTCTGGCGACGCTGTGCATCGGCGGCGGCATGGGTGTGGCCATGTGCGTCGAGGCGGTCTGAACAGACAAATTTCGATGACAGTGCGCCGGGGCCTTGCCCCGGCTCGCTGATTGTCGACACTCATAAAAAGAAACTCGGGAGAGACACATGACGAGAGTTGCATTCGTGACCGGCGGCACCCGAGGGATCGGTCGCGCGATCTGCGAGCGCCTGGTGGCCGACGGCATGAAGGTCGCGGCCGGCTATTCCGGCAACGAAGAAGCCGCCGCCGCCTGCGCCAGGGACCTGGGCGTGATGGTGGTGAAGGGCAATGTCGGCTCGTTCGACGACTGCGCCGCTGCGGTGAAAAAGGTCGAGGCGGAGCTGGGTCCCATCGACGTTCTGATCAACAATGCCGGCATCACGCGCGACGGCATGCTGCACAAGATGACCTACGAGCAGTGGTCCGAAGTGATCCGGGTCAACATGGATAGCGCCTTCAACATGACCCGCCCGGTCATCGAGGGCATGCGCGAGCGCAACTGGGGTCGGATCATCAATATCAGCTCGATCAACGGCCAGAAGGGCCAGATGGGCCAGACCAACTATTCGGCCGCCAAGGCGGGCCTGATCGGCTTCACCAAGGCCCTGGCCCTCGAAAACGCCAAGAAGGGCGTCACGGTCAATGTGATCTGCCCGGGCTATATCGACACCGAGATGGTCGCCGCCGTGCCGGAAAACGTGCTGGCCAGCATCATTGCCGGCATCCCGGTGGGCCGCCTGGGCAAGGGCGAGGAGATCGCCGACATGGTCTCGTTCCTGGCCGGCGAGCGCGCGGGCTTCGTGACCGGCGCCACCCTGACCCTGAACGGCGGGCAGTACATGGCGGCCTAAAGGCTGTCCGTACTGGCATGTTTGCAACGGCCCGGCGCGGAGGCGACCGGGCCGTTGTCACGACGGTTGACGACGCGGTGCGTTTCGTCGTGAAACCTTCACCTTGAGGGCGATGGCGGATCGCGGGGCAAGGGGGGCGGCGACCACCGTCCAAGATTCGCCCTAGTCGGCGGGCATGACAGCTGAATGATGAGTTCGATTGTTGAGAAGAGCGGCTGGGGGGCGAAGATCGTCCTCGCGATCGTCGCCATCCTCGCGGTCGGTTCCCCCGCCAGCGCCCAACAGGCCGCGCAGTCCTTGAAGGACGCCCTGCTGGGCCATCGCGGCTTTTCGACCTCGCGCCGTCCGGCCCCGCCTCCGGTCGCCCGCTATGTCTCGGAAAGCGGCAGCGCCTTTGTGCTGGATCGCGCCTCGCCCCTGCCCCTGCTGAAGTTCGAGAACAGCGCCGAGGTCTGGGTGCTGTCGCCGCAGCCCGCCTCGCGCGGCGACGTCATCTACCACAACGAGCTGGGCGAGCCGATGCTGCGGGCCACCAAGCTCGGCGGCATGATCCTGTTCACCGACGAGAGCCCCAACGGCGCGGCCGCCGCCCTGACCGGCAAGGCGCCGTCGATCCAGCCGCCGTCCGCCATCTCGCCCATCGCCCTCTATCAGCGCATGGGTCAGGCCAGCATCCGCGCCAGCCGCGCGGCCCAGCGGCAGATGCCGTTCGAGACGCTGCAGGATGCGCGGCCCGAGACCTCCGTGCTGATCGCTGAGTCGGCAACCATCACCGCCGAGGCGTTCGAGCGCATCGCCCGCAAGGGTGACCGGTCAATCCTGGCCGGGATTGCGCGGGTTGTGCTGGCCGAGGGCGACAAGCCCGGCGCCACCCTCAGGAACGGGACCCTGATCGTGACCTACGCCCCCGCTCAAGGCATGGCTGGGCGCCCGTCTTCGAAGCGGATCGTCAAGGTGGTCAACCGGTAGGGCGGGCGCCAAAGCTTCCTGCCGTCTGGATGGACTCAGGTGGCTTCCACGCCCAGGGCCTTCAGTTCCTTCAGGAACCGCGTCAGGCTGGCGTGCGAGCGCCGCAGGCTCGAGACCATTTCAGGCCGCGCCAGGGCTTCGCCGGGCACGATGAAGCCTTCGCGCCCGACCTTCTTGGCGACGCCGCGCTTGAGCATTTCGACCACGCGGCGACGGACGGTTTCGTACGGCAGGCCCAGGGAATCGGCGACCTGGCGAATGGTGATCGGCCGGCGCTCTTCATCGGGCGGAATCTCGTCGATCTCGGCATACACCTTGCCCCGCAGATGCGAGACGTTGCCCGCCCAGAGGGTCGTGTAGACGAGCGAATAGACGATATCGACGCCATGGGCCTCATTGGCGATTTCAACCCAGCGTAAAATGTAATCCGTGGCGCAGCGCACCGCCGCGCGCGCGTCATGGTACTCGTCCGACATGGTCTCTCCCCTCCCCAATTTGGGGAACCCTGTTATAGCGAACCGGGTTCGGTCGGGGCGAAAAGGTTGACGCAGGGGGTGCGGCATACTGTCTCGCCCCCCTCAAAAGGCACCCAAAATGGGGAGGGCCTAATCTGGCCGGATTCTTGGCCGCCAGTCCGGCGGGGCCATCTCGAAACCCTCGAACCGGAAGCCCGGGGCCACCGTGCAACTGACCAGGGTCCAGGCGCCGAGGCTTGTGGCGGTCTGCCACCACAGCGTGGGAACGACCATCTGGGGACGGCAGCCTGCGCGCAGGTCAGGACCCAGCACATGCGCCGTCGCGCCGTCACCGTCAGGCGGCGACAGGGTCAGGGAGAGCGGCGCCCCGGCGTGATAGTGCCAGACCTCGACCGCATCGACCCGGTGCCAGGCTGACATCTGCTGCGCCTCCAGCAGGTAGTAGATCGCCGTCGAGGCCGGCCGGCCGCCATCGATCGACACGTCCTCAAACGTCCGGCGATACCAGCCGCCTTCCGGGTGGGGCTGAAGGTCCAGCAGTCGAATGATTTCGCGGGCCCCCAGATCGCCGGAGATGCCCAAAGGCCTGGTTTCGGGGCTCATCCCTTGAAGCCGTCCTTGGCGGCGCGGATCTCGGCGAATGCCTGGGCAGGGTCCAGGTTCGGACGCAGCAGCGGCGCGCGCAGGAACGGGTTGGTCGCCTTTTCGACGCCGATTGAGGTCGGGACGGTCGGCTCGCCCCGTTCGCGGGCGGCGAAGATCTGATCGGCGCGCGCCTTCAGGACGGGATCGTCATCGACCGACAGGGCGAAGCGGGCGTTCGAGGCGGTGTATTCATGGGCGCAGTAGACGGTCGTGGCGTCGGGCAGGGCGGTCAGCTTGGACAGCGAGCCCCACATCTGTTCGGCCGTGCCCTCGAACAGCCGTCCGCAACCCAGGGCGAACAGGGTGTCGCCCACAAAGGCGATGGCGTCGGCGGCGTCGTGATAGGCGATATGGCCCAGGGTGTGGCCGCCCGTGTCGATGACCGTGAACCGGGTCTCACCCAGGTCCACCACATCGCCGTCGACCACCTCGCGGTCCAGCGGCGCGATGCGGGTCACCTCGGCCGGGCCGATGATCGTCGCGCCGGTCGCGGCCTTGATCGCGGCGTTGCCGCCGGCATGGTCGGGGTGCCAGTGGGTGTTGAGGATCAGGTCCAGCCCCCAGCCCAGAGCCTTCAGCTCGGCCAGGATCGCGTCGGCGTCGGGCGTGTCGACGGTCGCGGTCTTCCCGGTCGCGTCGTCGCGCACGAGAAAGCCATAGTTGTCGGACAGGCAGGCGAACTGGTGGACGGTCAGCGACATGGAAAGCCTTGTTCTGTGTCAGGCGGTGACGCGGGGCCCGCCACCGCCTACATAGATGAACTGGCCGCCCCGGAGACTCAATGCGTCGCGACGTGCTCGATCTCAGAGCCTTCTACGCCACACCGCTTGGCCGTGCAGCGCGGCTGATGCTGGCGCGCAAGGTCGATGAGGCGTGGGGCAGTACGCGCGGCCTCGACGTCCTGGGCCTGGGCTACGCCACCCCCTTCCTGGATTCGGCCCGCCAGAGCGCCCGGCGGGTGGTGGCCGCCATGCCCGCCACCCAGGGCGTCGAGGTCTGGCCGCACGGCGGTCGCAACCAGGCCTGCCTGGTCGAGGAAACGGCTCTGCCGCTGCCCAACGCCATGTTCGACCGGGTGCTGGCCGTCCATGCCCTGGAAGAGGCCGATGACCCGGCCGCCGTCCTGGCCGAGATCGGCCGGGTCCTGGCGCCCACGGGCCGGCTGATCGTGGCCGTGGCGTCGCGCGACGGCGTCTGGGCCGGGGCCGAGAGCACGCCTTTCGGCCATGGCCGGCCCTTCAGTCGCAGCCAGCTGGAACGGCTGATCCGCGACGCCGATCTTGAACCCGCCGGCTGGACCCGGGCGCTGTATGCGCCGCCCATCGCCATGACCGCCGGCTGGGCCGAGGGTTTCGAGCAGGTGGGCGCCCGCCTGTGGCCGCGTTTTGCCGGTCTGATTCTAATGGAAGCGGTCAAACAGACCTTCGCCGTAAAGCCGCGCGGCCACCGCGCGCGGGTCCGGGTTTTCACGCCGGGCGTCCTGTCGCCCAGCCCTGCGGGTCCGGCGACAGCGCGCAAGGCGCCTGTTCGGAAGGCGCCGGCGCGGATTGCGGACGGATCGCACTTGGACGCGCCGCGTTCGAAGCCTAGCTTAGGTTCGTAATCACTGTTCGCTGCGGGAGCCGCGCCATGAAAATGATCGTCGCCATCATCAAGCCCAGCCGCCTCGACGCTGTTCTCGAAGCTGTGACCGAGGCTGGCGCGTCCGGGCTGACGGTGACCGAGGTGCGCGGCTATGGCCGGCAGAAGGGCAAGACCGAGGTCTATCGCGGCGCCGAATACGAGGTGAAGCTGCTGCCGAAGGTCAAGCTCGAGATCGCCGTGCCCACCGATGTCGTGGAGCCTGTGGTCGAGGCCCTGCAGCGCACCGCCAACACCGGCAAGATCGGCGACGGCAAGGTGTTCGTCATGGACCTTGAACAGGCCCTGCGTATCCGCACCGGCGAACGCGACGCGGCGGCGATCGCGGGCTAGGTTTTACCCCGCGCTCATCGCGTTCTGCGGTTCGAGGCCGATCAAGGCCCGGGCCCCCTGGCGGTTGCGCGCCAGTTTCCCATATCGCTCGAAGACGTCGCGAGATTGATTTGAAGCGGAGCCATAAGACGGGTTCGCGCGTTGTCGAAACTCACCGCGATTGGAGCGTCATGGGCGAGCGGCCTTCTGTTTTTCGGCAAGGCTATAATTGCTGGCGCGTCGAGCCCGCCGACCGGCTGGCCCTGCTCATCGACAATGACGAGACCTTTGATGCCCTCAAGCCGCTGCTGCTGGCCGCCAAGAGCTCGATCTGGATTCTGGCCTGGGTGTTCGACCCCCTGACGCGACTGGATCCGGACCGGGTCAGGCGGAGCCGTGATCCCCGCCATGCCGACCGCATGGGGCTGATCCTGCGCCGGCAGGCGGCCCTGAACCCTGCGCTGGACGTGCGCATCCTGACCTGGGACATGCCGTTCCCGATCGCAGCGGCCCAGATGTTCGGACCCCAGCGCGGCGCGGCCTTCTTTGCCGGCTCGCGGGTCAAGTATCAGCTCGACGCCACCCTGCCGGCCTCGGCCTGCCATCATCAGAAGGTGGTGATCATCGACGGCGCGACGGCCCTGCTGAGCGGCGGCGACATCGGCCTGGATCGCTGGGACACCTGCGAACACCTCGACAATGATCCCCGCCGGCGCCTGCCGACCGGGCGCCGCTATCCGGCCCGGCACGAGGTGGCGATGCTGGTCGATGGCCGCGCGGCCCAGGCTCTGGGCGACCTGTTCATCGCCCGTTGGCGCAACGCGACCGGCGAGAGTCTGAGTCCCCCGGAACGACCCGACGAGGCGCCCTGGCCGCCGGGGCTTCTGCCCGACCTGCGCCGAACCCAGGTGGCGATCAGCCGGACCGAGGCGGCGTGGAAGGACCGACCAGAGGTCATCGAAAGCCTGCTGTTGCACCTCTCCAGCATCCGCGCGGCCAAGCGGCTGATCTATCTGGAAAACCAGTATCTGACCTCGCCGATCATCGTCGAAGCCCTGGCCGAGCGCCTGATCGAGCCCGACGGACCCGAGGTGGTGACCATCGGTCCGGCCCGCAGCCCCAGCTATTTCGACCAGATCACCATGGACAGCGCCCGCACCTCGGCCATCAACCGCCTGCGGTCGGTCGATGTTCACAAGCGCTTTTCGGCGTTCAGCGCCCATACGCCCAAGGGCGGTCCGATCATCGTCCATTCCAAGGTCGCGATCATCGATGACTGTATGTTGCGGGTCGGCTCGGCCAATCTCAACAACCGCTCGATCGGTCTCGACACCGAGTGCGACCTGGCCTTCGAGGGGCGGGACGCGCAGGAGCGCGACGTCATCACCGCCTTCCTGGCTCGGCTGATCGGGCACTTCCTGGGGCGTCCGCCTATCGATGTGATCGAAGCCATGCAGCGCGAGGGCGGCTTGGCGGCGGCGATACACGCCCTGGACCTCAGGGGCGGCCCGCCACGCCGATTGCAGCCCGTGCCGTCGCGCCATCTGACCGGTGTCCAGCAGTTCATCGCCGACTGGAGCCTTGGCGACGCCATTTCACCCGACGACGCCTGGCGGCCCTGGGGCCGCCGCGAGCGTCTCAAGCAGGATCTGGTTCGCCTGACGGAACCGCCACCGGAACCCCCGGCGCACCTGCTGCCGTAACCTCCAGATCGACCACCAGCGGCAGGTGGTCGGAGGCCACCCGGGCCCGGGCGTCGTAGGGCGACCTCACCGCGAGGGTTTCCAGGCCCTTGGTCAGGAAGACGTGGTCGATGCGCATGAACGGGAAGCTGGAGGGGAAGGTTGCCGTCGCCGGCCGCAGCCAGGTCCCGCTGGGCGTCTGGGCGTCGCGCAGGGCGGCGCGCAGCATGCGGTAGGTGGCCGAATAGGGCGAGGCGTTGAAGTCGCCCAGCAGCACGCCCGGCGCGGTCCAGGCGTCAGACGTCATCCAGGCTTCGCCCAGCAGGGCGGCGGCCTGACGCTTCTGTTCCTGCGGGATCAGGCCCAGATGGGTGTTGATGATCTGGACAGGCGTGTCGCCGACCATGACCTCGACCCACAGCGCGCCGCGCGGCTCCAGGCCTGGCACCCGCCGATACAGCGGCAGGCCCTGCGCCTTGATCCGGCGCTCGGGCAGGGCGGTCAGGATGGCGTCGCCGTATAGTTCCTCCTCCACGGCCATGGCCGGATGGAAGTGGAACTGCATCTTCAGCAGTTCGGCCAGGCGGTGGGCCTGATCCACCGTCTTGGTGCGCCGGCGCAGGACGTCCAGTTCCTGCAACGCCACCACGTCAGGATTTTCGGCGGCGATGACCTCGGCGATGCGCTCGACGTCGAGCGCACGGTCCGTGCCCACGCAGCGGTGGACATTGTAGGTCATCAGGCGAAGCTTCATCCGTCGAAGAGATCGCCTGAGACCGCCGGAGGTTCCCTCGTCGACGTCTCATTCGTGCCGGGCTCGACCCGGCTGAGCATGAACAGGCAGCTTTCCGCCCGCCAGTTTTCGAGCGGGCTGGCCGGATTGATCGGTCGGGCAGGGCCTGAACCGGCAAAGGCCGCGCAGGCGTCGACCCGCACGTTCAGGTCGTCGGTCAGGGCCAGGAAGTCGACCAGGGTGCACAGGTGGATATTGGGCGTCGACCACCAGGGCATCGGCAGGGCCTTGGTCTCCGGCATCCGGCCCTGGCTCAGCAGCGACCAGCGCACCCGCCAGTGGCCGAAATTGGGGAAAGAGACTATGGCCCGGTCGGCGATGCGCAGCAGCTCGGCCAGCACGTGGCGCGGCTGGCGCGTCGCCTGCAGGGTCTGGGACAGGATGGCGTAGTCGAAGGTCTTGTCGGGGAAGTGGTCCAGGTCCTGGTCGGCGTCGCCCTGCACCACCGACAGGCCCCGCGCCATGCAGGCGGCCACGCCGCTGGCGCTGATCTCCAGGCCCCGGCCGTCGACCTGCTTTTCGTGGGCCAGGAGGTCGAGCAGCGCGCCCTCCTCGCAGCCGACATCGAGCACGCGCGAGCCGGGCCGGACGAGGCGGAGGATTTCGCGGAAGTCCTCGCGGGTGGTGGTCATGCTCACGCCAGCCCCCGCTCACGTTCCACCGAGCCCAGGAACCCCGTCAACGCCGCGTCCATCACCGGTTCGTCCAGCAGGAAGGCGTCATGGCCCTTGTCGCTCTCGATCTCGACGAAGGCCACCCGGCAGCCGGCGGCCGTCAGGGCCCGGACGATGTGGCGGTTCTCGGTGGTGGGATACAGCCAGTCGCTGGTGAAGCTCAGCACGCAGAACCGCATGTGCCGGGCCCGGGTAAAGGCGCTGGCCAGCACGCCGCCATGGCTGGCGGCGATGTCGAAATAGTCCATGGCCCGGGTGATGTAGAGATAGCTGTTGGCGTCGAAGCGGTCGACGAAGCTGGCGCCCTGATGGCGCAGATAGCTCTCCACCTGGAAGTCGGCGTCGAAACCCCAGGACAGGCCGTCGCGCTGCAGTTCGCGGCCGAACTTCCGCTGCAGGGCGGGTTCGGACAGATAGGTGATGTGGGCGGCCATCCGCGCCACGGCCAGGCCCTTTTCGGGTCGTGTTCCGTGGTCGGCATAGGCGCCGCCGCGCCAGTCGGGGTCGGCCATGATCGCCTGGCGGCCGACCTCGTGGAAGGCGATGTTCTGGGCCGAGTGCCGCGACGCCGAGGCGATGATCACCGCGCTGGCCAGCCGCTCGGGATAGTCGACCGCCCATTGCTGCACCTGCATGCCGCCCATCGAGCCGCCGACCACGGCGAACAGGGTCTCGACCCCCAGCGCCTTGACCAGCATCGCCTGGGCCCGGACCATGTCGGCGATGGTGATCACCGGGAAGGACAGGCCCCACGGCTTGCCCGTCGAGGCGTTGATCGAGGCTGGCCCTGTCGAGCCCATGCAGCCGCCGACCACATTGGTGCAGATGATGAAATGCCGGGTCGGATCCAGCGGCTTGCCCGGACCCACCAGCCGCAGCCACCAGCCCGGCTTGCCGGTCGCGGGATGCGGCGAGGCCACATGCTGGTCGCCGGTCAGGGCGTGACAGATCAGGACGGCGTTGGAGCGGTCGGCGTTGAGGACGCCATAGGTCTGGTAGGCGACCTCCAGCCCCTCGATGACGCCACCCGAATCGAGGCGCAGGGGGGCGCTGGTCGGGAACCGCCAGGTTCCGCCATCGGACAGCGCGGAGGGGGCCAGATCCAGGTCAGCCATGACCGCCTTGGACCGCTTGACGAAGAAGGTGTCAACCGCCCGCTTCCGGCGGGCCCCGGCTGAGGCTATGGAGGGCGCATGGACCGTCTGATCCTCATGCGCCACGGCCAGGCCGAACGGCAGGCCGCGACCGGCGGCGACTTCGAGCGTGGCTTGACCCCGAAAGGGCGCGAGGACGCGACTCTGATGGGTCAGCTGCTGGCCCGCAGCGGCGCGACGCCCGATCTGGTGCTGGTTTCCAGCGCCCGCCGGACCCGCGAGACCTTCGCCGCCGTCTCGGCCGCCTTTCCCAAGGCCCGGGTCGAGTTTCGCCGCGACCTCTATCACGCCGAGCCCGAAGAGGTGGTCACGGCGCTGGAGGACGAGGGCGAGGCGGCCAGTCTGGTCATGGTCATCGGCCACAATCCGGGCCTGCACGAGCTGGCCCTGCGCCTGATCCTGCAGGGCGGGGCGGAGCCTGTGGCCCTGAACAAGGTCCGCGGTCGCTTCCCCACCGCCACCACGGCGGTGTTCGCCTTCGGCTCGGGTGGTCCGCCCGTGCTGGAGCATCTCTTCTACGCGTCCGAACATGGCGGAACAGGCGGCGAATGACCCTGATCTACAAGATCCTCTCCCGCGCCGAGTGGGAGGCCGCCCAGGCCGCCGGCCAGCTGGTCGGCTCGGCCGTCGATCTGGCCGACGGCTTCATCCACCTGTCGGGCGCCGACCAGGCCCAGGAGACCGCCGCCAAATACTTCGTCGGCCAGTCTGACCTGGTCCTGCTGGGCGTCGAGGCCGAATCGTTGGGCGAGGCCCTGAAATGGGAGGCCTCGCGCAACGGGGCGCTGTTCCCCCATCTCTACCGCCCCCTGCTGGCCGGTGAAGTCGCCACGCAGCAAGCGCTGGCGCTGGATGGCGACGGCGTGCCGCAACTGGGCGTTCTGTCCGCATGAGCCTGCACGATCTCGCCGCCCGCGCGCTGCACGCCTTCGACCCCGAAGACGCCCATGGCCTGGCCATCCGGGGCCTGAAGGCCGGCCTTGGCCCGCGTGACAGCGCGCCTGACGATCCGCTGCTGTCGATCTCCCTGGCCGGCATGCACCTGAGCAGCTGCGTCGGCCTGGCCGCCGGCTTCGACAAGAACGCCGAGGTGCCCGACGCCATGCTGGCCGCCGGCTTCGGCTTCGTCGAGGCGGGCACGGTCACGCCTCTGCCCCAGGCCGGCAATCCGCGTCCGCGCCTGTTTCGTCTCACCGAGGACCAGGCGGTGATCAACCGGATGGGCTTCAACAATGAGGGCCTGGAGGTCTTCGCCGAGCGCCTGTCCCGGCGCGCCGGCCGCCATGGCTTCGTCGGCGCCAATATCGGCGCCAACAAGGACGCCACCGACCGGATCGAGGACTATGTCACCGGCCTGACCCGCCTGTGGGGGCTGTCGGATTACTTCACCGCCAACATCTCCTCGCCCAACACGCCGGGCCTGCGCGCCCTGCAGACCAAGGCCGCGCTGGAAGAGCTGCTGGGCCGCCTGGCGCAAACCCGCGCCATGCTGAGGGCCGGCTCGACCAGCGACTATCCGATCTTCCTGAAGGTTGCCCCCGATCTCGAGGACGGCGAGGTCGAGGCCATTGTCGAGACCGTCGTGGCCAATGGCCTGGACGGCATCATCGTCAGCAACACCACCATCGCCCGCCCCGCCACGCTGAAGTCGGCCGGCAAGGCCGAGACCGGCGGCCTGTCGGGCGCGCCGCTGCTGGAACCCTCCACGGCGGTGCTGAAGCGCTTCCACGTCGCCGCGGCGGGCCGAACGGCCCTGATCGGCGCCGGCGGCATCGCCGACGGAGCCGGGGCCTATGCCAAGATCCGGGCCGGCGCCCGGGCGGTGCAGCTCTATTCCGCCCTCGTCTATGGCGGCCCCGGCCTGGTGGTCCGCATTAAGCGCGACCTGGCCAGACGCCTGCGCGCCGATGGCTTCGCCACCGTCGAGGACGCGGTCGGCGCCGCATGACGACCGACAGGGCACTGCAACTGCTCCGCCAATTCGGCCCCGTCGTGGCGCTGGTCGGGCTCTTCGTCTGGGCGCTGGCCAGCGGCCTGGCCGGGCATATCTCGCTGGAAGACCTCCGGATCCAGGCCCAGGCCCTGCAGGCCTTCGTGCGTGAACACCCGGTGTTGAGCATCGGGGCCTATATCGGCGTCTATGTCGCCACCGTTTCAATTTCCCTGCCCGGCGCGCTGATCCTGTCGCTGTCAGGGGGCTTTCTGTTCGGCCCGGTGCTGGGCGGAGCGGTCGCCGTCACCGGGGCCACCGGCGGCTCGACGGTGGTGTTCCTGGTCAGCCGGACGGCCTTCGCCGACTTCCTGCGTCGCTGGAAAAACCCCCTGCTGCTGAAGATCGAGGACGGATTTCGCGACAACGCCTTTTCCTACCTGCTGACCCTGCGGCTGATCCCGGCCTTCCCCCTGCTGCTGGTCAATGTGGCCGCCGGCCTGATGGGCGTGCCGCTGCGCACCTTCCTGCTCGCCTCGTTCCTGGGCATGATCCCCAGCTCCTTCGTCTATGCCGGGATCGGGGCGGGACTGGGCCACGTGTTCGCCGAAGGTCACCCCGTCGCGCTGCACACCCTGCTGTCGCCGAGGATCTATCTGCCCATCATCGGTATGGGCGTGCTGGCCTTTCTGCCGCCGCTGTGGCGCCATTGGCGACGCGGGCGCGTTGCTCCCGCGCCCCACGTGAAGTAACTCAGGTTCATGACCGAGACGGTCTCGCCGCCGGATAACCCGACCCCGCCCGCCGCGCGACGTTTTCCGTGGCCGCGCGGCCTGTCGGCGCGCCTGCTGCTGTTCACCGCCTTCGTCGTCACCCTGGCCGGTCTGATGATCCTGCCGCCCACCCTGGCGGCCTATGAAGAGCAGTGGCTGCTGGACCGCGTGCGGGCCGGCGAACTGGCCTCGACCATCGCCGAGAGCGATCCCGAGCTGCGGGTCAGCGACCCCGTCGCCGGCCAGCTGTTCGACCAGGCCGGCGCCGTCACGGTCGCCGTGCAGGTCGATGGCGCCCGGCGCCTGGTCCTGCCGCCCAAGGTTCCGATGCAGACGCCCTATCTGGTCGACCTGCGCCGCCAGAACCCCGGCTCCTGGCTGGCCGCCCCGTTCTTCACCCTGACCAGCCCGCCCGGCAGCATGGTCCGCGTCATGGCCGAACCGCGCTTTCGCAAGGCCGAGTTCGTCGAGGTGGTGCTGCCCGACGCCCCGCTGAAGGCCCAGCTGGTCGCCTATTTCTGGCGTCTGGCGGCGATCACGGTGTTCGTCGCCGGTCTGGCCGGCTTCTTCGTCTATCTGTTCCTCAACATCTTCCTGGTGCGGCCCATGCAGCGGATCACCCGCGCCATGGAGCAGTTCCGCGCCGACCCCAATGACCCGGAAGCCCGCATCCTGGTCTCCAAGCGCCGCGACGAGATCGGCCGCGCCGAGCTGGAACTGGACCGCATGCAGACCGACCTGCTGACCGCCCTGGCGTCCAAGGCGCGGCTGGCGGCCCTGGGCGAGGCGGTGGCCAAGATCAATCACGACCTGCGCAACATGCTGACCAGCGCCCAGATGGCGTCTGACCGCCTTGCCGCCCTGGGCGACCCCAAGGTTGCCCAGGCCCTGCCGCGTCTGGAACGGGCCCTGGACCGGGCCATCACCCTGGCCACCGACGTGATGACCTATGGCAAGTCCAAGGAGCCCGCGCCCGTCGCCCGGCCCACGCCCCTGCGCGCCGCCCTCGACAGCGCCGCCGAGGATTCCGGCCTCGTGGCCGCCGGCGGCGTCGCCCTGGAAACCGTCATCGACCCGCGCGAGCAGGTTCTGGCCGATCCCGACCAGTTGCACCGCATCCTGACCAACCTGCTGCGCAACGCCCGCGAGGCGATCGAGGGCGCGCCCGATCGTGGCGGCAAGGGCCGGGTCTTCGTCGAGCTGCATCGTGGCGACGGCATCAGCATCCTGCGCCTCTCCGACGACGGCCCCGGTGTGCCGCAACGCGCCCAGGCCAACCTGTTCCAGCCCTTCGTCGGCTCGGTGCGGCGCGGCGGCACCGGCCTTGGCCTGGCCATCGCCCGCGAACTGGCCCAGGGCCACGGGGGAGACCTCGTGCTGGTCGAGACGGGGCCGGGCGGGTCGGTGTTCGACCTCAGCCTGGCGGGGGTTCCTGAGCCCTTGGCGGAGGCGGCTGTGGTGGCCTCGGCGCCGAGCGATGGGGCGGAGGGTTAGGCTTTTCCGCTGGGCGCGCGGAGGGCGGACCGATTGAAGGTCCGCTGTGGGTGGAGAGCGGACTTTAACGGCGCTCAACAAAAGCCGGTAGATGCGCGCACGAGGGGCCGCTTGTGAAGTCGTGGACTGTGTCGGTCAGCCACCCGTTGTGCCAGCGGTTGGGCGTCAGATGGTGAGCGGAAGGCGAACCTACGCGGGCGTCTTCCATATCCATCACGCGCGCCATGTCGGTCGCGGACTTGGATGACTGCACAACGACCAGAGTCTCGAAGCGGTGGTGAACCTTCCCCGCGTCAAACCACTCAAGTCGCCGATAGCAGACACCCGTAGCGTTTTCCGGCGCAGTCGATCCAACCGCTTCCCGGTTACAGGCCGATTGAGCGAGCACGGAGAAGCCGACGAAGAGCATCGCGGCTCGATATGCCCGGTTCTTTTTCATGATAGCACGCTAGCGCTTCAGCGAAGGTCTGCAATGGGTCGAAAGCTGCCTCTGGCTCATTGCCAACAAGCGGACGCCCCGCGTCGCGCTCATCCTTAAATCTCTTGGAGGCTGCAGCGTGCCGGAGTGGAAAGGTCTGTCAAGGACCGCCTCCGGCGGCCGCGTCGCGGCGACGCGGAGCGTCGTCCTTGAGAGACCTTTCCACTCCGGCGATCGTCTCGCCGTGAGATTTAAGGATGGCTCCCTTCGGCGCGAAGGGGGAGGGGCGCCAGTCCAATAAATCACCGTCATTCCCGCCCTTGTGGCGGGAACCCCTGTTTCAGCTGACACGTGAAGCGCCAGCGAAGTGCGCGCGCACTTCGCCCCTCCCGCACCTGCGGCGGAGCGAGGGGTTCCCGCCACAAGGGCGGGAATGACGGGAGGTATGGGGATTGGCGCCGCTGTATCCCCGTAGTTTCCGAAGCCGAGTTCAACGAAATCAACCACTTGTGAAATAGTTGATCGCGCCTGTCAGACGCGCCGAAACCGCCTGCATAATCAATCTCACCTGACAGCACGGGAAGGGCGTCCGGCCGGCGACTGAGACGGCTGTCAGGGGTGGTCGAGCGGGCAGCGCTCTTCGGGGGTCTTCGGTGACCGCCTTGGCGACAGATCTGGACGGGTTCCCTGAAACATCGGGACGAAAACCCAGGCGGCGAAGGTTCGAGGCGCGCAACAGGCATGGGCTGAAATCGCCCATGCGGTCTGGACGGGGTCGCTATCCCCTCCACCCGTCGGGGGCCTAAAATCGGAAGCGGGTTAAAACCCCGCGCCCCGAGGGCTCACCGAGTAACGGCTGCGCGGAGCGTTCGTCTTCGTCGAAACGGTATTCACTACTCCCTCATCCGGGCGAGGCCCGGACGCTCCGCGACCCTTCCCACACCTTCAGCGGCCCTCCGCGTGAAGCGGCGGAGCCGTGTCGGTCGCCCTTACAGCCCCCGGGCCACGCCCTCGCGACGCGGATCGGCGCCGCCCTCCAGCACACCACCGGGCCGCACGATCACGCCATGCAGACCCGAGGTCTCGTTCTGGCCCGTCTTGACCGTAACGCCGCGTGCATTGAGCGCCGCCACCATCTCGGGGCCGAACAACTCGGCCTCGCCCGAGAAGTTTTCGCCGCGCGCGACGATATTGGGCAGGGCGATGGCCTCCTGCATCGACAGGCCCCAGTAGAACAGTCCCACCATGGCCTTGAGATTATAGGACAGTATGGCGTTGCCGCCCGGCGAGCCGACGGCGGCCAGGAACTTGCCCTTGTCGTCCAGCACGATCAGCGGCGCCATCGACGAGCGCGGGCGCTTGCCCGCCGCCACGGCGTTGGCCGCCGGCGCGCCGTCCTTCTCGACCGGCGAGAACGAGAAATCGGTCAATTGGTTGTTGAGGAAGAAGCCGCCGACCATCCGGCCCGAGCCGAAGATGCTTTCGACCGTGGTGGTCATCGACACCACATTGCCGGCAGGGTCCATCACGACGAAATGGGTGGTGCCGGCCGGCTCCTGGGTGGCGTCGGCGCCGACCACGGGCGCGCCCTTGGGCAGGCCAAATTTCGGCGCGGCGCCCGCCACGTCACTGATCAACTTGGCGCGCTGGGCGACATAGGCCGGGTCCAGCAGGCCCTCGACGGGCACCTTCACGAAGGACGGATCGCCCACATAGCGGTCGCGGTCGGCGTACATGACCCGCTCGGCCTGCGCCAGCAGGGCCCAGGCGGCCGGGTCCTTGGGGCCCAGCTTGCCGATATCGGTGTGCTCCAGCATCATCAGGGCCTGCAGCACCGCCAGACCGCTCGACGAGGGGTTGGGGACGCAGACCGTATAGACCTTCCACGGCCGGCACAGGGCGGGCGCCGAGCGCGGGCGGTAGGTCTTGATGTCCGACAGGGTCATGCCGCCGGGCAGGGCGCCCTCGTGCAGCTTGTCGACGATGGCCTGGGCGATGGGGCCTTCATAGAGGGCGCTGGGGCCCTCGGCCGCCAGGCGCCGCAGGGTGGCCGCATAGGCCGGGTTCTTGAGGGTGTCGCCGGCTTGGTAGCGCTGACCGTCGGGCTTGGTGAAATAGGCCTTCACGTCCGGCATGGTGTTCTGCGGCACGCGCGGGCTGTTGACCATGCCGGCCATGCGCGGGCTTACGGCGAAGCCGTCGGTGGCCAGGGTCTCGGCGTCCTTGAACAGGGTGCTCCACTTGGCGGTCCCGTGTTCCTTCTGGGCCTGGGCCAGCATGGCCACCGCGCCGGGCACGCCGGTCGAGCGGCCCGACAGCAGGGCGGTCACGAAGGGCAGGGGCTTGCCGTCGGGGCCCATGAACATCTCGGGGCCGGCGCCGCTGGGGGCCTTTTCGCGGCCGTCATAGGCCGTCACCTTGCCCGTTTTGGCGTCGTAGTAGTTCAGGAAGGCGCCGCCGCCGATGCCCGAGCTCTGCGGCTCGACCAGGCTCAGAACCGCCTGGATCGCCACGGCCGCGTCGACCGCGCTGCCGCCGTCGCGCAGCACCCGCAGGCCCGCCTCGGTCGCCAGCGGATTGGCGGCGGCGACGAAGCCGCGCGGCGGGGTGGCGGCCGGCGAGGCCGAGGCGACGGGCGTCTGCGCCGCAGGTGGCATCGATCCGCCGGGCATCTGGGCGCAGGCGGAAAGGGCGAGCAGGGAGACGAGAACGAAGCGACGCATGCGGACAGGTTCCGTGAGGAAGAACGGCGGCGGCGGAGCCGCTGCCGGCAAGGTGTCCATGGACAACAAAGCATCGCGCCTGTCACGTCCCGGCGGCGCTTCGACCCCGTGAAAACCCATTCCGGACGCTGGCCGCGCGCAGGGCGCCCATCGGCGCGGCGACGCCGGGCGAAAACTTTTCACGATAAGGACCAAACGCCGCTTGCGCCCCGCAATGGGACGGGCTATTTCCCCCGCCTCGCCGAAAGGCAATGCGCGCCCGTAGCTCAGCTGGATAGAGCATCAGACTACGAATCTGAGGGTCGGACGTTCGAATCGTTCCGGGCGCGCCATTTTCTTCCCATTGAGATCTTTGCGACTTTTCGGATCTGCCTTCGGGCGGGGATGAGAATTTCGCGCCGGTTTACCGGGACGTTTACGGCTCACCTTCCCGAGCTGTTCGCGGCTGCCTTTGGCGCCGCCTGTTTCGCCAGCAGCTTTAAGACGTCGTTCATGCGGTTCTGTCGGGCGTCGGCCAGTTTTCAGGGCCAGGGCGGCGGCCTTTACCCGATCAAAGCCTCGACGCTCAAGGGCCAAAGCCGTCCGGGCATAGCCGCCGAACGTCGCCGGAGCGCTCTTCGGTGATCCAAAAAAGCCGATCCTGCGCGCGGCCCGCCTCGTCAAAGCCCGCCGTACCTGGCCTTCCACCTGTAGGAGATCGGTGAGCGGAGCCGGCGCTGGCGGCTCAGGTCCCCCGGCCTTGATGCGGCGTCCTGACGGTCTGGCTGAAAGCAAAAGCGAGGCCTGGAAAAGGTTCGGCGTTTGACCATTCCCTATTCCTGTGATTTATCATCTTAATGACCGGTGCAGCCGGCATCTAGTGAGATCGCTCGTTCGGAAATGAAGCGATCAATTGCCCATTTGGGAGGGAAGTATGATCCGTACGGGACCTGGAGCCCGCGTTCGCGCGCTTGGCTTTAAACTGATGATTGGCGCCAGTGCGAGCGCTCTGGGCTTTGTCGCTTTGGGCGGGGCTGCGGCCGCGCAGTCAGCACCCAATGCTGATGTTGTCGATGAAATCGTCGTGACGGGTCTGCGCGCCAGCCTGACGCGCGCCATTGACGTCAAGCGCAAGGCCGCCGTGATCGTCGACTCCATCGCCTCCGAAGATCTGGGCAAGTTCCCGGACAGCAACGTCGCCGAATCCCTCCAGCGGATCACGGGCGTCTCTATCGACCGCAGCGGCGGCGAGGGCCGGTTCGTCACGGTCCGCGGCTTTGGTCCGTCTTTCAACAACGTGCTGGTCAATGGTCGTACCCTGGCCACCGAAAATGCCGGCCGCCAGTTCAGCTTCGACCTTCTGGCCGCCGAGCTGATCTCCGGCGCTGATGTCTACAAGTCCAACAACGCCACCCTGCAGGAAGGCGGCATCGGCTCGACCATCAACGTCAAGACCGCCCGCCCGTTCGACATCCGTGGCAGCAAGGCGATCCTCAGCGCCAAGGCGAATTATGAGGACCTGTCGGAAGAGGCCTCGCCGGACGTGTTCGGCCTATTCTCGACGCGCCTGGCCGATGACCGCATCGGCGTTCTGGCCTCGGTGTCCTATCAACAGCGCAAGGCGCGCGTCGATACGGCCGCCACTAACGGCTATTATCGGACCACGGTGGGTGCAGGCGCCAGCGCCCTGACCAACGTGCTGTTTCCCCAGAACTACGACCAGATCTCCGACCTGCAGGATCGCGAACGCCTGGGCGTGACCGGTACCGTGCAGTTTCGGGCGAGCGAAGAGCTGACCCTGTCGGTCGACGCGCTGTACAACAAGTTCACCGTAGACTCGAATGCGAACAGTGTCGGCCACTTCTTCTCGCCGGGCGATGTCAGCGGCGTGACGATCGACGGCAATCGTACCGTCACGGCCTTCTCGCAGAACGCCAACGGTCACACCGACTACATCAACCGCACCTTCAACCGGCCGACCGAACTGCGTGCCTTCGGCGCCAATGCCGACTGGAACCCGACCGACAAGATCAACATCAAGCTGGACACCGCCTATTCCAAGGCGGAGTCGAACAACGGCGGCAATGAGATCTTCGCGGTGATCGGCTTCAACAACGCCGTGAACTTCAACAACACCGGCACGGGCCTGCCCGGCGTTACCGCCGCTCGCGGCTTCACCGATCCGTCGGTCGGACGCGCCCACTTTACCACCCGCGAGGGCGTTGATACCGCCGAGACGGTCTATGAGACCCGCCTGGATGCGGTGTTCAGCACCGACTATGAGGTCTTCACCAAGCTGCGCTTCGGCGGCATCTATACCGACCGCACCAAGGAAAACGCCCTGGTCCGCTCCGACAACGACGTCGGTTGCGCCTATTGCGGCTATGGCATTCCCGTCCCCGCCGGCATGCTGAAGGCCTTCGATCCAGGCTCTTTCCTGAGCGGCGAGTCGGGCGCCTTCCCGCGCCAGTGGTTGGCCTTCAATTCCGAGGACTATTTCCGGTTCCTGGAAACGGCCGCCGCCGGCAACGCCCAGGATGTCGCCGCCGGTCGCCCGGCCGGCGCCACCGCAGCCTTTGTCCGCTCCAAGAACGGCTATGCCGCTGTTCGTCAGCCCTCGTCCTACTCGGTCAGCGAGAAGATCAGCGGCGGCTATGTGCAGGGCGACTTCGAGGCCACCATCGGTGGCCTGCCCTGGAGCGCGACGGTCGGCATGCGCTATGTCCGTACCGAACTGGTCTCCAACGGCACCCAGCAGACCCTGCTGGACCTGTTGCCGATCGTCGGCGACAGCACCGCCTATACGGCCGCCTTCGCCGCCACTTCGGCGTCGGTGTCCAAGAGCACGGTCTATGACAACTTCCTGCCCAGCCTGAACGTCAAGGTCGACATCACTCCTGACCTGGTAGGCCGCTTTGCCGCCACCCAAACCGTCTCGCGCGCCAATCTGACCGATGTGGCCCCCCGGATCACCTTCACCAGCCTGCGCCCGGGCAACCTGGCGGCCAGCGGAGGCAATCCGGAACTGAAGCCCTTCAAGTCGACCAATTTCGACACCTCGGTCGAATGGTACTATCAGGACGCCGGCTATCTGACGGTCGGCGCCTTCTACAAGCAGATCGACGACTTTATCCTGACCTCGGTGGCGCCCGAGACCTTCACCGTAGCCAACGCAGCGGGCAATTTCCCCGGCGGCCTGGCGACGTTCAATGTCCAGCGCCCACGCAACGCCCAGAGCGCCGACGTCTATGGTATCGAGGTGGGCTTCCAGCACACCTTCGACTATCTGCCCGCCCCGTTCGACGGCCTGGGCGTCACGGCCAATGCCACCTTCGTGGACAGCAAGGCCAATCTGGCCGCCACGGCGCGGACCTTCGCGCTTGAAGGTCTGGGCGACAGCCAGAACCTGGTCGGCTTCTATGCCAAGGGTCCGATCGAGGTCCGGGTCGCCTACAACCACCGTGACGGCTTCGTCAGCACGGCGGCCAACGGCACCGGCGGCGATCCGATCTTCACCAAGGGCCAGGGCCAAGTTGATTTCCAGGCTCGCTATGCGGTGTCGTCGAACTTCTCGGTGTTCGTGGAGGGGACCAACCTCAACGACGCCAAGACCGAGACGGTCGGCAAGTACGACAACCAGTTCCTGAGCCTGGTGGACACCGGCCCGCGCTATGCGGTCGGCCTCCGCGCCCAGTTCTAGCAGACCGGCCGGGAGCGGCTCGCCGCTCCCGGCCGCCCTCTAGCGCGCGCTTGTCGGCGCGCGTTCCTCACCTACCCTGCGCTGGGGCGGGCCTTCGCGGGCCCGCCCCTTTTTTCGTCAGGATCAGTCGCGCCGCGACAGATGCAGAATGAAGCCGGTCTGGGGATGCAGGCGGGGGAGTTGCAGGCCAACGGCCATCAAGGTGCGACCATCAAGCTCCACGCCTTCGACAAGCGCCTGGGTCAGGGCCGAGCTCGCGGGCGGCGCGGATGGCCACACCAGCTTGACCGCGTAGCGCGCCTCGGCGTCCAGGCTCGCCAGGCGCAGCCGTCCGGCGAAATAGGCGTCCTGTTCTCGGATCAGCGTGTAGGCGAACACCGCTTCTGAGCCGTCCTGGGCAACGATGCCGAACGCAGTCTCGTTGGCGGGCCGGTCGAGCCGGTGAAGGTCGCCGGAATGGATCAGGCCTCTCAGCTGCTTGTAGAGCGCCACGCCCTGGGCCAACTCGGTGCGCTCGCCAGGCGTCAGCGCCAGCAGGTTCGCCTCGATGCCGAAATGACCGAACAACGCGGTCGAGACCCGCGTCGCCATCGACACGCGGCGACCGGTGATGTGGCAGTCGGTCGGCCCGACATGGGCGCCCATCAGTTCGGCGGGAATGAACAGCGACGCCCCCTTCTGGATCGACAGGCGGTCCAGCGCGTCATTGCTATCGGAGGTCCAGATCCGGTCGGTGCGCTCCAGGATCCCGAAGTCGGCGCGCCCACCGCCCGAGGCGCAGCTTTCGATCTCGACCTTCGGATGGGCGGCGCGCAGACGGTCGAGCACGGCGTAGAGGCCCGCGACGTGGGCATGCGCCCCGGCGCTGCCGTCGGCCCCGCCGGGATGGCTTACGTCGCGGTTCATGTCCCATTTCAGATAGGCGATCGGGTGCTCGGTCAGCAGCGCATCGATCCGCCCGTAGAGATAGTCGCGCACCTCGGGTCGTCCGAAATCCAGCACCAGCTGGTTGCGGAACGACAGCTGCGGCGCGGGCGCACAGCCCAGAACCCATTCGGGATGGGCGCGATAGAGATCGCTGTCAGGATTGACCATTTCCGGTTCGACCCACAGGCCAAACTCCATGCCGGCGGCCAAGACGCGGTCGACCAGGGGCTTGAGGCCCTGCGGATAGACGCTCTCGTCGACGAACCAGTCGCCCAGGCCGGCGGTGTCGTCGCGGCGGCCCTTGAACCATCCGTCGTCCAGCACGAAGCGCTCGGCGCCGATCGCGGCGGCCGACTCGACCAGCTGGAGCAGCCGCTCCTGGTCATGGTCGAAATAGACGGCCTCCCAAGTATTGTAGTGCACCGGGCGCGGCTTGGCCCGCAGGCGCTGATGCTGGGGCCGGGCGCGCACCCAGGCGTGATAGGCCTGCGACATGCCACTGAGCCCGGCGTCGGAATAGGCGGCATAGAGCGCGGGGCTGACATAGTCGGCTCCGGGGCCCAGGCGGATCTCGCCCGGCATGAACAGCTCGCCCATCTGCACATAGGCGCGGGCGTCCGACAGGGTCTCGGCGACGATGCGATGATTGCCGCTGGCGCCAAGGTGGAAGCCATAGACCTCGCCCACGGCTTCGCCGCAGGGGGCGCATTCGACGATCAGGCCGGGGAAGGCATCATGGGAGCTGCGGCCGCGGCGGTTCTCGCGCACCGTGGACCCTTGCCCCAGTGGGGTGCGGCGCATTTGGAACTCGCCCGACCACCGGCCATCCAGATTGATCAGATGGCTTGCCGACGGCGGCAGAGGCAGGGTCGGCGCGGCGCAGGCGTCGATCGTCAGGGCGGCGTCACCCTCGTTGACGATCCGGGTCGATGCAACCAGCACGTCCTGGTCGGGACGCAGTTCCAGTCGGTGCGTCAGGACGATGGCGTTGTGGTCGTCGCGCGACACGATCTCGACCGCGGACGGGTTGATCCAGTCGATGCGATCAATGCGGGTGAAGGTGGCCCAGGCCTGGCCCTCGCGATGCGCCAGCAGACCCGGCGCGCCCGGAAACCCCTGCCCCAGCAGGGGCGTCAGGGCCAGGGGCGCGGCGACGGCCGGCGAACAGGGCGCCGCGGCGCGCGATGCCATCAGCACCAGCGACATCGGATCCAGACCGGCCGCAAGCCTCGCGCCCCAGTGCAGGACGATCGGCGCATCACCTCGGCAATCGACGATCAGGGTTGTCGTCTTGCCATCGAGTCGAACGAAGGGCGGGGAGCTGGACATCGGCAAACCCTGGAAAACGTGAAACGAAGGCGCGTCTTGGGAAAGGTCTGAGTTGACGCTTTCATTTTGTAGGATAAATGAGATGCAAGAGAAAGACGTCTGTGAAACCGGTCGTTACAATGTGCGGATAGGTTTTGGCGTCCCTCGTGACGCCTAGGCCGTGGTGACGATCGATGTCGCGAAAAGCGACGCGTCGGGAGTGAGACATGCTGGGCGTTTGCTACTATCCGGAACAATGGCCGACCAGCCTTTGGCGCGAAGATGCGCGCAAGATGAAGGCGCTGGGCCTGACCTATGTCCGGATCGGCGAGTTCGCCTGGTCGCGCTTTGAGCCGGAGCCCGGCGTCTACGACTTTGCCTGGTTCGACGAGATCGTTGCGATCCTGACGGAGGCCGGGCTCAAGGTCGTCATCGGCACCCCGACCGCCACGCCGCCCAAGTGGCTGATCGACCTGCACCCCGACATCCTGCCCGTCGATCCCGTGACCGGCCGCGTGCGCGGCTTCGGATCGCGCCGTCACTACGACTTTTCGAGCGAGACCTATCTGCGCGAGTGCGAACGGATCGTCCTGGCCCTGGCCGAGCGCTATGGCCAACATCCCGGCGTCGCGGGCTGGCAGACCGACAACGAACTGAGCTGCCACGACACGACCCTGAGCGCCTCCCCGGCCGCGAAGGCGGCGTTCCAGGCCTGGTGCGCCGACCACTATGCCGACGTCGATGCGCTGAACACGGCATGGGGCAATGTCTTCTGGTCGATGGAGTATCGCAGCTTCGACGAAATCGAACTGCCGGTCGGGGCCGTCACCGAGACCAGCCCGGCCCATCGCCTGGCCTATCGCCGCTTCTCGTCGGACCAAGTGGTGCGTTTCCACGACGCCCAGGTGAAGATCCTTCGCGCCCATTCTC
The DNA here is from genome assembly GCF_048541895.1 of Caulobacter sp. ErkDOM-E. Taxonomy (GTDB): domain Bacteria; phylum Pseudomonadota; class Alphaproteobacteria; order Caulobacterales; family Caulobacteraceae; genus Caulobacter. The sequence continues at coordinate 3,600,687 of NZ_CP183331.1, read as the reverse complement.
CCGGCCGTTTTGTCACCCACAACTTCATCCCGATGAACGAGACCGGCGTCGACAACCACGCCGTGGCCGCCGATCTCGACTTTGCCAGCTACGACAATTACCCGCTAGGCCGCACCGACCTGCTGATGGCGCAGGAGTCGGCCGAGGTCTTCGCGCCCTACATGCGGACCGGCCATCCGGATTTCGGCACCTTCTTCTTCGACCAGACCCGGGGGCTGGCCCCCGGCGCCTTCTGGATCATGGAGCAGCAGCCCGGGCCGGTGAACTGGGCCAACCACAATCCCCGCCCCGCGCCGGGCATGGTGCGGCTGTGGACGTTGGAGGCCTTCGCTCACGGCGCCGGAGTGGTCAGCTATTTCCGCTGGCGGCAGGCCCCGTTCGCCCAGGAGCAGATGCACGCGGGCCTGCTGCGCCCCGACAGCAGCCAGGCTGCGGCCTGGCCGGAAGTCGAGGCGGTTGGGCGCGACCTTGCGATCCTGGATCTCGACCAGCATGCCACCGCGACCGCCAAGGTGGCGCTGATGGTCGACGTTCAAGCTCAGTGGCTGGGAGAGATCGAGCGTCAAGCGCTCAGCTACGACTATACCCAGATCCTGCTGGACCATTATCGCGCCCTTCGGGCCTTGGGCGTGGACGTCGATTTCGTGGCGCCAGACGGCGACGTCTCGGCCTATGCTCTGGTGGTCATCCCGTCGCTGGCGATGCCGACCGCCGAGACGATCGCGCGCCTGAAAGCCAGTTCGGCGATCGTGATGTTCGGGCCCCGCTCGGGCGCCAAGACCGACGACCTGACCATCCCCGACGGCCTGCCGCCCGGCCCGCTGCGCGATCTGCTGCCGATCCGGGTGCTGTCGGTCGAGACCCTGCGGCCCGACTGCCCCGCCGAGCTGGTCTGGAACGACGGGCGCTATCCCAGCACCATCTGGCGCGAGGAACTCGAATTGACCGGTGAGGCCGAGGTGCTGGCGCGTCATGACGACGGCGGCCCTGCCATCGTCCGCGCGGGCAAGGCGATCTATGTCGGCAGCGTCAGTGATCGGCGCTTCCTGACCGACTTTCTCGAGAGCCTGTGCGTCGAGGCCGGGGTCGCGGTCCAGCGCCTGCCCCGCGATGTCCGCCTGCGTCGTCGCGGAGACCTGACCTTCGCCTTCAACTATGGGGACCAGCCGATCGCCGCCCCCGCCCCGCCGAACGCCCGGTTCATCCTCGGCGCCCAAACCATCGCCCCGCGTGACCTTGCGGTCTGGAAGGATCCGGCATGAACCGCCTTTGCATGCTCGCCGTCGGCCTGTTCCTGATCGCGCCCGGCGCGGTTCAGGCGCGCCAGGCGCTCGCCGATGGCCCGCAGCTGTCTCTCCCTGGGGCCTATTCTGTCGGTGTGCAGACCTTGACCCTGACCCATGCCGACCAGCCCGACCTGCTGGGCAGTGACCTGGCCAAGGGCGTCATCGCACGGTCCGATCGGGTTCTGCCCGTCACGGTCTGGTATCCGGCGACCAAGCCCGCTGCCGGCGCTCCCGTAGTGCGCTACACTCAACCTGGCGCCACGCCCGCCGCGCCGGCTGTCTTCTACAAGACCGGCACGGCCCAGGCCGACGCCAAGCCGGTGCGCGGCCAACACTTCCCGCTCGTCATCCTGTCCCACGGCTATCGTAACTGGGCGACCAGCTTCAGCGACCTGGCCGAAAATCTCGCGTCCAAGGGCTATGTTGTCGCCTCCATCGAGCACCGTGATCTCGAGCCCTCGACGCTGCCGATGCCACAGCTGTCGTTCGCGTCCGTCCTGATCACCCGGGTCGCCGACCAGCGCTTCGTCATCGCAGAGCTGGCGCGGCAAGCTGACAAGGGTCCGCTCAAGGACGTCTACGACCCTGAACAGGTCGCGCTGATCGGCTATTCGATGGGCGGCTTTGGTGCGCTGACGACGATGGGCGCGGGGCTGGACGCCGAGGGGGCGCTTTACAAGCTGGTTCCCTTCGACCTGCTCAAGCCCTTCACGACCCAGGACCCGAGCTTCGCATCAGGCGTGCCCAAGGGCGTAAAGGCCATGGTCGCATTCGCGCCGTGGGGCGGGTCGCCACCGCTGCGCGCCTGGAGCGCCGGGGGGCTGACTAGTGTGACCACGCCGTCCCTGTTTATCGTCGGCGACCAGGACGATGTCAGCGGCTACGACCAGGGCGTCGCCTGGCTCTATGCTGGCCTGACCGGAGCGGATCGCCGTCTGCTGGTTTACGAAAACGCTCGCCACAATGTCGCGCTGGACGGCGCCACCGAAGCCAAGGCGGGCAAGTTCCAGGCCCTCGAACGTCACGAAGAGCCGGTCTGGCGGCGCGACCGCATTCTGGCGATCAACCGCCACTTCATCACGGCCTTCCTCGACGCCCAGCTCAAGAACGACAAGGCCCACGGAGCCCTTCTGAACGTGCCGACCCCGCGGGCCTCCGACGGAGTCTGGCCTTTGGCGCCGGGCGCTTCAGCAGCCGATCGCTTCGCCGGTCCCGACGACGGGGCCACGGTGAGCTACTGGCCCGGATTCCAGCGCCGATGGGCGCTGGGCCTACGCCTGCGCCACGACCCGGTGGGCGCGCCCAATCCTCAATAGGCCATCGGCGATACCGATGACTGGCCGATAACGAAAACAACGGAAACGCCCAAGCCATGCACCTGCAAATGACGCAAGCCTGGATCGCGATGGGGCTTACCGCCCTGATCGGCCTGATCACCTATCTGAAATGCCGGGGGCAGGGGCGCGGCGCTGAGGGCGGCAACAGGGAGTTCTTCCTGGCGGGGGGCGGTCTGTCCTGGATCTTCGTCGCCGGTTCAATCACGATCACCAATCTCAGCACCGACCAACTGGTGGGAATGAACGGCAACCAGATGGCCCTGCTGGTCTGGTGGGAGCTGTCGGCCGTCGTCGGTCTCAGCATCCTGGCCTGGGTGTTCCTGCCCATCTACTATCGGAACAACTGCACGACGGTCACCGAGCTTCTGGAGAAGAAATACGGTCACGCCGGCATCCGTTCGACGATCGCCACCATCTTTCTGGTCGGCAACCTCGTCATCTATCAGCCGATCACGCTCTACACCGGCGCGCTGATGATGAAGTCCATGTTCGGGCTGGAGATCCCGATCATCGTGCTGGCCGCCGTCTTCGCCGTCGCCGGCTCGCTCTACGCAATCTTCGGCGGGCTGCGCGCCGTGGCCGTGACCGACACCTACAGCGGCATACTCCTGCTCGCGATGTGCATGCTGGTGGTCTTCCTGTCGTTGCAGGCTATCGGCTTCGACTTCAGCGGCATCCCGCCCGAGCGCCTGAGCTTGATCGGCGGCAATGACTCCCCGATCCCATGGCACACCCTTCTGACCGGGATGATCTTCATCCAGATGTTCTACTGGTCGACCAACCAGACGATCACCCAGCGCGCCATGGCCGCGCCGAACCTGAAGGAAGCCCAGAAAGGCGTGTTCGCCGCAACCGTCGTTCGCCTGCTGATTGTCCCGCCGATGGTGGTGATCCCCGGCATCGTCTCCTACAAGCTGTTCGGGCATCTGGGCGATGCGGCCTATGGCAAGATCGTCTGGCACGTTCTGCCCAACTGGATGTCGGGCATCTTCGCTGCGGCCATCGCCTCGGCGGTGGTGGCCCACTTCGCCAGCGTGCTGAACTCTTCGGCGGCGCTCTATGTCTGCGACATCCATGAAAAGTACATCGACCCCAAGCCCAATGTGCCGCGCCTAAGCATGTGGGCCAGCATCGGTTTCGTGCTGCTGTCGCTGCTGCTGGTGCCGGTCTATGACGACGCCGAGAGCATCATCAACCTGGTGCAGAAGTTGAACGGCCTGACCAGCATGCCTGTGCTGTCGGTATTCATCGTTGGCCTGCTGTTCCGCAATGTCGACGCCCGCGCGGCGATCGCCGGTCTGGTGTTCGGCGTGTGCCTCTATGCGATCTTCAGCTTCGGCTGGGCGCCCCTGCACTACATCCACATGATGTTCATCACCCTTTGGACGACGGTCGCCTTCTCGCTGACCCTCAACCGCTGGGTCTTCGGCAGAAAGGCCGAGTTCATCTTCGCTCGCAAGGCAGCCGCCGCCTGAGGCCCGCCGACGGACGCGCGTTCAGCAAGCCTCTCGGAAGATAGTGAGACGATGACCACGGATATCCTTCATGACCTCGTGGTCATCGGCGGCGGCGTCAATGGCTGTGGCGTGGCCCGAGACGCGGCCGGGCGCGGCGCCGCAGTGGTGCTGTTCGAGCAGGGCGACCTGGCGGGCGCGACCTCGTCGGCCTCGACCAAGTTGATCCACGGCGGCCTGCGCTATCTTGAGCAATACAAGTTCCGGCTGGTCAGAGAGTCGCTGATGGAGCGCGAGGTGTTGTGGGCAATAGCCCCCCACCTCATCCAGCCGCTGCGGTTTATCCTGCCGCATCACAAGGGCCTGCGGCCCCGCTGGATGCTGCGCGTGGGCCTCTTCCTGTATGACCATCTGGGTGGCCGTAAGCGGCTGCCCGCGACCCGCAGCCTTGACCTGCGACGCGATCCGGCCGGCGCGCCGCTGGATCCGCGCTTCACCCATGCCTTCGAATACTCCGACTGCTGGGTCGATGACGCCCGCCTCGTCGCCCTCAATGCGTTGGACGCCGCCGAGCGCGGCGCGACGATCCATACGGGCGCGCGGGTCATCGCGGTCGATCGCTTGGCGGATCATTGGCGCGTCACGGCGACGACGGCGGCAGGCGAAACAATCACCGTCAGCGCTCGCGCCCTCGTCAACGCCGCCGGCCCCTGGGTCGAGCGGCTGGTCGGACTTTCGGGCCTGACGGCGCCGGCCGGCGTGCGGCTGGTGCGAGGCAGTCACATCGTCACGCGCAAGCTGTTCGACCACGACAGGGCCTACATCTTCCAGAACGGCGACGGCCGGATCATCTTTGCCATCCCCTATGAGCACGACTTCACCCTGATCGGCACCACCGACGCGGACCATCACGGCGATCCCAAGGACGTCACCGCCACCGACGAGGAGGTCGCCTACCTCTGCGCGGCGGCCAGCGAGTATTTCAAGGCTCCGATCCAGCCCGCCGACGTCGTCTGGCGCTACGCCGGCGTCCGCCCGTTGCTGGACGACGGCGCCTCCGATGCCCAGGAAGCCACGCGCGACTATGTGCTGAGCCTCGACGCCCCCAAGGGCGCCCCGCCGGGCCTCAGCGTGTTTGGCGGCAAGATCACAACCTATCGCCGGCTGAGCGAGGCGGTTCTGAATGAGATCGGGCCCCACATGGGCGTCGACTTGGGTCCGGCCTGGACCCGCGCGTCACCCCTGCCGGGCGGCGACCTGTCGGGCCAGGACCTGGACGCGTTCATCGCCGGTCTCGCCAGGCCCTATCCCTTCCTGAAGCCGCTTACGCTCCGTCGGATGGCCAAGGCCTATGGCTCGCGGATCACCGATATGCTCGGCGACGCCAGCAGCCTTGCGGACCTCGGTCAGCATTTCGGGGCCGATCTCTACGAGCGCGAAGTGCGCTACCTGATCGCCGTCGAGTGGGCTCGCAAGGCCGAGGACGTTCTGTGGCGCAGGAGCAAGCTGGGACTTCGCCTCGACGCCGATCAGACGGCTGGGCTCGATCTGTTCATGCGGACCGCCAGCAACCTCTGACCATGACCAAGCCTATTCTCGTCATCGATCAGGGCACCACCTCGTCGCGCGCCATCCTGTTCTCGCCTCGGCTCGAGATCATCGCCACGGCGCAGCGCGAGTTTCCCCAGCATTTCCCGGGCTCGGGATGGGTCGAGCATGACCCGGAGGATCTCTGGTCTTCGGTGCTGGAGGTCGCCCGCGAGGTGCTGGCCAAGACCGGAACAGCGCCGGATGCGGTCTCGGCCATCGGCCTGACCAACCAGCGCGAGACCGTGGTGATCTGGGACCGGGCCACCGGCTTGCCGATCCACAACGCCATTGTCTGGCAGGACCGCCGCACAGCCGACCTCTGCGAGCGCCTGCGCGCCGACGGGCGCGAGCCGGAGATCGCCAGGCGGTCGGGCCTTCTGATTGATCCCTATTTCTCGGCGACAAAGATTGCCTGGATCCTCGACAACGTGCCCGGCGCGCGCGCGCGCGCCGAGGCCGGCGAACTGGCCTGCGGCACGGTCGATAGCTTTCTGCTCTGGCGGCTGACGGGTGGGGCGGTGCACGCCACCGACGCCACCAACGCCTCGCGCACCCAGCTCCTGAACATCCATACGGGCGTCTGGGACGAGACCTTGCTGGCGCTTTTCCACGTCCCGGCCGCGCTCCTGCCTGAGGTTCGCGACAGCGCCGGCGACTTTGGCGAAACCCTGCCCCACTTGCTGGGCGCCGCGATCCCGATCCGAGGTGTGGCGGGCGACCAACAAGCCGCGCTGGTGGGACAGGCCTGCTTCTTGCCGGGCATGGTCAAGGCGACCTACGGCACGGGATGCTTTGTCCTGCTCAATACCGGCCAGCGTCCAGTGGTGTCGCGCCATCGCTTGCTGACGACCATCGCCTACCAACTGGATGGCCAGCGAACCTATGCGCTGGAGGGGTCGATCTTCATTGCGGGGGCCGCGCTGCAGTGGCTGCGCGACGGGCTGGGTGTGCTCGCCAAGGCCGAGAACGCCGACGCGATGGCCAGCCAGGCCGCTGCCGATCCGGGGCTCTACATGGTGCCGGCCTTCGTCGGCCTGGCTGCACCCGACTGGCGGCCGGACGCGCGCGGCGCGATCTTCGGCCTGACCCGCGCCACCGGTCCCAACGACCTGGTCCGCGCTGCGCTGGAGAGCGTGTGCTTTCAGACCCGAGACCTGATTGAGGCCATGGTCGCCGAGGATGCCCATGCGGCGTGGTCGATCCGGTTGCGTGTCGACGGCGGCATGAGCGCCTCGGACTGGATGCTGCAGTACCTCGCCGACATCCTCGACAAGACGATCGATCGGCCGCAAGTCCGTGAGGCGACCGCCCTTGGCGCGGCTTGGCTGGCCCGACGTGGGTCTGATGACGCGCTGGCGAGCGAAGATTTCTGGCGACTGGACCGCACCTTCTCGCGCCGGATGGACAAGGCCGCCGGCGCGGCCCGGATCCAGGGCTGGCGCCGCGCCGTCGCCGCCGTCATCTCGCTGACCGAACCCCAGCCCTAGAGGCCTGGGCTATGGCTTGGCCAGACGACCGTCGTCGACTTCAAGAACGACGCCGTTGACGAACCGGGCGTCATCCGAAGCCAGGCCGATGCCGCTCAAGTCGCCGGTAACCACGACTCCGCAATCGTGAACCGTCTGCCCGCAGTCACCACTCGCGGAAGCTGCCGTCTTGGCCCCGCCAGATCGGGTTGCGCCACGAAGGCGCGTCCTTGGCCGCTTCGCGCACCATGTCTTCGTCGATCTCGACGCCAAGGCCCGGGCCTTGCAGAGCGGCGACCATGCCGTCGCGCACCTCGAACACCTCGGGGTTGCGCATGTAGCTGAGCAGGTCGTGTCCGACGTTGTAGTGGATGCCCAGGGACATCTCCTGGATCACGAAGTTGGGCGTGGTCAGGGCCAGCTGCATGCAGGCCGCCAAGGCCATGGGCCCCAGCGGGCAGTGCGGCGCCACGCCCACGTCATAGGCCTCGGCCATGGCGGCGATACGCTTGCACTCGGAAAGGCCACCCGCGTGGCTCAGGTCAGGCTGGATCACGTCCACGGCCGCCGCTTCCAGGAAGGGCTTGAAATCCCAGCGGCTGTAGAGCCGTTCCCCAAGGGCGATCGGCAGGCTGGTCAGGCGCGACAGCTGGACGATGGCCTCGACATTCTCCGAGAGCAACGGCTCCTCGATGAACAGCGGCCGCAGCGGCTCTAGCGCCGCGATCAGTTGCTTGGCCATCGGCTTGTGCAGGCGGCCGTGGAAGTCCACCGCCACATCAAGGCCCTGCGCCTTGACTGCGGCCACGCGCTCCAGCGCGTCATCGAACGCTTGCGCGCTGTCGAGCCACCCCATCTCGCCGGTGGCGTTCATCTTTACGGCCTTAAAGCCTTGGGCCAGTCGGGCCTGGGCCGCCTCGACGACCTCGTCGGGACGATCGCCGCCGATCCAGGCATAGACCGGAACCCGGTCGCGAACGCGACCGCCAAGCAGTTGCCAGACGGGCACGCCCAGGCGTCGCCCTTTGAGGTCCCACAGCGCCTGATCCAGGCCCGACAGGGCCGACATCAGCACCGGTCCGCCACGGTAGAAACCGCCGCGATAGGCCACCTGCCAGATGTCCTCGATATTGTCGGCATCGGCGCCGATGAAGCGCTCGCGCAGCGAAGCGAAGGCGCCATCCACGGCTTCGGCGTGCCCCTCGAGGCTCGCCTCCCCCCAGCCTACGGCGCCGTCCTGGGTCTCGACCCGGACGAACAGCCAGCGCGGGGGCACGATGAACGTCTCGATCCGCGCGATCCTGGTCGGCCCCGCGCCGACACTGAGCTCTCCGAATCGTTCAGCCGTCATCGACGATCCGCCGAGTATCTGGCGCAGCGCGGGCAAGACCGCATCGGATGGCTCCCAATAAAGCAGCGCCCAGCGTTCGCCGGGTTACATCAGCCTAGCTATGTCGAGCGTCGCCTGATCGTCAAACTGTTTATCATATTAATCTTTAAATATGGACGCATTGCCAGGAGGAAGCGTAGCCCGGGTCGCCGCGAATGAAAGCGATATCGGCTTGCTTGGCGGCGATAGCCGAACTCCAACCGTTCGAGCGGCGGGGCGCTTTGCGGCATGGCGGGTTCGCGCACCGGTGTGCTCGAGGCCCCCAGTCTCGCCTGCCTTAGAGATCGCGACCTGCCGATCGTGGCCTTGAGCGGCGAGGCCTGCGTCCTGGCGGGGCTGCGCATGGTCGCCGCTGCGAATTCTTGACTGGTCAAGCTCTTGGCGCAGGGCAACTATCTGTTGCGAGCTCCAGCCAAATTTGACAGCAGTGATTCCATGAAAGCTAACGACCCGCTGGAATCCCGCTCGGCGTTAGGGCGCAACCTGACCTTCGGTCTTCTGGACGTGTTGGGGCGCATGATCGTCACGGGAGCCTATGACGGCCGGCCGTTCCCGATCGAGGCCGAGCTTTCCAAGGAACACGCCGTCAGCCGTTCCGTAACGCGCGAGGCGGTCAAGATGCTGGCCGCCAAGGGCCTGCTGACCGCACGTCCCCGGCAAGGCACCATCATCACCCCGCCATCGGCCTGGAACTGGTTCGACACTGACGTGCTGCGCTGGTTGCTGGAGCGGAAGTTCTCGCTGAGCCTGCTGCGCCAGTTCACCGAACTGCGACTGAGCATCGAGCCCGGCGCCGCTGCGCTGGCGGCTCAGGCTGCCAGTCCCTCGGGCCGGGAGTTGATTAGGCTCGGATATACCCGGATGGAGGCGGCCGAAGCTGGCTTCGACAATCCGCTCAGTTCTGACATCGCCTTCCACATCGCGATTCTGGAAGCCTCTGGAAATCCGTTCTACGCTCAGTTCCGCGACGTCGTGGCCACGGCTTTGCAGACCTCCATCCAGTTCACCAATCGCTACCGGGGACGCAGCGCGAGCCTGCCGGCGCACAAGGCTGTAATGGACGCGATCATGGCGCACGATGCCGCCACCGCGGCCGAGACCATGCGAGAACTCATCGCCGACGTCATGGACCTCATCAAAGAGGCGATAGCGGAACAGCCCTAAATTGGGGTTCGGCCGACACGGAGGGCCGGAGATCGCCGGGGGCGGTCATACCCGCCAGCTGGGCCTCGCGAGGGCTCCTGCCGGTCCAGCGTTTGAAGGCGCGGGAGAAGGCGGCAGGTTCGGAGAAGCCGACGAGGTAGGCGGTCTCGTTGACCGAGGCTCTGGCGCCGGTGAGGTAGCGCAGCGCCATGCGGTGGCGCAGGGCGTCAAGCACCTGTTCGTAGGTGGCGTCCTCGGCCTTGAGCTTGCGGAACAGGGTCTGGCGGCTGAAGCCCATGGCGCGAGCCACGGCGTCGGCGCCGACTTCGCCGGCGTGCAGCAGCGGAAGCAGCACGGCCTCGACTCGGCCGCGGACGGTCTTCTGGTCCTCGAGCTCCTGCAGCAGGCCGTCGGCGCACCGGGTCAGGACGCCAAACACGTAGCGCGGCTGAAGCGCCACCGGCCAGGTCGTGATGCGCGGGTCGAGCCGCAGGGCGTTCCAGCCGCTGGAGAAGGTCACCGGGCACTGGAAAATGCGGTCGTACTCGGCGCTCCAGGCCGGAGCCGGGTGGGTAAACTGCACCTCCAGCACGTGCGGCTCGGGCAGGAAGCGGCGCGGGCCGCAGACCAGCCGGGCGAAGGCCCCTTCGGTCAGTTCGGGGAAAGCGTTGGGATCAGCGCGCGTGTCGACCATCCACAGCTGGCCATCGCGCCCGGTCAGCGCGAAGCGCGGCCCGTCGCTGAGTCCTTCGGTCTCCAGAGTCAGCCGGCCGAAGCGCTGCATCTGGGCGAAGGCTTCACCCATGGTGGCCGAGGCGTTCATGATCAGCCCGACGATCGACATCTCCGCCAGGTCGACAGCCTCGCCGAAATGCAGCGCCAACGCCGGATCGCCGCAGAGGTCCTGGGCCGCGCGCATCAGGGCCACATAGGTCTCGAACGCCAGGCGGCCGTCGGGGTCCTCCAGGTCGGCGGGGTTCAGGCCGGCCCGGGCCAGAAGCGCCGCGCGATCAGCGCCCCGCTGGACGGCGAAGGCGATCAGGCCGGCGGCGAGTCCTGCTGACGTGGTCAGGTGCGACATCGGCGCGGCCCCTAGTGTTACGAACGATCATGCGCGCGCTACGCTCGATCATGGCGCCCGCCGGGCTAATCGACAAGAAAGGGGGCCATGACACTCCGGTTTCCTGTCTCACCCGTCCTGTTCGCCGTCGCCGCCGCGCTGCTGCCTTCGATCGCCCTGGCGGAAAATCTGGAGGCCCGGCCCGGCGATCCAGCCTGGATGCATCTGGGGGCCAACGCCCTGCTGTGGGCTCACATCACCGGCGGCGCGATCGGCATGGTCACCGGCGTGGTCGCCCTGGCCGCGCGCAAGGGCCAGCGGGTCCACCGCGCGGCGGGATCGGTGTTCTTTGCGGCGATGTTCGCGGCCTATGCCATCGGCGCGGGGGTGGCGCCGTTCCTTGAGACCGGGCAGCGGCCCAACTTCGTTGCCGGCGTCCTGGCGCTGTACCTTCTGATCAGTGGCGCTATGGCGGCCCGCCAGCGGGAGGTGAAGGCCGGCGCGCCGGAGGTCATCGGGCTGGTCATCGCCCTTACCATCACCGCCGCTGGCGTGATCTTCATGCGGATGGGCGCGGCCAGCCCCAGCGGCACTGTGGACGGCTCGCCGCCGCAGGCCTTCTTCCTGTTTACGATCGCCGGGGCCTTCGCGGCCGCGGGTGAAGTGCATGTGCTCCTGCGCAAGCAGCTGTCCAGGGTCTCGCGGATTGCGCGGCACCTGTGGCGGATGTGCTTTTCGCTGTTCATCGCCTCGGGGTCGTTCTTCCTCGGGCAGCAGCAGGTGTTTCCCGAGGCCCTGCAGGACTCGGCTCTGCTGTACGTTGTCGCCCTGTCGCCGCTGCCGATCATGCTGTTCTGGCTGGGCAAGGTCCGCTTCGACGACTGGCGGCGGCGGCGGGTGAAGGCGGCTGTCGCGCCCGGTTAGGACGCGGCCCTGCGGACGACTGCGCCGGGGTGAGCGCCTGTGGCGCGACCATCCTGGAACACCAGCACGCCATTGACCCAGACCTTGGCGACCCCTGTGGCCAGGGCGTTGGGATGGGCGATGTCGGAGCGGTCGGCGACGGTCGCCGGATCCAGCAGCACCAGGTCGGCGAAAGCGCCCGGGATGAGGGTCCCACGTTCGGCGATGCCCAGTTGGGCGGCTGTCTGGGCGGTCATCTTGTGGACGGCCCGTTCCAGGGTCAGGGCCTGCTTCTCGCGCACATAGACCCGCAGGATCCGGGCAAAGGCCCCGAAGCCGCGCGGATGCAGGCCGTGGGTCATGCCGTCCGAACAGATCACCGCATGGTCCCAGCCGATGAAGGCGTCGATATCGGCCTCAGTCATGGCCGTGCCGATCACCGCGTCGACCCGATCAACCTCGGGATGGGCCAGATGATAGGCCTCCGACTGGCGGGTCAGGGCCAGATAGGTCTCGGCGGGATCGGCCTGCCGTTCGGCGGCGATGTCGGCGATGGTCTTGCCGACCAGCGACGGGTCGGGCGCGAACACCGCCAGCCGCATGCCGGCCGGGGTGGTCAGCTTGGTCAGGGCGAAGCGGGCGGCGGCCAGGTCATTGAAGTCGCGCTCCGGCAGCAGCACCGCCAGATTGCTCTGCCAGTATTCGTAGGGATAGACGTCGGCGGTGATGTCCACGCCCTGGGCGCGGGCGGCGTCCAGCTTGGCTAGGATCTGCTGCGCCTGGCCCCAGCGGTCGACGATGGCGATCTTCAGGTGCGAGATCTGGACCGGCAGTTTGGCCTCGCGGCCGATGGCGATGATCTCGTCGATCGCCGCGTCCAGCTTTACGTCCTCGCTACGCAGGTGGCTGATATAGCGGCCGTGGCCGGCGGCGGCGGTCTTGGCCAGCGCCATGACCTCGTCCGGGGTCGAGAAGATGCCGGGGTCGTATTCTAGCCCCGTCGACAAGCCCAGCGAGCCGGCCTGGAGGTCCGAGGTCAGGTCGGCCTGCATCGCCGCGATCTCGGCGGGGGTCGCGGCGCGCTTGTAGTCCGATCCCATGGCCCGCTCGCGCAGGGAGCCGTGGCCGGTGTAGGAGGCGACATTGATGGCCAGTGGGGCCTTTTCCAGGCCGGCGAAATAGGTCTTCAGCGGAAAGGACGACTCGCCGTCCTCGCCCACGACGATGGTGGTCACCCCCTGGGCGGTGAGGGGGGTCATGTCGGGGGTCTGCTCGGCCTGGCGGTCATGATGGCTGTGGGCGTCGATGAAGCCTGGCGCCAAGACCAGACCCTTGGCGTCCACCACCGTATCGCCCGGCTTTCGCGCCAGCTTGCCGACGGCGACTATGCGGTCGCCGTCCAGGCGAACGCTGACCGCTCGCGATGGCGCGCCCGTGCCGTCCACCACGCGGGCGCCGACGATCAGGGTCGAGGCCAGGGCTGCGGAGCTCATCAGCAGGGACAGGCCCAGGGCGATGGAAAGGCGGTGCAGGTTGCGGGTCATGTCTCGGCCTTCCAAAGTTCGGCGTTCAGAATAGAGCGCTCCGGCGAGGGTTTTCGCCGTTTCCCGCCGCGCCGACGGCAGGATCGCAGGGACCCCACTGTGATCGCGACCTTACCCGACGCGCGGTTTGCGCTAAGCAGGGCGGCGACATCAGCAAGGATCCCGGGATGACCGCGAACGACCCGCGCAAGGACATCGACCGCATCGATATCAAGATCCTGGCCCTGCTGCACAGGCAAGGGCGGGTGACCAAGGCGGCGATGGGCGAGGCGGTCGGCCTGTCGGCGTCGCGCTGCTGGGAGCGGATGAAGAAGCTGGAAAAGGCCAAGATCATTCGCGGCTATCACGCCGAGGTCGATCTGGGCCGGCTGGCCAAGCTCTCGACCTTCGTGGTGCAGATCAAGCTCACCGACTTTTCCTACGCCAAGGCCAAGACCTTCGAGACCGGCATAGCGGCCCATCCGAATATCGTCTCCTGCCAGGCTGTGCTGGGCGATGTCGACTATCTGATCACCGTCGCGGCCTTCGGCATCGAGCATTATCAGACCATCATGGAGGGGTTGCTCGACACCTTGGCCGTCCCCTTCGACTATGTGACCTTTCCCGTGACCAAGAAGCTGAAGGGCGAGGCGGGGCTGGATCTCGCGAAGCTGCTGGCCACGGTCGAGGACCTCGACGACTAGCCCCACAGGGCCGCCGCGGGGGGGCGCAGGATCGCGTCGCGATAGCCGAAGCCGTGCTCGATGTCGGTCACCAGCTGGATCGGGCAGTCCAGGTCGACGATCTCGCAGTCCTGGGCCACCAGCAGGCCCGGCGCGATGCCCAGCGAGGTGCCCTCCATGCAGCCGATCATCAGCCTAAGGCCCCGGGCGCGGGCCGCTTCGGTCAAGGCCAGCGCCTCGGTCAGGCCGCCGCACTTGTCCAGCTTGATGTTGCAGAAGGCGTAGCGTCCGACGATCCGGTCGAGATCGGCGCGGTCGTCGAACGACTCGTCGGCGCAGAGCGGCACCTCGCCCCGATAGTCCAGCAGGGCGTCGTCCTGTCCGACGGGCAGGGGCTGTTCCACCAGTTCGACCCCCAGGGCCGAAAGGCGGGGGGCGTAGACGTTGAGCTGATCCAGGGTCCAGCCCTGGTTGGCGTCTGCGATCAGGCGGGCGCGGGGCGCGGCGGCGCGGATCGCCTCCAGCCGCTCCAGGTCAAGGGCATCGCCCAGCTTCACCTTCAGGCAGGGGAAGTCAGGGGCCCAGCGCGCGGCCTTGGCGGCCATGGCGGCGGGGGTATCCATGCCCAGGGTGACGAAGGTTTCGATGGGACGCAGCGGCGCCAGACCGGCCCGCACCGCGACAGGAACGCCGGTCAGCTTGGCCTCGAGGTCCCACAGCGCGCAATCGACGGCGTTGCGCGCGCCGCCACGCGGCAGGCGGGCGGCGATGCATGCGCGGTCCAAAAGCATGCCGGCTTCAAACTCGACCGCCAGGGCCTGCACCTGCAACAGCATCGTCTGAGGCGTGTCGCCCAGATAGTCGACCCCAGCGGCCTCGCCCCGTCCGATCGCGCCGCGCGCCGCGATCTCGACGTGAAGCACATTGGCCTCGGTATAGACGTGGCGGGCGATGACGAAGGGCTCGGTCAGGGCGTGCGCCTCGACCCGCGCGGTCAGGCGCATCAGGCGGCGTCCGAGCGCGCTTCCGCCGTCAGCAGCAGGCCATCGACGATGGCCGCCACGCCGGTCCGCACGGGGTCGCAGCACGGCAGGCCTAGGGCGGTCTCCGTCTCGCGCAGATAGTCGGCGGCCGCCTGGGGCGTCAGGCGCGAGGTGTTGATGCAGATCCCGGCCATGCGAACGGCGGGATTGGTCAGGGACGCCAGGCGCAGGTTCAGGGCGATGGCCTCGGCCAGGGACGGCGTGGGGAAGGTCTCCAGCCCGTCGATGGCGGTGCGGGTGGCGTCGTGGCACAGCACCAGAGCGTCCGGCTGGCTGCCGTGCAGCAGCCCCAGGGTCACGCCGGCATAGGCTGGATGGAACAGCGAGCCCTGGCCCTCGATGACGTCCCAGTGGTCGGGCGCGGCGGCGGGGCTCAGTTGCTCGGCGGCGCCGGCGACGAAGTCGGAGATGATGGCGTCGATGGGCGCGCCGGATCCCGCGATGAAGATACCGGTCTGGCCGGTGGCCCGGAAGTCGGCGTCGGCGCCGCGCGCCTTGAGCTCTTTCGTGATGGCCAGCGCCGCGTACATCTTGCCCACGGCGCAGTCGGTGCCGACGGTCAGCAGGCGCAGGCCGGCGCGCTTTTCGCCTGTTCCGACCACGCAGAACTCCGGCGACGGCTCGCGCGCCTCGATCAGCCGGCGGCCCAGGCGCTCGGCGGTCTCGCGCACCTTGGGCAGGCTGGCCATGCGGGTATGCAGGCCCGAGACAAGATCCAGCCCCGCCTCCAGCGCCTCGATCAGGACGGCCTCCCAATGGGGCGGGATATAGCCGCCGGCATTGGCCACGCCCAGCAGCAGCGAGCGGGCGCCGGCCGCGTGGGCGGCCCTGGGCGTCATGTCGGGCAGGCCCAGATCGGCCTCGCAGCCGGGCAGGCGAAGCTGGCCGACGCAGGCGTCGGGACGCCAGTGGGCGACGCCCGAGGCGGTCTTGGCGCTGACCCGGTCCACGTCTCCGAGGAACATCAGGCAGGGATAGGGCAGTTCCACGACAGCACCTCGTTGTAGACGTCGTCAGTTGGGTTCGAGACCGATTGTCCCCGCCGCAGCGGGGAGGATCAGTCGCCGGAGGTCGGGTGAAACGGCCGGGCGGCCGGTGAGCGGGGCAGGATCACCGAAGCCAGAGCGTGTCGCACCCCGGCCAAGGCCTGGATCCGGTCGACGGTCCGCTCGAGGTCCACGGTCCGCCCGGCCTCGACCACGGCCACCAGGTCATAGTCGCCGGTGATCTGATGCAGGGCGGTCAGCTCGCTCATCTCGGCCAGCCGCGCGCCGACGTCGGCGGCGTCGCGCGGCGCGACCTGGATCATCACATGGGCTCGCAGGGCGGCGTCTCCGCGGTCGGCGGCGACGCCCAGGAAGGCCGGACTTGCGATCTCGACGGCGATCAAGGCTGAACTCCCTCACTCTTCGCGGAGAGTTTAGTTTGGGAGTGGCCTCGAAAAACGCCGTGTTTGGGTTATGTCACGAGAGAAACGCTCGCCGGCGCGCCCTTAGCGCAGGATCTTGGTCGCCAGCAGGATCGAGGAGGTCGTCCGTTCGACCCCGTCCAGGGCGCCGATGCGGTCGATCAGGGCGTTCAGCTCGGTGACCGTCTCGGCCTCGATCAGGGCGATCAGGTCGTACTCGCCGCTGATGGCGTGCAGGGCCGACAGCTCGGCGATGGCCGCCAGTTCGTCCTCCGTGATCTTGGCCAGTTTCAGCTGGACCTTGATCATCACCTGGGCGCGGATCAACCGGCGGTCATAGTCGCTGCCCAGGCGTACGGTGTAGCCTTGGATGACGCCATCCTGCTCCAGACGGCTCAGCCGGGCATAGACATTGGCCCGCGTCAGTCCAAGGTCGGCGGCCAGCTTGGTGACCGGCTGACGCGAGTCCTCGCGCAGCATCGCCAGAAACTTGCGGTCGACCTCGGCGAGGTTCTGGTCGTCCGACTTCATCGGCCCCTCCCTGAGTCTGTCCCGACCATCAGTCTCATTTCGGTGAAGGCTCTTTGGTGTAGATCGCGGTGCGCGGCGTCGGCAGGGCCGACGAGATCGCGCCCCGATACATGCCCAGATCGTTCATGCCGAACGCCGGGCGGCCCTGGCTGTCCATGGCGATCAGACCGCCGTCGCCGCCGATCTTCGTGATCGAGGCCATGGTCTGGTCGGCTGCGGTCTGAACATCCTCGCCCTTCCAGGCGATGCGGTCGCAAACCTGGCGGGCGGCGGTCTCGCGGATGAAGTACTCTCCCGACCCCGTGGCCGAGACCGCGCAGACGCCGTCGCGGGCATAGGTGCCGGCCCCAATGATCGGCGTATCGCCGACCCGCGCCCACCGCTTTCCGGTCATGCCGCCCGTCGAGGTGGCGGCCGCGATATGTCCGGCCTGGTCCAGCGCCACCGCGCCGACAGTGCCGAACAGGTGAGTGGGATCCAGCACGGCGTGGTGGTCCTTGCGCCAGGCTTCCAGCTGCTTCCAGCGCTCCTCGGTACGGAAATAGCCGGGATCGACCTGCTCCAGGCCCTGCTCTTTCGAGAACTGGTCGGCGCCTTCGCGCGTCAGCATAACGTGCGGGGACTTCTCCATCACCGCGCGAGCCAGGCTGATCGGGTTTTTGGTGCGCGTGACTCCGGCCACCGCGCCGGCCTTCAGGGTGGCGCCGTCCATGATCGAGGCGTCCAGCTCGTTCTTGCCCTCGGCGGTGAAGACCGCGCCCTTGCCGGCGTTGAACAGCGGATTGTCTTCCAGCGTCCGCACCACCGTCTCGACCGCGTCCAGGCTTGAGCCCCCGGACTTCAGCACCTTGGCGCCGGCCTCTAGAGCGGCGTCCAGGCCGGCGCGGTAGGCCTTTTCCTTCTCAGGCGTCATGGCGCTGCTCTCCAGCACGCCGGATCCCCCGTGAACGGCCAGAGACCACTTGCTCTCGGCTGCCATGACCGGCGCCGAGGCCGCGCACAGGGCCAGGATCGACAGGCTGAGCGAGCGGATCTTGGAAGGTGTCATCGCAACTCTCTTGGACAGGCCGGAGGCGGGTTCCGGCGGAAAAAGGCGGGGAACTGGCGGTCAGCGGTCGCTGCGGATCAGCACGCCGTCCTTGACCTGGGCGGTCAGGGTAAAGGTCGGCTGCGTCACCTTGAAGGTCTTGAAGTCTAGCGTGCTTTCCGGCCCCACGCCGACAATGGGGAAGGGCGCATAGGTCAGCGGCTGGCCGGCTATGATCGTGGCGGGCTTGGCCATCGGGCGCACCAGCCAGGCGTGACCAGGACCATAGAACCGACCCACGCCGTCGCCGTCGATCAGCATCGCCGCGCCTTCGTCGATGCCGAGGCCCGCGATCGTCGGATCGTTCTCCTCCTGGATCAGCCGACCGACAAAGGCCACCAGCCGGCCCTGGCGATCGCGCTTGTCGAAGTGACTGTCGGTGATGACCTTCGACAGCCAGGGCAGGTGCAGGAAGTCGCGCACCAGGGTGACACCGGCTGCGGTGGGATTCTTCAGCGCCTCGGGCGAGGTCATGCTGATCGAGTCGAGGCACCCGTACGAATAGCCGCCCAGGATCGCCAGGCCGGCGCTGGTGCCGCCGACCGGCTTGCCGGCCTTGACGTGGGCGTCCAGCGCCTTGTTCAGGGCCGTGCCCTTCCAGGCGCGGATGTAGTTGCTCTGGTCGCCGCCGCCGAAGAAGATCCCGTCGGCGCGGGCGATGATGGCCAGCAGTTTGGGATCCTCGCCGGCGTCTTCGTTCTGGATCACCAGGGTCTCGACCGAGGCGACGCCGCCGACATCCTTGTAGATCTCGTCCTGCAGTTCGCGGCCGCCGCGGGCTCGCAGCACCACGATGTGGCCGCCGCCGGATTGCTTGACGAACTGACGGAAGGCCTCCAGCGGCCAGTCGCCGCCGCCCATCAGGGCCAGCAGCGGCCCGGTCTTGCCCGGGGTCGGGGCGGTGATATCGCCGATCACATAATACTCGTAGCCCGGTCCGACGGCGTCGGGACCCTTTGCGGGCGCATCGGCCGCAAGCGCGGTCAGGGGAAGGAGCAGGGCCGCCGCCATCGCGAGCGCCGAAAGTCTAGCCAGCATCATATCCATCCCTCGCCTGTCGCGATCCTGGCCGTGGGCGCGGCGCCAGGTCCAGAGGCCAAACGCGCACTGGACCCCGGTCGAGCCTGTTTCCGGACCCAGCGCTGCAGATCCGTGCGCTGTGCATCAAAGCTGCACGTGGAACACATTCTGTCCACCAAATCTGACAATTTGATCTTTTCGGCTTTCAATTTGTGAGAAATGCAATCCAACATGAGCGGACCTTGGGGTGCAACCCGGCGTCGGGCCTGTCCACGAGAATGGATGCGCCGCTAAAAAAGAGGGGATAATGATGAAGATGCATCTGCTTGGGGCCAGCGCCCTTGCCGGCGCGGCGGGCCTGATGATCACCGGCCAGGCGCTTGCGCAAACCACCCCACAGACGGACGAGACAGCGGTCGAGGCCCTGGTCGTCACCGGCTCGCGCATTCCCCGGATCGCCACCGAGGGCCCGGCCCCGGTCACCGTCATCACCAGCGAGGCCATCAAGGCCGCGGGCTTCAACAGCGTGCCGGACGTGCTGCGCAGCCTCACCCAGAACGGCGGCGAGACCCAGACCCAGCAGTCGTCCAGCGGCGCCGACTGGACGCCCGGCGCCCAGCAGGTCGACCTGCGCGGCCTGGGCCCCAATCATACCCTGGTGCTGGTCAACGGTCGCCGCATCGCCGACTTCCCCCTGCCGTTCAACGGCAAGAGCGCCTTCACCGACACCTCCTCGATTCCGCTGGGCATGATCGACCGCATCGAGGTGCTCAGCGGCAGCGCCTCGGCCGTCTATGGCTCGGACGCCATCTCGGGCGTTGTGAACTTCAATCTGAAGAAGAAGGCCGACGGCACGATCGTCGACGTCACCTTCGGCGGGCTTGAGCACGGCGGCGCCAGCAGCCAGCGCGTCAATGTCTCCAGCGGCTTTTCGCAGGGTGACTTCGACCTCGTCATTGGCGGCGAGTTCGTCAACCAGAAGCCACTCTGGGCCTATGACCGCGACATCCAGGACAGCACCAAGGACGCCCCGACCGCTCGCGCCCGTATCGCGCGCCGCGACTTCCTGCGCATGGATCCTGACGCTGAAGTCTATATCGATCCAGGCCGCGCCACCTGCGCCACGCTCAGCAAGCTGAACGGCGGCTCAGTGGAATACGCCAGCCGTCCGGGCTGGGGCGACTATGACGCCGACCTGGATGACTACGGGCCCGGCTATTATTGCGGCAGCTACAGCTCGATCGGCTACGGCACCATCATCAGCGAACGCAAGAGCGCCAACGTCGTGGCCTCGCTGAACTATGCCAAGACCGACGACCTGTCGTTCTTCGCCGACATCTCGGCCGGCTACAGCCGCACCCGCCAGTTCCAGGATGTGCTGAACTGGGAATACCAGGACGCCAATGGCAGCGAAGACGGCATTTTCTACAACCAGTTCACGGGCGCTCTGGACCTGTGGCACCGCAACTTCACGCCTGAGGAAATGGGCGGCCTGAGCAAGGGCTACATCAAGAACGTCTCGCGCACCTTCAGCATCACGCCGGGCGTCAAGGGCTCGCTGGGCGGCGGCTGGGACTACGAGGCCTTCTATAATTTCAGCCAGTACAAGTCGTCGATCAGCTGGCCCAAGGTTGTGACCTCCAAGGCCACGGCCCTGTTCCTGGGCGCGCAGCTGGGCGTCGATGAGGATAGTGGCTATCCGATCTTCAACGCCGATCCGGCCCGTCTCTACAGGCCGCTGACGGTCGCCGAGTTCAACTCGATCACTGCGCGCACCACCTACAAGCCGGTCGCGCGCCAGCAGGGCGTGTCGTTCCAGGTCAACAAGGCCGACCTGTTCACCCTGCCCGCCGGCCCGGTCGGCTTCGCGGCCGTCGCCGAGCTTGGTAAGCAGTCCTACAAGCTGGGCCTCGATCCCCTGGCCACCCAGAACTACTACTACGGCCTGCGCGACGCCGACGGCGATGGCTCGCGCAAGCGCTGGGGCGCCGGCTACGAGTTCCGCGCCCCGCTGCTCAAGAGCCTGGAGCTGAGCACGGCCGGCCGTTATGACGGCTACAAGTACGGCGGCAACTCCATCGACAAGTTCACCTACAACGGCGGACTTGAGTGGCGGCCGGTCAAGACGCTGCTGGTGCGTGGCGCCTATGGCACCGGTTTCCGGGCCCCTGACCTGCACTATGTCTTCGCCAAGGAAGGCATCAGCCACCCCTCAGGCACGGACTATTATCGCTGCCGCAGCGAGGAGCCCGACGAGGAGGTGGGCGACTGCAGCTATGCGGGCGAGGGCCTGGTGAAGGTTCGCCTGGGCAACGCCAAGCTGAAGCCGGAGACCTCCAAGTCGCTGAACTATGGCGCAGTCTGGTCGCCGATCCGCAACTTCGACATCTCGGTCGACTATTTCCGCGTGCAGCTCGACAACGCCGTGCTCGACATGAGCCTGGACAGCGTGCTGCGCCAGGAAGCCGACTGCCGACTGGGCAAGACCAGCGCAGGCACGGCCGTCAGCGCGTCCTCGCCGACCTGCGTCGACGCCCTGGCCCGGGTGGCCCGCAACCCGCTGACCGCGGCGATCAATCCCGGCGCCATCGCGACCGTGACGATCAATCCGATCAACGTCGCCACCGAAAAGACCACCGGTGTCGACGTGGCCGCCCACTATCGCTGGCCGACCGAAAGCTTCGGGACGTTCAATTTCGGCCTGACCCATACCTGGGTGCACAAGCACACCAGCCGGCAGTATCCGGGCGATCCGATCGAGAACCAGCTGGCCTATGACAGCGGCTTCTACATCCCGCGCTCCAAGAGCACCGGTTCGATCAACTGGACCCTGGACCGCCTGACCCTGGGCGTGCACGGGCAGCGCCTGGAGCGCTTGCCCAACTACGCAGAGGATGGCTGGATCAAGGAGAGCTATCTCTACAACGCCACCGTCCAGTACGACCTGAACGACACCACCCGGATCAGCCTGGCGGTCGACAACCTGCTGGACAAGGGTCCCCAGCGCGACCCGACCTATTCGGGCTATCCCTACTATGACACCTCGTGGTTCGACTCGACCGGGCGCAGCTACTACCTGCAGTTGACCCACAAGTTCGGCGGGGCGGGCGGGCTGTAAGGCTCCCCGGCGATTGAAGGCGGCCGCCTCGCGGCCGCCTTTTCGCAAAGGTTCAGGGAGCGGGCGGCCTGGCGGCCAGGACCCGCGCCCACGCCGCTTCCGCCGTATCGGCGAAGGCGAAGAGATCCAGATCCGCCGGGTCGATCATGCCGTGCTCGACCAGGGCGTCGAAAGCGATCACCGAGCGCCAGTAGGCCTCGTCGACCAGCACGATCGGGATGGGCGGGCACTTGCGGGTCTGGCGCAGGGTCAGCAGTTCGAACAGCTCGTCGAAGGTGCCAAACCCGCCCGGAAAGACCACCAGGGCGTTGGCGCGCATGGCCAGGTGCATCTTGCGCATGGCGAAATAGTGAAACCGGAAGGTCAGTTCGGGCGTCGAATACGGGTTGGGTCGCTGCTCGCGCGGCAGGGTGATGTTGAAGCCGATGGATGGCGCGCCCACGTCGAAAGCGCCGCGATTGGCAGCCTCCATCAGGCCAGGGCCGCCGCCTGTGGCGATGACGTTGTCGCGCGGCTGGCCATCGACATGAGTGGCCAGGCCCTGCTCGGAGACGATGCGCCCAAAGCGCCGCGCCAGGGCGTACCATTCGCCGCGCCGGCCCGGGGAATCCTCCCGCACCCGGGCGCTGCCGAAGACCACGATGGTCGAGCACACGCCCCAGGCGCGAAGGGCTTCGTCAGCCTTGGCGAATTCCAGCAGGAACCGGACGCTGCGCATCGAGTCGCCCAGCAGGAAGTCCTGGTCGAGGGCCGCCAGGCGATAGGATGTGGAGGCTTCCTGCCGGTCACTGTTCGCCCCGGGCGCGGGGGCGCCGGGGTTCGGGGTATCGCTCGGCATGAACGCTAGGCGGTCGCTGGAGCGAACAGGTCGTCCAGACCGACGCGGACCCTTTGCAGGACGTCCGAGCGAGACTCCTCGGTGATGTTCGAGACGATCGAGCCGAAATGCTTGTGGTCGAGAACCCGCAGACCGCAAACGCCTGACAGGTGCAGGTCGAACACCGTCATCAGGGCTTTCAGGGCGCCGGTGTCGTTGACCCAGTCCTCGGGCGCGCCCGAGGTTGAAAAGCTGAGCAGGGTCTTGTCGTCCAGAAGCGATTCCGTGCCGCCCAGGCCCGGCGCATAGCCAAAGCCCATGCTGAACATCCGGTCGACATAGCCCTTCAGGATCGCGGGCGGGGCGTTGAACCAGAACGGATAGACGAAGATGAAACTGTCGACATCGCCGACCAGCCCGCGCTCGGCGACGATATCGGCGGCCGGATGTGCGCCCGACGCGGAGGGCAGTTCCGTGGCCTTGAGGCGGGGGTCGAAGTCGAGCGCGTAGAGATCGCGCAGCAGCACGGTGTGACCGGTCGCGCGCAGATGCTCTACGCAGGTTCGGGCGATCGTGGCGCAGAAGCTGTCGGGCTTGGGGTGGGCGAGGATGACGGCGTGTTTCATGGGGCGGCTCCCAGGCGGCGACGGGTTGCCTTCACAGACTAGTCCTCGGCCAGGCCGCCAAATTGATCCAGATCACGGAATGGGGCGCAGTCTGGCCGATCCTGCCGGCTCCAGCAGGCCTTGCCGGTTCGCGTCGCGTCCGATCTGGCCCATCCCCGCGAGATCTCATCATGACCCCGATCCTGTCGTTTCATGGCGCCGCTGGCTGCGTGACCGGCTCCTGCGCCCGCCTGCAGACCCAAGAGGCCACGGTGCTGGTCGACTGCGGCATGTTCCAGGGTTCGAAGACTCTCAAGGCGCTGAACTATGGCGACTTTCCCTTCGACCCCACCCGGATCGACGCCGTTCTGCTCACCCACGCCCATGTCGACCATAGCGGCCTGCTACCCAAGCTGATGCTGGCGGGCTTCGAGGGGCCGATCTATGCGACGGCGGCCACGCGCGACCTGTGCGCGGTGATGCTGGCCGACGCGGGCGGGATTCAGGAGGCGGAGGTGGCGACGCTTAATCGGCGCAACCAGAGACGGGGTCTGGCTCCGGTCGAGCCCATCTATACCGAAGCCGACGCCGCCCGCGTGATGAAGCAGTTTCGGAAGGTCAAGCTGGGTGAGCCGGTAGAGGTCGCGTCCGGGATCTCGGCGATCTACTGGGAGGCCGGCCACATCCTGGGCTCAGCGTCGATCGAGGTCGAGGTCGGTGCGAAAGACGCCCGCAAGCGCCTGCTGTTCTCCGGCGACCTCGGCTCGGGCGGCGGCGACTTCGTCGCCGATCCGCAAGGTCCCACGGGCGTCGATCATCTGATCCTTGAATCCACCTATGGCGACCGCGAGCGCACCGTCACCAGCGGCGTCGCGCGGCGCGCGGCCCTGGCCGAGGAGCTCAAGGCGGCGCACGCCGCTGGCGGTCCGCTGCTGATCCCCGCCTTCGCGCTGCAGCGCAGCCAGGAACTGCTGGTCGATCTGCTGCAACTGATGGAGGACGGCGACGCGCCGCGCGGCGACATCTTCCTGGACTCGCCCCTGGCCATCGAGGCCTCCAAGGTGTTCCTCGACCGGGGCTGGAATCCCGCCCTGCAGCGAAACCCTTTCGAGCCGGTCCGCCCCTCCGAGCATCTGCGCTTCCTGGACAAGCCCTGGGACAGCGATGGCCTGGAGCGGCTGTCCGGCTGGCATGTGATCCTGGCCGCCAGCGGCATGTGCGATGCGGGCCGGGTGCGCAAGCATCTTAAGCGGTTGCTGTGGCGCAAGGAGGCGACTGTGCTGCTGTGTGGGTTCCAGGCGGCCGGCACGCTGGGCCGGTTGCTCGCCGAGGGCGCCGAACGCGTCAGCATCCAGGGCGACGAGGTGCGGGTTCGGGCGCGGGTGCGCAGGCTCGACGCCTATTCGGCCCATGCTGACGCCGCCGGCCTCACACGCTGGGCGCTCGATCGGGCGCCTGTCGCCGGTTCCATCCTGCTGGCCCATGGCGAGCCTGACGCCACCGCCGGGTTGCGGGATCGGCTGACCAGCGCCGGATTCGATGCGGCCGCAATTCTGATCCCCGACCTGGACGACGCCTTTGATCTCGGCGAGGGACCCGCCGTCCCGCTCAAGTCGTCGCCCGCCAGGTTGCCGCCCCATGCCGCCTCCAAGCTCGACTGGCACAACAAGCGGGTCGCCTTTCAGATGGCGCTCAACGCCGCCCTCGGCGGCGCCGAGAGCGACGCGGCGCGCGAAGCGCTGTTGCGCCGCCTCAGCGCGGTGGTCGAAGGCCGGCCGGACAGGCCGCAAAATGCGACCTCGGCGAGCGAACTTGATTCAGCTCAAGGCCCGCCGCCGCCGGTGGGGGTGTTCTAGCAACGTCATCCGCCCCCTTTTCGCAAGGCAAGACAATGGCATCTCGTAAGATCAAGACGATCGCCCGCGACGGTCGCGACGCGTTCCAGAACGTCACCGACCACCTCAAGACCATGGTCGACCACTTGGGCCACGACGCTGGCGATGCGGCCTCGGTGAGCGCCGTGGCCCTGGGTCATGCCGCCATAGAACTGGTCGGCGATGTCCAGACCAAGCTGGATCGTCTCGAGAGAGCGGCGAAGAGGGAGGTCCGGCGCCACCCGGCCGAAGCCCTGGCCGCGACCGCCGCGAGCTCGGCGCTTGTCGCCGCCATCGCCGCCGGTCTGATCACCTACACCCTGGTTCGTCGGGGTCAGGACGCCTAGCGCCCTGACCGGTCGACGCAGAAACTGCGCCTAGGCTGCGACAGGCTCGAGGCGCCAATCCTGGCCGACGGCGAACAACTGGATGCGGCCTGGGGGTGATCCGTAATCGATCAACGACACCCACATCGGCATGAAGCGCAGCAGGACCACGCCGCGCCCGGCGGGGTGGGGCTCGAAGCGGGCGAACTCGGGGGTTCCCCAGATCCGGCGATTGAGCGCATCGACCCACTGCGGGTTGTCGATGACGCTGGCCTTTCCGGCCAGGGACAGGCCCTGAGGCGGGCCCCGGTCGTCGCCGCCGATGGCGATCGAGACCCGGGGATCGGCGACGATATTGACGTGCTTCTGGCTGTCCTGAGCGACCAGGAAATACAGCGCAAGGCCGTCGGCCAGATAGTTCACCAGGGTGGCCTGTGGCCAACCGTCAGCACGCAGGGTCGCCACGCTCATCAGATGGTGGCGGGCCAGGATCGCGTTGACCCTGGCTTCGGGTGTCGCGGAGGATGCGAGCGGCTCAGTGGGCGGCTCGGGGGGCGGACGGTGTGAATCTTCGGCCATGAGGGCCTCCGGTAGACGTCGCGCGAAGTTCAGGCTGCGACGAGATCGGCCATTCGCACCGGCGCGGCGACCCGGAACCGGCGGCAACCCTCGAGGGCGACCAGGCCGTCAGCCTGCAATTGGGTGACCATGCGCGAGACGGTCTCGATGGTCAGGCCCAGATGATCGGCGATGTCCTGCCGGCTCATCGCCAGTTCGTTCCAGGCCGCGCCCTGCCGCTTGGCCACGTCGGACAGGAAGCCCGCGACCCGCTCATAGGCGCTCTTGCGCGCCAGCAGCATCATGTGGTCCTGAGCCCGACCCAGTTCCTGACCGGTAGCGCGCCAGATCAGACGCTCAAGGCGTTCGCCGGCCTCGCCGTAGTGTTTCAGCGCCGAGCGCTTGGCCACGAGGATCTTGCTGTCGCACAGCGCTTCGGCCGAGGCGCGGTGGGTGAGACCCGCCTCCAGGCCGAAAAGGTCGCCGGGATAGTAGAAGCCGGCGATCTGGCGACGCCCATCGCCCAGCAGGCGAGAGGCGCGAACCGCCCCGCGCTGGACCTGGTAGACCATGTCGGTCTCGTCATCCTGGGCGTAGATCTCTTCGCCGCTGGAGTAGGTCATGCCGACGCCGACCGCCGAGAAGACCTCGTCGGACGAGATCACCTGGGCGTGCGGCGGGGCGGCTTCAGCGCGGTCTCGCAGATAGGCGGGCATCGACATCGCACATCTCCCTGAGCAGTGGGTTTCAGGGATAGGTGAACGGCGGAGCATCTCACATTGGGATGTTTACGTAGGCGAAACA
Organism: Caulobacter sp. ErkDOM-E; assembly: GCF_048541895.1. Lineage (GTDB taxonomy): Bacteria > Pseudomonadota > Alphaproteobacteria > Caulobacterales > Caulobacteraceae > Caulobacter. The sequence continues at coordinate 3,573,661 of NZ_CP183331.1, read as the reverse complement.
GATCCGCCGCCATGGCGGCCTAATCTGTCGCCCCGGGCTGAAGAACCAGGCGCGAGGCGAGGCCGGGCTCCTGGCTGATGACGATCCGCGCATCCAGCGCCATGACGCCCCGGGCGTCCACGCGCAGAGGGTTGATGTCCAGCTCGACGACATCGGGCAGATCCGTCGCGATCGCCGAAAGCGCCTCCAGGGTGGCGACCACCCCGTCGATGTCGGCCCTGGGCTCGTCGCGATAGCCGGCCAACAGGCGCGATATCCGGGTCCTGGCGATCATGGCGCGTGCCTGGTCGCCGCCCAGGGGTGGCAGGCCCAGGGCGTGGTCCTTCAGAACCTCGACCGCCTTGCCGCCGGCCCCGACCATCACGACAGGACCGAAGGTGGCGTCCAGAGCCAGGCCGACGATCAGTTCATGGGCGCGGCCTAGCGGGATCATGGTCTGCACCGCAAAGCCGGTGATCGTGGCGTCGGGCAAGGTCGCGGCGACGCGGGCCGCCATGGCCTCGGCGGCGGCACCGGCCGCCCGCGCGTCGGGCAAATCCAGGGCAACGCCGCCGACATCGGATTTGTGGGAGATCTGCGGCGAGACGATCTTGACAGCGTAGGGCGGCGCCAGTTCCGCGCAGACCCCGGCGACGTCCTGGGCCGTGGCGGCCAGTCGGGTCGGGACGGTGGTCACGCCATAGGCGCCCAGCAGGTCCTTGGCCTCGATCTCGTTGAGCAGGGTGCGCCCTTGCGACCGGGCGGTCTGGATCAGGGCCACAGCCGCAGCGCGATCGTCGGTACGCGGCTCGCGGCGGCCCTGCGCGCCGGACAGGCCGGCCTTTGCGCGGCGGGCGGCGAGAAGATGGCCAAAGCCCCTTATGGCGGAGTCCGGGGCCCCGAACATCGGAAGGCCGGCCGCGCTGAGGATCGGTCCGGCGACATCCTGATTGGCGTCGCCCAGCCAGCAGGCGATAACAGGCTTGAGCACGCCGCGTCCGCGAGCGGCGACGACGCTGTCGGCGACGCCTTGGGCGATGTCGCGCGGCTGGGTCAAGGCGGTCGGGCAATTCATGACCAGAACGGCGTCGACCCCGGGGTCCGACAGCACCGCGTCAAGCGCCATGCGATAACGCTCGACCGGCGCGTCGCCGATCAGGTCCACCGGATTGGCGTGCGACCATCCGGCGGGGAGGACGGCGTTGAGGCGCTCCAGGGTCTGGGGCGCCAGCTCGGCCAGGACGCCTTCGCGGGTCGTCATGGCGTCCAGCGCCAGGATGCCGGCTCCGCCGCCATTGGTGATGATGGCCAGCCGATCGCCGGCCAGGCCCTGTCCGACGCGCAGAACGGCGGCGGCGTCGAAGAGTTCGGTCAGGCTCTCGACCTGGACGATGCCGGCCCGTTCGAAAGCGCAGACATGAACATCATAGGCGCCGGCCAGGGCGCCGGTATGGGAGCGGACAGCCCTGCCGCTGGCGGGGTTTCGTCCGGCCTTCAGGGCGATCACTGGCTTGATGCTGGCGGCCGCCCGGGCTGAGGCCATGAACTTGGCCGCGTGGGTGACGCCCTCAATATAGAGCAGGATGGCGTCGGTATGGGGATCGGCCGCGAACAGATCGATCAGGTCGCCAAGGTCGACCTCGGCCATGTCGCCCACCGAGACGATTCCGGAAAAGCCCAGTTGCCGGGTCGAGGCCCAGTCGATCAGCCCGCTGATCAGGGCACCGCTCTGGGAAATCAGGGCCAGATTGCCTGCAATGGGCGCGCCGCGCGCGAATGAAGCGTTGAGGCCGGCGTGGGGCGCCAGCAGGCCCAGGCCATTGGGTCCGACGATGCGCAGTCCATAGGGCCTGGCGGCGTCCAGCATGGCTTGCCGCAATCCGTTGGCGTCGGTGAGGCCTGCCGAAAGGATCACGGCGACCTTGACGCCGGCCGCGCCCAGTTCGGCGATCACCGGGGGAACGGCGGCGGCCGGGACGATCACCACGGCGAGGTCGGGCGGCTCTGGCAGGTCGGCAATGCGGGCCGCCCAGCGCGTTCCCGCCACCTCCAGCCGGCGCGGATTGACCAGATGGATAGGCCCGGCGAAGCCGCCGGACAGCAGGTTGTCGACCACCACCTGGCCGACCGAGCCCGGATGGTCGGAGCCGCCAATCACCGCCACCGAGGCGGGCGAGAGCAGAGCGGCTAGGTTGTATGGCGACATCGTGACCTCGGGCGTCCTGACCCATCCGCGCGGGCCGTCGCGGGACAAGGGCGGCGCCAGGCTGCTGACGCGCAATCCGTAGAGTCCCGCACCAGATCTTCCGCCGAACCGGTTTGTAACCCGCGAGGCGACGGGGCATTGTCTGGCTGCAGCTAGGGTCCAGATCATCTCGACCGCGGAAAGATGAAGAGCGTATGGCGTCCGGTTCGGCCCTGCAACAAGATCAGATGAAGGGCTACGGCGTGGCTCTGGCGGCCTTCGCCCTGGCGGTTGCGATTCGCGGACTCCTGGCGCCTTGGCTGGGGAACCATGCCGCCCATCTGCTTTTCACCGCGCCCATCGTCGTTGCCGCCGCGTTCGGCGGGGTTGGCGCGGGCCTCGGCGCCACGTTCCTGGGCCTGATCGCCGGCTTCCTGTTCGCTGGCCACGACCAGCCCACAGCTCTGGCGATGATGGAGGCCCTGACATTCCTGTTGGCGGCGACGGGAATCACGCTGGTGGGGGCGGAGATCGGTCGTCTGCGTCGGGAAGCGGTGATCAACGAACAAAACGCGGCGGCCCGCGCGCGGCAGGCCGAAGACGTGGCCAGCGAGCTCAACCTGCTCATCGATGGGGCGACCGAATACGCCATCTCCATGCTCGATCCCGAAGGGCGGGTGCGGATCTGGAACGCCGGCGGGCAAAGACTGATGGGCTGGAGCGAGGCCGAGGCTGTGGGTCAGTACGTCGCGGCTTTCTACCCGCAGGACGCCCGCCAGGCGGGCAAGCCGCAGGATGATCTCGCCAGGGTCCAGGCCGAGGGCAAAATCGAGGAAGACCGCTGGTTCCTGCGCCAGGACGGCTCGGAGTTCCTGGCGCATGTTTCCATCACCGCCCTTTATGACCGGGCCGGCGTCCTGCGGGGCTTTGGCAAGGTCCTGCGTGACGTCACCGACCAGCGCGCCAGCGAGCGGGCGCTTGACGCCGGCGCCGAACATCTGCGGTCGATCCTGTCCACCGTCCCCGACGCCATGGTCGTCATCGACCAGCGTGGCAAGATCCTGTCGTTCAGCGCCGCCGCCGAGCGGCTGTTCGGCTTTCTGGAAGCTGAGGTTGTGGGCGAGAACGTCCGCTGCCTCATGCCCTCGCCGGACCGCGAGCGTCACGACGGTTATATCGAACGCTACCTGACCACCGGCGAGCGCAAGGTGATCGGTATGGGACGCGTCGTGGTCGGCCTGCGCAAGGATGGCACGACCTTTCCGATGGAGCTGTCGGTCGGCGAAGCCACCGGTCAGGGCCCTCGAGTCTTCACCGGCTTTGTCCGCGACCTGACCGATCGCCAGCGCACCCAGGCCCGCCTGGAGGAACTCCAGGCCGAGCTGATCCATATCGCCCGGGTCAGCGGCATGGGGACCATGGCCTCGACCCTGGCCCACGAGCTTAATCAACCGATCACCGCCGTGGCCAACTATGTCGAGGCCGTGCGCGATCTTCTGGCCAGGCCGGATCCCGATGAACTGCCGATGATCCGCGAGGCGCTGGCCGACGCGGCCGGCGAAGCGATGCGCGCAGGCAACATCGTCCGACGTCTGCGCGACTTCGTCGCCCGGGGCGAAGTGGAAAAGAGTGTCGAGGACCTGCCGGCCGTCATTCACGAAGCCGCCGCCCTGGGCTTGATGGGCGCCCGGGACCAGGGCCTGGACCCGATCTTCGAGCTGGACGCCGACGCGACGCCGGTGCTGATCGATCGCGTGCAGATCCAGCAGGTGGTGATCAATCTGGCGCGCAACGCCGTCGAGGCGATGAGCGGAGCCGATCAGCCCAGGCTGTGGCTGAGCACCCACGATCAGGGCGATGGCCTGGTGCGGGTCACGATCGCCGACAACGGCCCCGGCGTGGCGCCGGGCATCGGCGGTCAGCTGTTCACCGCCTTCGTCAGCACCAAGACCGAGGGCATGGGGCTGGGGCTGTCGATCTGCCGTACGATCGTCGAAGCCAACGGCGGTCGCATCTGGCATGAGCCGCGCCCAGGCGGCGGCTCGCAGTTTCATTTCACACTGGTCAAGGTTGAGAAGGAAATCCTCCATGAACACTAGGCGGATGATCCATATCGTCGATGACGAAGAGGCGATCCGTCGCTCTGCCGGGTTCATGCTCAAGACCTCGGGCTATGCGGTGTCGACCTATGCTTCGGGAGACGCCTTTCTGCAGGAGGCCAGGGACGCTGAGCCGGGTTGCGTGCTGCTGGACGTGCGCATGCCTGGCATGGACGGCCTTGAGGTCCAGAAGGCGATGGCCGAGCGGGGCATCGCCATGCCTGTGGTGGTCCTGACCGGGCACGGCGACATCACCGTGGCGGTTCGCGCCATGAAGGGTGGGGCGGTCGACTTCATTGAAAAGCCGTTTGAAAAGGCGGTGCTGCTGACCGCCATTACGGCGGCCTTCGAACGGCTGGACGACGCGGGCGCCCGAGCGGCGCGGGCGGGGGACGCCGCCGTCGCCATCGCGGCCCTGACCAGTCGCGAGCAGGACGTGCTCCGAGGCCTGGCCCAAGGCCTGCCCAACAAGACCATCGCCTTCGACCTGGCCATCTCGCCGCGCACCGTCGAGGTGCACCGCGCCAATCTGATGGCCAAGCTGCAGGTAAGGAGCCTGTCCGAGGCGCTGCGGATCGCCTTCGCCGCAGGCCTGCAGGAACAGGCCTAAGGAGCTCTACGTAGCGACCACGCCATTGTCGTATGGCATCCCCCGCACGTGACCCGTCTTGGTCGCGAAGGCAGGCCGGAAATGACGCAAGCGCTCTCCAACACCGTCGAACACCGCGCGCGGCTGCTGCTGGTCGAAGACGACGCCGGCGTGCGTCGCTCGCTGCAGCTGCTGCTGCACGGCCGCGGCTTCGAGGTGCGCGCCTACGCCTCGGGCCTGGCGCTGCTGGCCGATCCCACGGCGCTCGATGCGGTATGCCTGGTGGCGGACTATCGCATGCCCGAAATCGACGGCCTGTTGATCCTGACCCGGTTGCGCGAGCTGGGCTGGCGGGGCGAGGCGCTGATGATCACAGCTTTCCCGACGGCGCGGGTGATCGATCAGGCCCTCGCGGCCGGCTACAGCCGCGTGATCGAGAAGCCGATGGCCGAGGCCGTCCTGGTCGAGGCGGTCGAGCGTGTCATGGCCGCGCACCACGACCCTAAGTAAAACTCCCAACTGCGAGGCGGCGGCGGCGGCGGTATCAAACCGCCACCACGAGGCGGCCTGCTCCATCCAGGCCAAGCCTTTGCGACACCTGGAGAGACACCATGGACAAGACCATGAGGGCCGCTGTCGTTCGGGCCTTTGGCCAGGCGCTGGTCGTGGAGGACATCGCGCGACCCGTGCCGGGGCGCGGTCAGGTGCTGGTCAAGATCGCCGCCTGCGGAGTGTGCCACACCGATCTGCACGCAGCCCATGGCGACTGGCCCATCAAGCCCAGCCTTCCGTTCGTTCCGGGCCATGAGGGTGTCGGCACCGTGGTCCAGGTCGGCAAGGGCGTCGAGCACGTCAAGGAAGGCGACCGGGTCGGCGTCCCCTGGCTGCACTCGGCCTGCGGCCACTGCACCTACTGCCTGAGTGGCTGGGAGACCCTGTGCGAGGCGCAGCAGAACACCGGCTACTCGGTCAACGGCGGCTTCGCCGAATATGTGCTCGCCGACGCTGACTATGTCGGCCATCTGCCGGCCAATCTGAGCTTCCTGGAAGCGGCGCCGATCCTGTGCGCCGGCGTCACCGTCTACAAGGGCCTGAAGGTCACTGACGCCAAGCCCGGCGACTGGGTGGCGATCTCCGGCATCGGCGGGCTAGGCCACATGGCCGTGCAGTACGCCAGGGCCATGGGGTTCAAGGTCGCCGCCGTCGATATCGACAAGGACAAGCTGCATCTGGCGCGAACCTTGGGCGCGGAGATCACCGTGGACGCCCGCGAGACCGATCCGGGCCCCTATCTGCAGACCCAGATCGGCGGCGCGCATGGCGTGCTGGTCACCGCCGTGTCGCCCATCGCCTTCTCGCAAGCCATGGGCATGGTTCGGCGCGGGGGCACTGTGTCGCTCAACGGCCTGCCGCCCGGCGATTTCCCGCTGTCGATCTTCGACACGGTGCTGCGCGGGATCACGGTGCGGGGCTCGATTGTCGGCACGCGCCTGGATCTGCGCGAGGCCCTGGCCTTCGCCGCCGACGGCCGGGTACGGGCGACGGTCCACGCCGAGGGCCTGCACAACATCAACAGCGTTTTCGACCGCATGGCGCGGGGCGAGATCGAAGGCCGCGTGGTGCTCGATTTCGAGGATCGGCTGTGAGCGGCCGTGGGATCAGCAGCGCGGGACTGCTTGCTGTCCTGGCCCTGGGCCTGGCGGGCGCTCAGGCTTCCGCCGAGCCTGCGTCCAAACCCCCACAGGCGTTCGGCGGCCAGGGGATCGCCCAGCGCAACTGCGGAACCTGCCATGCGCTAGACGGGCGGCCCAGCCCGCTGGCCGATGCGCCGCCGTTCGCGACCCTGTATCGACGCTACCCGCCCGGCGGGCTCGACCAGATCCTGACGGAAGGCATGCTGGCCCCCAGTCGCAAGCCCGAGGAGGGCTCACCTGAGCGCCATCCGCGCATGCCCATGGTCGAACTGGACGATGACGAGGTCGCCCAACTGAAAGCCTATTTGAAAAGCCTGGATCCACGGACTCACAACCGTCAGTAACGAGCGCAGGCGCGTCACCGCTTCGACCTCCGCCGACGGAGACGGACTGGCGAGAAGAAGTTTCCCCTCAGTTGCGCGAGATCAATACCACTCAAGCTTCATTGCGAGATAATCAAGCCACGAACAGGGAGGTTCTCGATGACTGTTCTTCAACTGACCCTTGGCATTCTGGAGACCGTCGCGTTCGTCGCGTTCGTCTTGACCCTGAGCGCCGTTTCGCTGCTGACCTTGGTAGGCGAGGGGCCGGTCATGCGCAGGTCGCCACGGCCCTCTGATCGGCGGATCGCGCGATGACTGACCGCCCTGACGCTGGGCTCAGGCTTGTCCTGATCGCCGCAATCCTGGCGGTGGGCGTGATCTCGCTGGCCGCCTGCCAGCCGCAGCAGTTTCGGCAACCCCGTCATGAGCCGGCCACGCGCCTCTGAACCTGACCAGACCCTAGGCGGCGATCCCCAGGGCCAGTAAGCCAAACAGCGCACCCTCGGTTTGCGACAGCCGCCAACCCCGATGGATAAACACTGCGCCCTGACGAAAGTCGCCAGCGGCGCGACGGCGCAGGTCGGCGAGCGTCCCGGCGTTCCGCCCGTCCGGGAACAGCCGGATCGCCAGGGCCTTGGCGCTGGTTCCCGGATTCTGTTCCAGCCAGGCCTTGCCGATACGTTCGACAGCAGCACGGTCCAGATCGTTGAAGCCTGCCGTCGGGGCGGCGAGGGCCACGGCGGGCAGACTGGCGCTGGCGGTCATCGCCAGCAGCGTGGCAAGCAGGTCGCGGCGGGCCAGAAGGGTCATCGGACGGCTTCCATCTTCAGCTTCAGGTGGTCGGCCAGGCGTAGGGTCAGGGCCAGCAGGGTCAGGGTGGGGTTGGCGATGCCCGAGGTCGGGAACACCGAACTGCCCGCGACATAGAGATTGGCCGTATCGTGGACGCGGCAATCGGCGTCGACCACGCCCTGCTTCGGATCGGCGTGCATCCGCGTCGTCCCCATGTGATGGCGCGAGGCGCTGGCGATGGCCACATAATCCGTATGCTGAATAGGCCAGCAGAGGCGGCCCTGACCGGATGCGCCCAGAGCGTCGCCCATGGCCGCCGTGGTGCGTTCAAAGCTGTCCCAGTCGGCCCGGGAATAGACCCAGTCCAGTCTGATGCGCGGCATGCCCAGCGGGTCGAGATTGGCCGTATCCAGGGTGATGCGGCTGTCGGGATTGGGGAAGTGCTCGGTCATGGCGAAGCAGCCGAACAGTTGCCCGCTCTGTTGATCCACGCCGCTGCCAGCATCCAGACGGGTCGCCGTCTGGCGGATGACCTTGGTCTCGGCCTGGGTCGGCGTGCTCGAGCCCGGTTCACCGCCGTTATAGAGGGTGAGGGTGAAGTTGCCGGTCTTCATCCGGGTCTGGCCGGCCAGGCCGCTGCCAATCACGCAGTGGGCGGCGGCGCGGGCGGGCGGCACATAGAGAGCCATCGACTCGGCTCGGGCGATACTGACCGCCGAGCCTTCCGTCTCGGCGTCGCCATCCATCGAATAGGTGACATGGCCCTGGAAGAACCGGCCCACCAGACCGTGACGATTGCCGACGCCCTCGGATCGCACGGTGTCGGAGGCCAGCATCAGCCGGGCATTCTCGATGCCGCCGGTCGCCAATACATAGGTCCGGGCCCTGGCGGTGTGGCGCTTGCCGCTGAGGCAGGCCACATCCAGCCCCTCGACAGTGTCGCCTTTTGCCGCGAGGCGAAGCTGGGTGGCGTTGGCGTAGAGATACACGGTGATGTTGGGCGCTTCTGCGAAGTCGGTGCGGAAAGCGTCGAAGGCCGCCTTGTCTGCCCCGCCCGAGATCTTCGAGAAGTAGCGTGGCGCGGAGAAGAAGCCGTCCTGGGGATCCAGGTCCAGCGGTCTGCGGGCCTTGTCCTGCAGCACCGGAGTGTCGGGTCCGAAATGCGGAATCCCCAGCAGGTCGCAGGCCCGGTCATAAAAGGGTTGAAGCTGCTCGCGGCTCATCGGCCAGCCGCTGTGGGGCGCCCAGTCGCGCTGGGCAAAGTCGGCGGGATCCAGAGGCGCGCACTTGCCGCCCCAAACATGGGCTGAACCGCCCAGGGCGCGGATCCGCGACTGCACCGGATAGTCGTTAAGCGCCCTGTCGGGGTTATCGGGTGCGCGGACGGTCGCTGAGCCCGCATAGAGGGCCTGATTGTCCATGTCGATCTCGCGACCGCCGCTCTCGAGGACAGCGACCCTGATCGGGCCGCCGGCCAGTTCCCGGGCCAGGGCGATGCCCGCAATGCCGCCGCCGATGATGATCAGATCGGCCTCGATCCGGCTGGCGTCAGGCAAGGTTCGGGCGTCGATGAAAGCCATCGTGGTTCCTGTCTGATTGTCGGAGGGGGCAGGGCGCCGGAGCGCTGTGCTCCGGCGGGATGCTTTAGACGCGCGCGCCCTTGGCCTTGAGATACTGGACTACGGCGAAGTGGCCGCGTCGGCTGGCCTGGCTGAGCGGTGAGCGGGTTTCGCCGGGATTGGCGACGACCGACCGGTTCACGTCGGCGCCCTTTTCAACGAGATAGCGCACGGTCGCCAGGTCGCCTGACTGGGCGGCGTTGATCAGCGGTGTCTCGTCGCCGGGGACAAACGACTCCACCGATGCGCCGTGTTCGACCAGGGCCTTGACGATGTCCAGGCGGCCGCGGGCGGCGGCCATGATCAGGGGGTTGCCATCCCCTCGGGAGCCCAGATTGGGGTCGGCCCCCTTGGACAGCAGAAGCTCGACCAGATCGACGCGGCCCCGGCGCGCGGCCTCGATCAGGGGCGTACCGTCGCCGACGACCTTAGTGTCGGGGTTGGCGCCGGCGGCCAGCAGTTCACGGACGGCCTGGGCGTCGCCCTGGCGAACGGAGTCGAACAACGGGCGACCCAGGTGGCGAGCAACGGCGCGGGCGGCCAGCTCGGGCGTTTGCTGGATCTCACGGGCGGGCTGTGCCGCCCAGGCCGTGAAGCCGACCCCCAGGGCCAGAATGGCGACCGAGACGGCGCCGGCCATCCGGCGGGCGTGGCCCAGACGGTGCTGCTTGAGCATGACGAATCTTTCCTTGAGTTGCTTGTTGGCCGAGGCTGGCCAGTGGCAGCCGAGCGGCGGCGCGTGGGGCGCCAGCTGAGTCTTCAGCATGGCCTCGCCATAGGTGCGGCGAGCCACGGGGTGGCGGTTGAGGACGGCTGCGTCACAGGCGATTTCCTGGTCGATCCGCAGGCGGCTTGCGCCGATGTGGACCAGAGGGTTGAACCAGAACAGGCACTGGACCGCGATGGTCAGGGCGTTGATCTGGGCGTCGCCCATCGACAGGTGATTGCGCTCATGGGCCAGGATCAGGGCCTGTTCCTCTGGCGTGAAGCGCAGGGCGAAGTCGGCGGGCAGGACGACCCGGGGCGATAGTGCGCCGATCACGGCGGGACCGACCCCGGCATGCTCGGCATGGAACAGGTCACCTTCGCCGCGCAGGCGGCCCAGCGACTTGAGGAACCGGCGCTGGCGCTCGGCCTGGACGCCGATGGCCAGCAGGGCGACCAGGGCCCAGGTGATGACCAGGAGGTTTCTCAGGCGATGCGAACTGGCGACTGAAGACAGGGTCGTCGTTTCGACCCCCGGCGTCGGCATGGGTCGCGGCTCAGGCGAGGGTGTCGGTTTCAGTGTCGGCGGTGTGCTCGCGACCACCGACGGCGCTGGCGGAGCGATGCTGACGACCCGCGCGGGCGCCAGCACGGCCAGAGCCGCCAGCGGAGCGATCAGCCATAGACCATAGGCCGCGCGCGCGCCAAACATCGACCGCACGGGTCGGCGCAGAATCAGGACCAGCAGGACGGCGGCGGCGATCGCGAGGTTGGCGCGCAGCAGCGCGGCGAGGATCTCACTTGCCATCGTCGAGGCTCTCCAGCAGGCGGCGCAGGTCGGCGACGTCCTGGTCGCTCAGTTTTTCGCGCTGTGAGAAATGGGCGACCAGCGGCGCCAGGCGGCCGTCGAACAGTCGGTCCAGCAGGCCCTGGCTTTCGGCGTGCACATAGTCGCCCTGGGCGACCAGCGGCCGGTAGAGGAAGCGGCGGCCATCGCGGTCAGCGGCGATGGCGTCCTTCTTCAGCAGGCGGTTGAGCAGGGTCTTCACCGTGGCGTCGGCCCAGTCCTGATCGGCGGGCAGGGCGGCGATGATCTCCTCGGCGCTGAGCGGGCTCTTGGCCCACAGCGCTCTCATCACCTGACTTTCGGCCGTGCTGATCCGCATGGAGCCTCTCCTTGTTGGCTCCATCGTTTACATCCGTAATCGATACAGTCAATCAACGATTACGGACGTAAACGAATTGTAATCTCCGAAGGCCGCCTGAGGCTAGGCGGCTCCCACCCGCGCCGGCGACAGCCGTAGCGCGTCGATGTGTCTGGGCATGGCCTCGGCGGCCTGACGGATCTCGCGGCGGATCTGTTCGAACTCGGCGGCGATGCGGTCCGCGTCGTGCAGATCGACCAGCGGATCGTAGGACCTGGGTCGCACGCCCTGACCGTCCAGCACCGCCTGCCAGCTGGTGGCGGTGAACATCTCTTCGGGATGCTGGGACAGGCGACCGCAGGCCCGGAACAGGGCCAGGCGTTCGGACAGGCTCTCGGGCAGTTGCATCTCGCGGCGCGAGCGCCACAGCGGCTCGTCGCGCTGGTTGGCGTGATAGTGCAGGACGATGAAGTCGCGGATGCGCTCGAAATCCAGCTGGATACGGGTGTTGTAATCGTCGACCTGCACGGGCTCCCAGGTCTTGCCGGGGAAGGCGGACAGGAACTTCAGCAGGCCGGCCTGGATCATGTGGATGCTGGTTGATTCCAACGGCTCGATGAAGCCGCTGGCCAGGCCCAGGCTCAGCACGTTCTTGTTCCAGGCTTTCTTGCGGCGACCGGTAACGAAGCGCAGGCGATTGGGCTCGGCCAGGGCTGAGCCGCCCAGGCTGGCGCGCAGGGTGGCCTCAGCCTCTTCGTCATCAATGAACGCGCTGGAATAGACATAGCCGTTGCCGTCGCGGTGCTGCAGCGGGATGTTCCAGATCCAGCCACCGGCCTGGGCCGTTGAACGGGTGAAGGGGCGGGGATCTTCCTGGCGCTCGCAGGGCATGGCCATGGCGCGGTCGCAGGGCAACCAGTGCGACCAATCCTCGTAGCCGGTCTTCAAGGTCTGCTCGATCAACAGGCCCCGGAAGCCGGAGCAGTCGATGAAGAAGTCGCCTTCGATCCGGCGGTCGCCTTCCAGCACCAGGGCCTCGACGAAGCCGTCCTCGCCGCGCTGGGCGACATGGGCCACCTTGCCCTCGATGCGCGTCACACCCAGGCGCTCGGCATAGGTCCGCAGGTAGCGGGCATAAAGCCCGGCGTCGAAGTGGAAGGCCGAGCCGAAGGTCGAGAGCGGCGACGCCGGGTCCCTGCTCTGCTGGCCAAAGCGCCCGCGTCGGGCGGCCTGGTCACACAGCGAATAGTCGCCCAGCGGCCCGGCCTTGTTCAGGGCCGACAGCTTGAGCCAGTACTGATGGAAGTAGCCGGGGTCCGGCGCGACGCCGTAGACCCCGAACGGGTGGAAATAGCTTTCGCCAGGGCGGGTCCAGCCGCGGAACTCGATGCCCAGCTTGTAGCTGCCTTTGGTCTCGCGGACGAACTCGGCCTCGTCCAGGCCCAGGGTCTGGTTGAAGCTCCGGATCGGCGGAATGGTGGCCTCGCCGACGCCGATCGTGCCGATCTCGGCGGACTCCACCAGCGTGATGGCGCAACGGCGTCCGAGGGCGCGCGAAAACAGGGCCGCCGCCATCCAGCCGGCCGTGCCGCCGCCCAGAATGACGATCGAGCCGGGCAGGTTGTCACTCTTGGGATCGACCACCGGAGGGCTCCTTGAACTCAGGCGATCATGATCCGCCGGAGCGTAGAAACAAGTCCGGGACCGCCCTCGCAGGATGGCGGCCCCGGTGAAGTTGGAAACGGCGGGCGGGGAATAGTTACCCGCCGTCAGGGCAGGCTAGACTACATGCCGAACTTGAACCGCACGCCGGCCGAGAGGCGACGGTCGCCTCCGACGAAGCGGAACGGCAGGTTCGGGAACTGCAGGTAGGTTTTGGCGTCTTCCTTGGTGAGGTTGGAGCCTTCCAGGGTGAACTTGAGGGCCGGGGTCACCGCAAAGGCGACCTGACCGTCCAGTTGTCCGTAGGCGTCGTTATAGATGCCAAGCGTATGGACATCGGCTCCAGCACCGAAGCCATAGTTGCCGACAAAGGCCTTGTCCCGCCAGGCATAGGAGAGGCGCGCCGAGAACGGCCCGGTCTCGTAATAGCCTTGCAGGTTATAGGCGCTCTTCGAGACGCCGGGGATTGGCAGGCTCTTGGAGTAGTCGTTGCTGTAGGGAGATTCCGAGTCCGAGTAGGTGTAGTTGGCGGTGAAGCCGACCCCGAAGTCGAACGCGTACTGCGCCTGAAGTTCGACGCCCTTGATGGTGCCGCCCGCGCCGTTCACGACCGACGAGAACGGACCGACCGAGGCGCCGGCGACCGACTGGTCCTTCACGGTGACGCTGTAGGTGTTGGAGACGATGAACGAGTCCACCGTCTTGTAGAAGAAGCCGGCCGACAGCAGGCCCTGGCTACCGAAATAGTGCTCATAGGCGATGTCGAACTGCGAGGCCCGGAAGGGATCGAGGTTCGGATTGCCGCCGCTGCCGTTGGTGTAGAGGAACTTGTCCAGGTTCGGGCCGGGGTTGGACGAGCGGGTGAAGTTGTACGAAGCGCCCTGGCCCAGATCGAACAGGTTCTGCGACGAGACCACGCGGGCCGCGCTGGCGCGGACCTTGTCGGTGTCGCTCACCTCGAACACGCCCGACAGGCTGGGCAGCACGTCGGTGTATTCGCGGACGGTGTTGGACGCGTCGGGGTTCTTCAGCACGCCGTTCCAGCTGTCGGTGCCCCACCACAGCGGCGTCACCGGCGTGTTGGACGAGTCGATGACCAGCTTGGTGTGGACGATCCGGACGCCGGCATTGATGTGATAGGCGTCATCGGCGTCGCCCAGATCGGCCATGGCGTAGGTCGAAGTGGTCTTGTCCTGGATTTTGAAGGACTCGATCGGATCCTTGTAGAAGGCGAACTTGGTCGAGGGGTAAAGCGCCTGAATCCAGCCGACCGGATTTTTCATCTGGCCATAGTCCTGGAAGATCGCGGCAACGCCGTGAACCGTGTCCGTGACCGCCCGGCTGGGGGCCGAGGCGGCGGTCTGGTACGGCGTGACCACGGCCGGCGAGTTGCCGAAGCGGCCGCAACCATAGAAGGCGATGTCGCACTTCTTCAGGCCGATGGCGCCGTCCTGGAAGTAGCCGAGCGGCGTCCAGTCAACGAACACGCCGTGGTCGGTCGTGCCCTGGGCGCTGGCCGGCAGTTCGCCCTTGGCCGAGTAGTCGGCCAGGTAACGGCCATAGGTCGAATCGATCTCGCGATCCGAGTAGCGGGCGCCGAAGCTGAAGACCAGATTGGCTTCCTCGGCGAACGCCGGCTTGTACTTGAAGTCGGCGGTGAGGGCCGTGTCGTCGATCTGGGTCTTGTCGCCGAAGGCCCAGTGCGACTTGAAGAACACCGAGGTCGGATTGACCATCGCTGCGGCCAGGTTCGCGGCCGGCGTGAAGAGCGGATAGGCTCCGTTGGTATAGCCGTAGGTGGCGACCAGAGGCGCCGTGGCGTTGGGCGCAAAGCCTGCGCCGCCGTCACGCACGCCGTACTGGGTGTAGCGCGTGTCGACCTGGGCGGAGTTCGAGGCGTAGTCGGACTTTGAGACCGCAGCGCGGAACTTGGCGCTCAGTCGGCCGCCATTGTCCCAATCGGCCGAGAACTGGACGTTGTCGGTCTTGGCTTCCGCGTCCTTGGCGAAGGTGTCGCCTTCGGAAGAGTTGGCGGTGACCAGGCCTGATTGCAGGACGCCGTTGCTGTCCTTGGACAGGCCCTGGGCGTTGTAGGTCGCGTTCTCGTTCGCATAGGCCCATTTCAGGGAATGCTCGCCCGTGAAGATCTTCAGGTCCGAGTGGAACCAGTCGGCCCGCAGGGTCAGGGAATCCGAAGCGCGCAGGTCGGCGTTCAGCGAGAAGGCTGTGCGTTCGCGTTCCTGGTGGCGGTTATTCGTGTAGCGATATTCGGGCGACCAGACATTGGTCGTCCCAGTGGCGACCTGGTTGTTGCCGGTGGCGGTGTTGCGTCCCCGGAATGCCCAGTTGCCGCGATTTTCGCCGCTCAGGATCTCGGTGTCGACGTTGGTCTTGTCCCAGGTGAAGCTGCCCAGAAGACCGAAATTGTCCGAGAACTTGTGGCCCAGGACGACGGAGACCTGGGGCTTGCCCTTGCCTTTGAACGAGCCCTGATTGTAGCGCACGTCGGCTGACACGGTGGTGTTGTCCCGCAGGTCCAGCGCGTTGCGGGTCTTCAGATTGACCGTGCCGCCCAGGCCGCCTTCGATCACGTCGGCGCGGGGCGATTTGATGACATCGACGCCGGCCAGCAGGTCGGACGGAATGCCTTCCAGCGAATTGGTCTGCTTGTTGTTGCCTTCGCCCAGTCGGAAGGCTTCAAGGCCCGACAGGAAGGTGTCACCGTTCAGCAGGGTGACGTTCTGATCGAGACCCCGGATGCGGACCTTTGTGCCCTGGCCGTTCTCGCGGTCGATCTGCACGCCGGGCAGGCGCTGCAGCGACTCGGAGATGTTCTGATCGGGGAATTTCCCCATGTCCTCGGCGGTGACCGACTCGATGATCAGGTTGGAGTTCTTCTTGACGTTCAGCGCGTTGGCCAGCGAAGCGCGGAAGCCTGTAACGACAACCTGTTCGACTTCGGTGTTGGCCGCCTGCTGGGCGTGAGCCTGGCTGGCGGCGATCATGGCGAGCGCCGAGGTTGCGGTCAGCAACGCGACGCGGGACCGATGGAATGACTTTCTCAAGACCCAATACCCCTCTGCAAAGTTAACGCGGAGGCTCATGCCTGGAGGGCTGACCCTCCAGGGTAGAACCGCGCTGGTTTTGGGGATGCCTGATGCATCCTCCCCTTGCTGATCCCGGCTCTGTTAGGCCGGTAACTCGAAGCCGTGAGGCCTCAAGGCAGCGCTGTCAATTTCATGCGACAGCGCTGTCAGCTGCCGTCAGATAACAGCGGTTCATTTCTTATTGCAAGTTGTTTTAATTGGCCTGACGGGTATCTCGCCGCTGTCAGACCTTCCGCTTGGCGGCTAGGGTGTGGCGAAGACTTTCAAAAGGCATACCATTTTGGTCAATCAATTCGTTCCGGAGGCCTCGACCCGGCGGCGTAGCGCCGGGGCCAGTTTCTCGGGCGCCAATCTGGAGCGAGTGGGCGACCATAATCAGCGCGTCACCTTGCAGGCTGTGCGCGCGCGCGGGCCGGTGACGCGCGTGGAGCTGGCCGAAGCCACAGGCCTCACACCGCCAGCCGTCGCCAATATTACCAAGCGCCTGATGGATATGGGCCTGGTGCTGGAAGCCGGGCGTCTGCAGGGCGGGCGCGGCCAGCCGGCCATGACCTTGATCGCCAATCCCGAAGGCTGCTTCTCGATCGGCATCCATATTGATCGCGACCATATCACCGCGACCCTGGTCGATTTCGCCGGAGAAGTCCGCGCCCGCGCCAGCCAGGAGATCGCTTTTCCGTTGCCCCAGGATGTCACCGCGTTCTGGACGGGTGAACCAGGTCGGGGCCTGTTGGCGTCGCTGCCCACGCCCGATCGGCTGCTGGGTATCGGCGTGGCCCTGCCTGACGATTTCGGCAAGGTGGCCCTGCCGCATCGGCCCGCCAGCTTCGACGCCTGGAACAGCCTGGATCCGGCCAGTCTGTTCACCGACGTTGGCGGTCCGCCGGTGTTCGTCGAGAATGATGCCGCCGCGGCCGCCCTCGCCGAACTGCAGTATGGCCATGGCCTGAGCAAGCCCAGCTTCTTCTATGTGCTGATCGCCGCCGGCCTGGGGGGCGGGCTGATCATCGAGGGCGAGCATTTCCGCGGCGCCGACGGACGCAGCGGCGAACTGGGCTTCTTGCCGTCGCGCGCCGCGCTCGGTGGCGCCTCGAACGGCGTCTCGGTGCAGTCGGTCGTCTCGCTGTCGGCGCTCTACGCCCAGATCGAGATGGGCGGCTTTTCGGTCGCCGATCCGGGCGCATTGCTGGATTTGCCGCCGGCGGGCCAGGCCCTGATCAGCGACTGGATCGAGCGCGCCGCCGACGCCCTCACCGATCCGATGATCAATATCAGCTGTCTGATCAATCCCGAGGCGGTCTATCTGGGTGGCCGCCTGCCGGCCGCGATCGTCGACCAATTGGCCACGGCGCTCAACACCCGGCTGGCCGCCCTGACCGGATTGCCGGCCATCGCCCGGGCGAGGCGGGCCGCGACCTCGGCCGATGGCCCCGCGATCGGCGCGGCCATCTTGCCGATCATCGACCAGCTTCTGCCGTCGCGGGCCACCTTGCGGAAAACGCCTTAGGGTACGGCGACCGCAACAGGCGCGGCGTTCCAGCCCCTCAGGTTCAGGTCCAGCGGGCCGCTGGCCGCCGCCGCCCGATAGCGCACCTCGATCGGGCGTTCCTCGCCGGGCGTCAGGGTCAGATAGTTGTCGCTGTAATAGGCCGGAAGCACGGCCCGGCCCTGCGCGTCAGTCAGGGTCAGTTTCAGGTTCAGGGCCGGCGCGGCGCCGGTATTGGTCACCTTTGCGGTCAGCACCGTCTCGTCACCGTCCGTCCGGCGCGTCGTCTTTAGCGATACGGCTTGGGGCGTCATGGCCGACAGCTTGCGCGAGCCGGCGGCGTCGCCGGCGATCCAGTAGCTGTTGTCGCTCAGCGCCTGTCCCTTCGCCGAGCTCAGATCCAGACGCACGAGGACCGCGCCCTGTGCGGCCAGCAAGGCCTTGAGGTCCAGGGCCTCGCCGACGCTGATGCTATCGGCCTTGGCCGACAGGGTCACGGCGCGATCTGACAGCAGGCGGCCATCCAGAGCCAGCACCCGTACGCGGGCCTTGGCGTTCTTCAGGTCGATTCCGCCGTTATTGACCAGGGCCAGGCGGTGATCAGCCAGGCTCATCTGGATATGCACCGTCTGCGCGGCCTTCTTGACCCCGTAGAAGGCTCCATGGGTGTCATAGTCGTGGCTGTAGATCTGCCACATGGTGCTGGGCCAGGCCGAGTGGGTCATCCACAGCAGCCGGCCCGAGGATCTGGTCCACAGCTCGGCGTTCATGCCCTCGAACATTGCCCGGTGGGTTTCGTAGTTCATCAGTTGGGCCTTGCGCTCGAAGTCCTCGAGGCTGGTGGGCGGACCCAGCTTGGCGGCCATGGCGTCCTGGAAGGTCTTGACCGCGCCGTTCCCGGTCGGATGCCAGTCGTGATAGGCCCAGGTGTCGCTGATCGGCCAGCGATCGGCCTCCGGCACAGCGGCCTTGAACGCCTCCAGCGTCGGGAACGAGGGCGTGCCGACCTCGACCGAGAAGCCCTTGGCGTGGTCGCTGAAATAGCTCTCGGGCTCGCGATAGTTATACGGACCGCTGTTTTGCAGGTTCACCCGGTTGGAGCTGCCCGTGTACCAGCGGGTGCCGTCCAGATCGTGGACCAGCGCCTCCAGGCCCTCATTGAGGATCGGCTGCGGCACGCCCTCATTGCGGCCAAACCACAGGGCGATCGAAGGGTGGTTGCGGAACCGCTTGATGACGTCGGCGGCGTTGGCCAGGAACAGCGGCACGTCCTGCGGTTCCAACTGGTAGTCCTGGGTCGAGGCCCAGAAGTCGTTCAGCACCAGCAGGCCGTACTCGTCGGCCAGGTCGAAGAAAACCTCCTCGGTGTTCTGGCCCACCCAGTTGCGGATGGTGTTGAGATTGGCCTCCTTGTGAAGCCGGAAGTAGGGCTCCAGCCGCTCACGCTCGACCCGTTTGCGCCAGTCATCCATGCCCCAGTTGCCGCCGCGTGCGGCGATACGGCGGCCGTTGACCTTGATCACCAGATGCGGCGACAGGCCCACCTCGGGCACGTCGCGCACGGCGGGCGAGGCGTCACCGGCGGCGGTCAGGGAGGTGGCCCAGCCGTCGGGCACCTTGCGGATACCCTCATGGCTGCCGTCGGTGATATCCTGGCCCAGCTGGCGGGCCTTGGCGAAATCGACCTCAACCCGGCGCAGCTGGCCTGCCGGGTTGATCAGCGACAGTTCATAGGTGATCTGGCGCATGCCAAAGCGGATGCATCGTTCGTCCGACGCCTGACCATCCTGGCTGACCGTCAGGGTCAGGGCGTGCAGGGCCGGGGCGCCATAGCCGTTGGGCCACCAAAGTTTCGGGTTCTTGACGGCCAGGGCCGGGAAGGCGGCAGGCGTGAAGCGCACGTCCGACACGCCGGGCGGAGCCAGGACCGTCTTTTCCACCCGCACGCCGTCGAAGGCGGCGGTGACAGTGATGTTGGCGGGCCTGTCGCCCAGGTTCTCGATCGGAACGATGATCTCGACATCGGCCTGGCTGTTGTCGGCGCGGGGCAGGGTGGTCACCACCTGAGCGTCGCCGATCCGTGCCTCGCCCGTGGCCCGCAGGGTGACGTCCTGCCAGATCCCGGTGTTGCGATCGCGGACGCTGGGGATCCAGTCCCAGCCCTCGGAGGCGACGAAGGTCGGCCCGTCCAGCGCCATCATGCCGCCGTTCTCGCCGACCCCGGCGGTCAGGGATTCCTCGTGGGCGATACCCGGATGCGGCGGCGGCGAGACCCGCACGGCCAAGGCGTTTGAGCCGGCGACCAGCATCTTGGTCACGTCGAACTGGCCGCGGATGAAAGCGCCCTTCATGTCGCCCAGTTTCTGGCCGTTGAGCCAGATCTCGGCGGCGTAGTTGATCCCCTTGAACGTCAGCAGCAGGCGCTTTCCAGCCGCTTCAGCCGGGGCGTCGAACGTGGCGCGATACCAGTAGTCCTGCCGGTTCAGACTCTCGGGGATCAGGATGTTGTTGAGGCCGTGATCGGGGTCGGCATAGACGCCGCGATCAACCAGAGTGGTCAGCACGGTGCCGGGCACGGTCGCCGCGCGCCAGGCTTCTGCCTTGAAGCCAGGCCGGGAGATCGCGCCGCCGCCTGCCGAGATGCTGGGCGCGTCGATCAGGGACCAGCGCTTCAGCGTCCAGAGCCCTTCGCCGTCAGCCTTCAGCGCCGGTCCGGAATAGGCGGGGATCGCGACGGGAACATTGGCGGAAGCCTTGCTGCGGGGCAGGGTCCAGGGATCCTGCGGCGCGGTCTGGCCGTACATCTGCCGGACCTGGACCGGCCAGGTGGGGCTGCCGGTGTCAAAGACAGTCAAGGCATCGTTCGGCGGTGTCCCGGCCAGGACGGTGACCGCGTCGGGCGCCAGGGCCGTCCCGTCATAGCGCAGTCCCGCCACGTCGCCCGCATAGGCCGCAAAGCCCGCGACCTTGCGCGGCGCCAGTCGCAGGCGCGCCGTCACCGCATCGCCGGGCAGCGTTCCAGCGCCGACCGCATGGCCATCGACGAACAGGCGCACCGCGCCGCCGTCAAAGACCGCCGTGACCTGATGCCACTCCCCGGGCAGCCAGGCGGCGTCGGCGCGTATGGTCCGTCCGCCGCTGGTTGCGCCAAAGCCGCTGGGGTCGAGCACGAGATAGCGGCCCTTGCCGGTCGGGTCGCCGACGCCGGCGATCAGGGCCGGCCCCCTGGGGCGTTCGGAAGGGCGCACCCAGGCGCTCAGGCTCCAGGGGCTGTCGGCGGGCAAGACGGCGCCGGCCGCAAAGCCTGGCAGGTCGCGGGCGATCTCGTCGCCGCCGGCCGGGAAGGTAAGGTTGAACGGCCCCGCGGTCTGGGCCAGGCCGGAGCCGGCCGTGGCGGCCGTGGCGGTCATGGCGATCAGCGCCATGGCGCGAGCGAAGTGAGAGTGCTTGCCCATGATCGTTTCCTCCTCCTTGCGCCGACGGTGACGTGACCGTCCGGCTGCATTTTCTGTTCAGATCGTTGTGGACGCCGGGATCGGGGTGTCGGGGACCAAGCCGTCGGCAGGCCGATCGGGCTGGGACCACAGCATCGCCGCGCCCCTCACACCGGAAGCGTCGCCCCAGCGCGCCGGAACCAGCTTCGCAGCCCAGCGGTCGGAAAACACATGCGGCGCGATCAGGTCCGGCAGGCGCTGATAGAGCGCATCGACCTTCGACAGCCCGCCGCCGAACACGAAGACGTCGGGATCAAGAATGTCGCAGATCATCGCCAGGCCCCGGCCCAGGCGCTCGAACAGCCGATTCAGCGCTGCAGCGGCCTCGGCGTCGCCGGTCGCCGCAGCGTTGACGATCTCTTCGCCCTTCAGGGCGCGACCCGTGCGGCTCTGAAAGTCGCGCTGCAGGCCCGAGCCCGAGATCCATGTCTCCAGGCACCCGCGCCGTCCGCACCAGCAGGCGGGGCCGGGCGTCTCATCGGCCGCTGGCCAGGGCAGGGGAAGGTGGCCCCACTCGCCGCCGACGCCATTGGCGCCCTCGACCAGTCGCCGATCCACCACCACGCCGCCGCCGCAGCCCGTGCCCAGGATTACCGCAAAGGCGGTCCTGAATCCGGCGGCAGCCCCATCGATGGCTTCGGACAGGGCCAGGCAATTGGCGTCGTTGGCGACTCTAACGGGGCGCGAAAGGGCCTGCTCCAGATCTTTCCCCGGCTGGCGGCCGTTCAGCCAGACTGTATTGGCGTTGCGCACCAGACCAGAGGTCGGTGAGACCGACCCGGGCGCCCCCATGCCGACTGTTCCGCGAGCGTTGGTGGCAGACTCTGTCTGGTCAATCAGATCACGGATGGTCCTGATAGCGCTGTCATAAGAGGCCGGAGTCGGGGCGCGGAGACGCGAGACGTAGCCGCCTTCGGGCGCCAGCGCCGCGACTTCGATCTTGGTGCCGCCAACATCGACGCCAATGCGCATGCTGCGCGTCGCTCTGCTATCCGCGTCCAACGTTTCGTCCCCGGCCGTTCTTGGCCAAGACAGATCACAAGGCATTTATAAAAACAATTTGTTTTATTATTTGCCCGGACGATGATTGAGGACGCTCGGGCGGTTGGGACGCTCGAGTCTCTGGACCTTGGGCTGTGCCGGGGAGCGCTGTAAGCGAGGACCTATTTCTGGCGGCCCTCGGCCAGCCGCCGCCGCGCCGCCGCCCGGCGGGCCTTCCAATGCTGGACATAGGGAGCCGCGAACGTCCAGGCGAGCGTCGCCGCCAGGATCAGGACGATCGGAATCGCCAGCTTCAGATTCACACGGACCTCCCCAGATTTTGACCCAGATTAGCCGGGGTCGCCGCACGGCTCAATTGCGCAAACCCGACGAGGGGAGGGTCGGACCGGAGAAAGTTACGCATAGCCGGTCGCAGATCGTCTGGGCCAAGGCGTTGGCATATCGTCTCGCCGATGGGACGCATCGATAGGCCCTCTTGCGACGCGCCGTACAGGCGCCCGCCTGCGTCGAGCGTATTCATCGGCAGCCCGTTAGCTCTACGAACATCTGGAAAGTTGAGATTGCTCAGAGCGTTGATCTCGCTTTCCGCAAAGTAACTATCCAGTTAACCAGTCCATTATGCGTCAGTCGCTCCACAGAGACGACCAACTTCTGGCTATCATAGTAAATTTCTCGCAAAGGTTTCGGTAATCATGATTTGAACATCTATTGCGCGAGCTGAGCGCCAATACCCAAAACACAATACGGGGATACGCGCCTATCCCGCCCGTGCCACTAGACTACGCACGGATTTGCCGTGATGGTTCCCATCTGAGCATGCCAGCCGATTGCGAGCGAACAGCATGGACGAACGCGAAGTATTAAGGCTGGACGCCTTGCGGGCGTACAGGGTGCTGGACACCGAGGCCGACGCCGCCATCGATCGCTTGGCGGGTCTGGCCGGCAACCTGTTTGCGACGCCCATTTCGCTGGTCTCGCTGGTCGATGAACATCGACAGTGGTTCAAGGCCAAGGTGGGCCTGGAGGCGTCCGAGACGCCGCGTGATCAGGCCTTCTGCGCCCATGCCATCGCCATGGGCGCCGATGCGGTGATGGTGGTTGAAGACGCCACCCTGGACCCCCGCTTTGCGGACAATCCCTTGGTCACGGGCGCGCCCGATATTCGCTTCTATGCCGGGGCGACCTTGACCACCAAGGAGGGCCACAATCTCGGAACCCTCTGCGTCATCGACAACAAGCCGCGGCCGCGCCCCAGCGCCGCGGAGCTGGAGCGACTCAAATTGCTCGCGCGCATTGTCGTCGACGAGTTTGAACTGGCGCGAGCCAACCGCCAGACCCGCGAAAAACAGCGGCTTCTTGAAATCGCCGAGGTCATGTCCGGGGTGGGCCAATGGCGGCGGGACCTCGTCACCAACAAGGTCGTTTGGTCCGACACAGTCTACGCCATCCACGGCGTAGACCGCCAAAGCTTCGACCCCGATCTAGACGACGCCGTGGCCTTTTATCATCCCGATGACCGCGCCATGGTCATGGGCCATCTGGCCCATGCGAGCCAGACCGGGGATGGCTTTGAGTTCCGTCTTCGCCTGATGCGCGCCGATGGCGCCGTGCGCCACGTGATCTCGCGCGGGGTTTGCGAGCTGGACGATCACGGGAAGCCGGCCTCGGTCCTCGGCCTGTTCCAGGACATCACCGAGACCGTCGAGACCATCGCGAGCCTCCAACGCCGTCAGGAACGCTACCGGCTCGTGACCGAGCATGCCGGCGACGTCATCGCCCGCTACGATTTCGCGGGCGCGGGCCGCTTCATCTCACCCGCCGTCGAGAAGCTGCTGGGCTACAGCGTCGAGGAAACCATCGACCTGACCGTGCCGATGGTGCTGCATCCCGACGATCGTGAGCGGGTGATGTCGGTGTTCGAGGCCATGTCGCGCGGCCTTGACCAGACGACCCTGCAGCACCGCTCGCGGCACAAGCTGGGCCACTATGTCTGGGTGGAAGCAAACCTTCAGCTGGTGCGCGATGCGGCCGGCGCGCCCCAGGAAATCGTTGCTGTCGCGCGAGATATCTCTGACCGCAAGGCCCTGGAACTTGAGATGGCGACCGCTCGCGACGAAGCGCGCGAACAGGCCCAGCGAGCGCGACTGGCCGAGAATATCGGCGGCGTCGGCTACTGGCGTTACGACCTGAAGGCCCTGGATCTGGATGTGTCGGCCAAGATGTTCGAAATCTATGGGCTGGAGCGCGTCGAACATCCGGCCATCGAGATGTTCAACGACCTAGTCCATCCCGAAGAACAGGCCCGGACCAGGGCCAGGCTCGTCGAGCGCTTGAGGACAGGTGAGGCCGACAACAACGTCATCACCCGCATCGTCCGTCCGGACGGCGGGGACCGCTACATCTCCGGCAGCTCGATTATCGAGATGGGGGCCGACGGAGCCCCCGCTTTCATCATGGGCACGGTTCGCGACATCACCGATGAACGCCGTATCCAGGCCGAATTGGCGGCCAACGAAAGCCGCTATCGCCTGCTGGCCGACAACGCCAGCGACATGATCGCCGCCTTCGGCCCGAGTGGCGAGATCCGGTTCGTCTCACCCGCATGCCGCCCTATCCTCGGCTACGCCCCCGAGGAGATGGTCGGCCGGCAGGTCATCGACATGGCCCACCCCGACGATGCGCCGCTGTTGATGGTCTACTATGCCGAGTTGATCGCCAGGGGGCCTTCCGCGATCTCCGAGCCCTTCCAGTTTCGGGGGCGGCACAAGGACGGCCATTGGGTTTGGGTGGAAGGGCAGCCCAAGCTGTTCTTCGACGCGGACACTGGCAAGCTGGCCGCGATCCAGGATGTCATTCGCGACATCACCAGCCGCAAGGCGCTGGAGCAGGCCCTGAAACTGGCCCGCGCGGAAGCTGAAGCCGCGGCGGTGGTGAAGGCCGAGTTTCTGTCGAACATGAGCCACGAACTGCGCACGCCCTTGACGGCCGTGCTGGGCTTCTCGCGGCTGATCGAGGATCAACCCGAACTCTCGCCGGCCACGCGCCGTTTCGTCGATCGCGTCTCCAACGCCGGCAAGGCGCTGCTGTCGACGGTCAACGACATCCTGGACTTTTCCAAGCTCGAGGCCGGTCAGGTCGAGATCGTCGTTACCCCCAGCGACCCGCGACAAATCCTTGAAGACGCCATGGACCTCTTCTCGGGCCAGGCCCAGGAAAAGGGTCTGGACCTGGTGATGACCGGCTTGGATGGCCTGCCCCCGGGTCTGACTCTGGCCTCTGATCGGATACGCCAGATCCTGCTCAACCTGATCGGGAACGCCGTGAAGTTCACCGACAGCGGTCGAGTGGAGCTGGCCGCCAAGTGGACGGCGCGAACCGGCCTGTTTCGGGTAACCGTCACCGACAGCGGCGCGGGCATACCCGCCGATCGCCTGGATCAGCTTTTCAAGCGGTTTTCCCAGGTCGACGGCTCCTCCACGCGCAAGCACGGCGGGACAGGGTTGGGCTTGGCGATCTGCAAGGGGCTTGTGGACGCCATGGGCGGCCAGATCGGCGCTGCCAGCCAGGCGGGCCAGGGGTCTTGCTTCTGGTTCGAACTTCCGGCCGCAAAGGTTTCGCTCGGCGAAGCCGGGACCGATAGCCAGGCGGCGGTGGTCATTCCGGAGGGTTGCCGCGTGCTGGTCGTCGACGACCGTGCGGTCAATCGCGATCTGGTCTGCGCGGTCCTGCGCGTGTTTGGCGCCGAGATGACGGAGGCGGCCGACGGCGAGGCGGCGGTCGGGCTCGCCAGCGCCGAGCCGTTCGATGTGATCCTGATGGATCTGCGCATGCCGGGTATCGGCGGCGTGGAGGCGACCCGCCAGATCCGTGAGGTCGCCCTCAATGGAAATGTGCCCATCATCGCCTTCTCGGCCGATGTCGGCGGGGCGCTGCCTGAAGGTGTCTTTGACGGCATGGTCGCCAAGCCGCTTGATGCGCGGGCGCTGATCACGGAGATCAATCGCGCCCTGTATCATGAGGGGGAGAGCGAAGATGCCGATTGAGGCGCGTCGGCGGCGAATCTTCATCGCGGAGGATGACCGCAATCTCCTCGAACTGCTGACCACCCGGCTCAGCCTGGCGGGCTACGACACGGTCTTCGGGCGTGATGGATGGGAGGCCATCGACGGCATCCACAGTACGCGTCCGGACGCCATTATCCTGGACGTCAGCATGCCCCGCCTGGACGGCTTTGGCGTCCTGCGCCACATCAGAAAGAGCCCCCTGGTGGCCAATATCCCGGTGATGATGCTCACCGCCCGCAATGCGCCCGGCGACGTCAAGGAAGCGCTGGCCCTTGGTGCGCGGGACTATCTCGCCAAGCCCTTCAGCGACGCCTTGCTTCTGGCGCGCGTGGCGCGGCTGCTGCGCGCCAGGCCTGTGGCGCCGACAGCGTCGTCAAACGTTTTTCTGCTGTAGTCGCGCCAACAGATTTGGCGGCCTTCCATGGGGCGAAAGTGCGGTTCGCTTTCGCAACCAGGCCGGCCCAGCCAACGGTCTGAGCGTGGACCAAGCAGGCGCCCGCTAGGCTCAGGACCCATTGGTGTGATGCTCTTTTTCTGGTTCAGGCTCTGCAAGGAGACTGGATGTGAGCGACCTCTATTGGCTGACGGGCGAGCAGATTGAGCGGCTCAGGCCGCATTTTCCCAAGAGCCACGGCAGACCCAGAGTGGATGATCGCCGGGTGCTGAGCGGGATCATCTTCGTCAATCGCAACGGGCTTCGATGGCATGACGCGCCGGCGGCCTATGGCCCACATAAGACGCTGTACAACCGCTGGAAGCGGTGGAGCGCGGCGGGCGTCTTCATCAGGATGCTGCCGGGGCTTTCCGCTGGCAATGCCGAACGCCGTACCGTGATGATCGACGCGACCTATCTGAAGGCGCACCGCACGGCCTCGAGCCTGCGGCTCAAAAAGGGGGCCTCGAGCGGCTGATCGGACGCGCCAAGGGCGGCATGAACATCCAGCTGCATGGCGTGACCGACGCGAATGGACGCCCGTTCAGCCTGTTCATGACAGCGGGCCAAGTCAGCGCCTACACTGGCGCGGCGGCCCTGCTGGACAGCCTGCCCAGGGCGCAATGGCTGCTGGACGACCGGGGCGATGACGCGGACTGGTTCAGGGAGGCCTTGCAGGCCAAGGACATCACGCTCTGCATCCCGGGTCGGAAATCTCGGACCGAGGCTGTCCGTTACGACAAGCGCCGGTACAAAAGCCGAAACCGCATAGAGATCTTGTTCGGCAGGCTCAAAGACTGGCGTCGCGTCGCCACCCGCTACGATCGATGGCCCACCGTCTTCCTGTGGGCTCACCTCAAGGTTTGTTCGCCATACCTCGATTAAAAGAGCGAACAATGAACGCGGCCTGTGCGAATCGATAGAGCCGGTTTCCGGCAGCAAGGCGGACGATCTACTCCGCCGCGCTAGGAGCCGATTCCTCGGAAACGCCCCGAAGCGCGTCCTGTTGTTCCACGTCGCGGAAGGTCCCGCCGACGAAATCGACTACGCGGTCGCCTAACCTCCAGACCTCGGGCCGATGGGAGACGATAACGAGCGTAGTTCCCGTTGCTCTGATCGCCTTTATAATTTTCTGCTCGGAATCCACATCAAGGCTCGCCGTCGCCTCATCCAGAACTAGAAGTTTTGGCCTCCCCAACAACGCCCTAGCAAGCAATATCCTCTGTCGCTGACCACCGGATATCCCGCTGAGACTTTCACCCACTTGGGTGTTCAGCCGCATAGGAAGCTTGCGCACGAAGTCTTCGAGATCTGCGATCCCGAGCGCCTCGTAAATCTTTTCGTCGCCGATCCCTCGTCGAAAAACCGCAACGTTGTCACGGAGGCTCCCTGGCAACAGGCGATCACTTTGTAGAACGCTGGCGAACCCGGTCATCGGATGGGCTGGAGCTACACCATCCACAAGAACCCGCCCCGAGGTTGGCTCGAGCAATCCGCAAATCAGTTTGACCAGGGTGGACTTGCCGCAGCCCGCCCCCCCTTGATAACTAGGCATTCCCCCGCCGACACCCCGGCGTACGTGCACCGGAAATTGCACTTCTCGGTCGGGAGCAGGATGAGTTCCTGCAAACGCGGCGTGATGACCGATCCGATGCGCTTGCGTGAAAACGGACCGGCCCAGGCGGCCTGCTCAGCCCAATTGGCGTCGTCGCGCGCCTCGCGAACATCCATGGAAAGCCCCTGAGCCCCTCGTGAGATCCCGCTTGTCGAGAGCCTTCCCAATTATTAAACCCAAGGTAAATCAATCTTGAAGAGCTTATCAACTAATTTCCATCAAAAATTGTGATTTCTCCTATTCTGGAGACTCTTAGTTGTCCGGCCCGAAGCGACGGCTTAGAGCGACGCGGAAGAGGGGTGCGGGGTTCCTGGTCCGGAGCTCCTCCCGGGCCGCGCTGGAGGCGATAACTTTCCGATAGCGGGTGCTGTCGAACAGGTCGTCGATCGTTACGACCAGTGTCGCCTTCGACGACAGCGCGCGACGCCAAACGGCGTCGATCTTGTAGAAGCTGTCGGACCGTGTTTGGGGCGTCTCGATCGGCCCAGTGTAGCGCGCCGTAACGAGGTAGGTGTCACCTTCCCGGCCTCGACGCACCGGCATCTTGTATTCGAACTGGAGGCTGCCCGAGTATCCCCACCAGCTGCCGCCAAAAGGACCATGAATCCCTTGGTCCAAGGTCCGCTTGTAGAGGTTGCCCGTCGCGGTCAGCTCTACGCGCGACGAGAGGCGGCGCTGAAGATTCAGATCCGCTCCCCAACTGTCTTGCCTGCCAGCGTTGATTGGCATCGAAACTGTCACGTCGTCGACAACACGATAGTCTTGCGCCAAGACGTTTCGTGACAGCTTACGGTAGCCAGTAAGATTCAGGGTCGAGGCGTTTTTCTTGTATTCGATCCGCGCTTCGAACGCATCGATTAGCTCCGGCTTGAGGTCGGGATTGCCGGCGCTGGCCTGGGTCGCTGTCGAATAGACGAGCTGTGGGTCGAACGACGTGATGTCCGGCCGGGAGATACGCGCCGTGTAGCTGAGGTTGAGGTTGACGGTCTTGTTGAGAGCGCGCCGGACGAAGAGGCTGGGGAAAAGGTCTGTACGCCCCCCCGTGGTTTTGGGGCCGCTCGTCGAAATCTCGAAGGTCTCGCGCTCCAACCGGATCCCTGGAAGCATTGTCCAGCGCCCGAGTTTGAACTGAGTGCTTCCATAGGCAGACGCGACGTCCCGTGAGCCGGACATGCGCTGCTCGCCGGGCAGGCCCACTGGCTCACCTAGCAGGGCGGTCAGGGATTGCCGAACGGACCTACCGGAATGCTCGAGTCCCACGCCGGCCGACAGGCTTGCCTGGCTCCAGAGCGGTCGCTCGTATTTCGCGTTTAGCGCGGTGTCGTCGTTGGTGGTCTCGTTGGCGAGTGACGTAGCGGCCTGGCCCGACAGGAGGTGCTGGGTGATTAATGTGTCGTTGTCGGACTGGAGACGAGACCAGGTCCAGTCGGCCGTTAACCGCTCCTCCTCTCGCGGGCCGGTGCGCTCGAAGCCGAGAGTGGCCGCATCGATGTCGAAGCGCATCTTGCGTTTCGTTTGCTCGTGGCCGGAAAGGACAATGTTCTCGGCGTCGATATCCGTATCGGTGAGGTGATGACCTCTCGTGCGGTTGCTCTCCCCGCCGAAGGCCAGCTTCGTCGTGTCGCCAACGTCGTAGCCCCCCTGCGCCTGAACCGAGAGGCCGCGGGTGTTGGTCGCCGTTTTCGAGCGCTCCGCCAACGCCCCATTCGCTACGCCGAACACTTCGCGGGCTCGGGTGTCCTGGCTTTCTGGGCGATCCGTCGTTGCTCGGACTGAGCCCGAGAGCGCCCAGCGTCCGGCGCTCCAGTTCGGCGACACGCTCAGCTCCGCCGACCCCCATGTATTGGCGGCACTATCGATAGTGCCCGAAAGGCCATCAATGAACGAATGGTGGGTGATGATGTTGATGACGCCGCCAACGCCTTGCGCTGCGAACTCCGCTGGCGGGTTTGTCAGGATTTCGACGCGGTCGACGCGGGCGCTGCCCGGACTACGCAGGAGGCCCTGCAAATCCGCGACCGGCTTCCCATCGACCAAAACGATCACACCTGGAACGCCCAGCAGGGTGAGCTCGCCGTTGGCGGTGAGTGTGATCGACGGCAACTTTGCCAGCACTTCGACGAGCGGCGAAGCTTGCAACTGAGGATCGTTGCGAAGGGAATAGACCTGCCGATCGATCCGGGTGCTGATGTTGGAGGTCAGCCCATTGATCGTGACGCTGTCGACAGTGGTCGAAGTCTTTTCGACTGCAGCCGGCGCGGGGCCCGGAGACGCTGCCTGGTCGGAAATCACCCCAAAAAAGGCAATCACGAAGAACGACGACAAAGCGAGCCCCGACATCTGGAAGCGACAGGCCTCGGCCCGCCGTCAAACACCGCGCCACGCTCGGCTGGCGCGGTGTTCTCCGCTGCTGCTGAACGATTACTCAACCAGAAGAGATAGTGGCCCGAACGAAAATCCATAAGACACGAATTATCATAACAGGCAACCTAGGGTAGGGGTGCTGCCCCTGTTCTCCGATACAGCTCTCCCCGGCTACCGTCGCCTAGCGACCCTATTGGGGTTCACCTAAGGGTTTGTGCGCTGGAGGCGCTTAAAATTCACGAACCATGAACAGGGCCCACGCGGCGCGATAGAGCCGATCGGCCGGATCGTTCAGCGGTCTGAACACGCCTGCGGTTGCGGCATCGGCCCAGAGGTAGTCGCCCGTCAGGCCGACATGTGCCGAACTCATCGGCGACAGGTGGGCCAGGAGCTCGTCGGGCGCGGCCAGTTCCCTCGCCGCAAATCGCAGGTCTCTGGATAGCCGGG
This sequence comes from Caulobacter sp. ErkDOM-E, assembly GCF_048541895.1. Classification (GTDB taxonomy): domain Bacteria; phylum Pseudomonadota; class Alphaproteobacteria; order Caulobacterales; family Caulobacteraceae; genus Caulobacter. The sequence goes on along the minus strand of NZ_CP183331.1, from coordinate 3,542,857 downwards.
TAGAGAGGTATGCCAACCGTAATTCAACCTCACAGGTCAACGCGAAGCGTCCGGCTAAGCGGATGCGAGACAGCGTTGGGGAGCTTTCCTGCAAACCGGTCTGCAAACCGGAGAACGTCGTTGAATTTAAATCACTGAAAAGGTTGGAGGCCCGGCCCGGAATCGAACCGGGGTGCACGGATTTGCAATCCGCTGCGTAACCACTCCGCCACCGGGCCATCCGGGGTCAACGCAATATGCGTTGGCGAAGAGAGGCGTTCGATACAGGAGCGGTCTTGAAGTCGCAACCGTCTCGTGGGGCCCATCTCGCCCGACCGAGAGAAAATCGAAACCTGAACTGGCCCTCTCATGTCGCAGCCTGATTGGGCTGCCCCACTAACGCATTGATATCATTCAATCGGGACCTGTCGGCAACTCAAGTAATGCGGCTTAAAGTAGCCCCTAGAGGCGCATTTCCAACTTAAGACCGTCCTCGAAGCCCATGGCGACCACGGGGACGGCGTCGCAGTGTGGCGACGGCGAAAGCTGCGTGACAGTCTCGCACACCGAGGCTCGCAACGCGGTGCGACAAGAGCGGACGGATAAATTTGGCTTGGATCGGCCGTCCGGCTGGAAACACTTCCGCGAAGCATCGCTCCACCTCGGCCCGAGACCAGAATGAGCCCAGGCGGCGGCGATCGCACGGCCTTTGGCGGTCGCCGTCATCCCGCCTTCTCATTCAAGACCACAGGCAAACACGTCTTTGGTGAAATGTCAGGCAGGCTGACAAACTGGCGCCACGGCGCGCCCCGGAAAGGCTTTCGAGCTGATGAGCTTGAGTGGCCTCGGCGCGGGCAGGTCGGAGAACAATGGCAAGCCTTTGCCGAGCGCGCCCTGTTCCTGGAAGGCCTCGGGAGAAACGCTGGACGCCGAGCCTCGGCTCGGGTGAAGATCTTGCTATGGCTGGGCCGCTCATCTTCCTCGATCCTGACAGTAATTTGAGTCTTCAGGATCAGGTGCGTCGCAAGCTGGTCGAGGCCGCCTGCGCTGGCGCCTTCGCGTCGGGGCGTCGGCTGCCGTCGTCTCGCGCTCTGGCCCAGCAACTGGGCTTGGCGCGCAACACCGTGACCTTGGCCTATCAGAAACTGCTCGACGAGGGCCTGTTCGTCAGCCGTGAGCGTAGCGGTATCTACGTCGATCACGACATGCTGCGGGGTTTGACTTCGGTCGAGACCGTGGCCGGCGGACGCGACCCGGCGCCGGACTCCCATTGGGGCGCACGCTTCAAGACCGGGACTGACGGCGATCCGGCTTCGCGCCGTATCCCCAACTGGCGGCAGTATCCCTATCCGTTCATAGACGGCGTATTCGACGCCTCGCTGTTTCCCGTAACCGAGTGGCGAGAGGCCAGTCGCCAGGCCCTGACCGTCACAGACATCGCCCAGTGGGCCACCGATAGCGGCGACGCCGACGATCCGATGCTGATCGAGGAAATCCGTACCAAAGTGCTACCCCGACGCGGCATCCAGGCCCGCCCCGACGAGATCCTGATCACCGTCGGGGCTCAGCAGGCGCTCGCCCTGATCAGCCAGATGCTGATCGACCCGAGCGTCACTGTCGCGATCGAGGATCCCGGCTACCCCGACATGCGCCGCCTGATCGCCGACCGCGGCGGGCGCACGGTCATCCAACCGGTCGATGATGACGGCGTGTTGGTGGATCGTCGCCTCGACGAGTGCGATCTTATCTATGTCACGCCCAGCCACCAGTTCCCGACCGGGGTGATGCTGACCCAGGCCCGTCGCGACGCTCTGCTGAAGAAGGCGGCGGCCCGTGACATGGTGATCATCGAGGACGATTTCGCCTGCGAGACCAACTATCTCGATGAGGCCTGCCCGGCCCTATACAGTCTCGATCGCGATGGCCGGGTGATCTATGTCGCCGGTTTGTCCAAGGTGCTGGGCCCGGGTCTGCGGCTGGGGTTTATGGTCGCTCCCGCTGCGGTGGTCGCCGAGGCCCGACGCTTGCGTGGCTTGGCTGTGCGCCACCCACCTTTGAACAATCAGCGCACGGTGGCCCATTTCCTGGCCATGGGTCACCATGATGCGACGATGATGCGACTGGGACGGTTGTTTCGCGAACGCCGCACCGCGCTGCGCGACGCCCTGAACCACTATCTGCAGCAGTCTGTGGCGATCGCGCCGGTGCGCGGCGGAGCCGCCTACTGGGTGCGCGGCCCCAGCCATCTCGACGTCAAGAGCCTGGCCGTCGAGGCCGAACGGCGCGGCGTGCTGATCGAACCGGTCGGGCCCTATTATGCCGGGGGCGAGGGGCCGTCGAACATCTTCCGCCTCGGTGTCACCAGCCTGCCGCTCGACCGGATCCGTGAAGGGGTTGCGGTGCTCGCCGACCTGATGCGCGACCTGCCCGGGGCCAAGCCCGCCTTCCCCCATGCGCCGGAGGCCCGGTTGACCGGGGAGGCGCTCCATGCGGCCATGTCCGGTGCGGTGTTGCTCTGCAAGACCGTCTATGGCGACCCATGTACGATTGAATTGCTCCCGGACGGGCGGATGACCGGCCGCGCGGGCTACGCCAATGAGGATTGCGACGTCGGTCGGTGGTGGGTCGAGGACGATGTCTGGCGCCGGCAGTGGCGCCAATGGTCCTATGGCGAGATCGCCAGTTTTGTCACCGTCATTGTCGCAGACCGCATTGGCTGGTTCGACACCAATGGTCGGCTGGTCGACTCCGCGGTCATCCGGCGCGCGGACGCAGTATGAGCCTGGCGCCAGATATCGCCCGTCGGGGACGTTAGGCAAAAACTGGCGCCATCGATGGTCTTCGACTGGCGCTATGTGGCTTTCCTCTGCGCCGTCACTCTTCCGTCACAGGGCCATCCGGCTCGCAGTGGAAGACGACATGCGTCCCATCGGAATCGCCGGCCTGCAGCTTGAACTGGCCAAGGGTGACAATTGTGACCGGATCGCCGCCGAGATCGCGGCGGTCAAGGCGCGCCTGCCTTGGGTCGACATGGTCGTGGTCAGCGAATTGACCTTGTTCGGCGCGGGCGTCAGTCATGCGCAGCCCTTACCGGGGCCTGCCGAGAAGAAGATGTGCGAAGCGGCTCGCGCGGCCGGCGTCTGGTTGGTGCCGGGCTCATTGTTCGAGCAGTCGGGCGACAAGATCTACAATACCGCGCCTGTGATCGACCCCAGCGGCCAGGTGGTCGCCCGCTATCGCAAAATCTATCCGTTCACGCCCTACGAGCAGGGTGTGTCGTCGGGCGGCGAATTCGTGGTCTTCGATGTCCCCGAGGTCGGGCGTTTTGGTCTGTCGATCTGCTACGACATGTGGTTCCCGGAGACCACGCGAACCCTGACCTGGATGGGCGCCGAGGTCATTCTGCATCCTGGGATGACCAACACCATTGATCGTGACGCCGAGCTTGCAATTGCCCGGGCCAGCGCGGCGACCAATCAGGTGTTCTTCGTTGACATCAATGTGGCTGGCTCACTGGGGGTCGGTAAGTCCGGGGTGTTCGGTCCCGGCGGCGAGGTCATCCACCTGGCCGGAGCTGGACATGAAGTGATCGCCGTCGAGCTCGATCTCGACCAGGTCAGCCGGGTTCGCGAACGCGGCTGGCACGGTCTGGGTCAACCGCTGAAGAGCTTGCGCGATACGCCCATCGTCTTTCCGCCTTACCGCGACGGCTTTGCCGCCTCTCCCGCCTTCGCCAGCCTGGGGGCATTGGAAAAGCCGCGATCCGAACAGATCGCCCGGCCGAGCCTGAGCGCCATCAAGACCTAGCGTTCGGTAGAGCGCGTCATTGATCAACAACAACGATAGATTTGAACGAGGGGGTTGCAGGATGAACAAGTCGAATCTTAGAGGGGCCGTATCGATCACCGCCCTGATGCTGGGTTTGGGAGCCGGTGGCGCGGCCATGGCTCAGGCCAGCGGCGCCGACACGATCGACGAGATCGTGGTCACCGCCAACCGACGCGAACAGAGCGTCCTGGAAGTTCCCTACAACATCTCGGCGGTGTCGGGCGCCGCCATCGAGACCGCCAAGATCGCCGACAGCGCCGAATTGATGCGCGGGATTCCGGGCGTCGCCGTGGTTGATCGAGGCTATCGCAACGCCGGGGTCGTCAACAACGTGCTGATCCGCGGCATCAATGTCGACAGCAATGCCTTGGGCGACTACGCGGTTTCCAGTGTCGCGCCGGTCTCGACCTACATCAACGAAACGCCGCTGTTCGCCGGCTTTCTGCTCAAGGATCTTGAACGGGTAGAGGTGTTGCGCGGGCCCCAGGGCTCGCTGTACGGCTCGGGCTCTCTGGGCGGAACCGTCCGCTACATCACCCGAGCCCCGAAACTGGGCGTGTTCGAGGGCGCGGTGAGCCTGACGGGCAGCAAGGTCGAAGGCTCGGGGAGCGCCGGCTGGGCCGGCGACCTGACCCTGAACCTGCCGCTGGGCGACACCCTGGCTCTGCGCGCCACTGTCAGCCGCATCGATTATCCGGGCGTGACCGACTATGTGAACCTCTATGTCCTGGACAGCTCGGGAGCGCCCGCGGCGCCTAACGGGCTGCTGTCGCCGAACGCGAACTACACGAGCAAGAAGGACGCCGACACGGTTGGGATCACCTTCGGGCGGGTAGCGCTGCGCTGGCAGCCGACCGACCGCTTCGACGCCACCCTGAGCTATAGTCAGCAGTCGGACGAGATCGGCGGTCGCCGTCAGGTGACCCATGGCCTCGACGGTTACGGCAAGGCCTATGGCGACTATCAGAACGGCTCGATCCAGCTCGAACCGTCGTCGCGAGACGTCAACCTGACCAGTCTGGAAATGAACATCGATCTGGGCTTCGCCACCCTGACCTCTTCGACCTCGCACTACGAGCACAAGGGGACGAGTGTCAGCGAGAACACCGGCTTCTACGCCCAGGCCGGCTTTCTGAGTTTCTACTATAACTATCCGCGCCCAATGGCTTCGGCCGTGCGCGACTATTCGGACACCGCGACCATCCAGGAACTGCGTCTGGTTTCCAAGACCGGCGGCGATTTCGACTATGTCGTCGGGGCCTACTACAATGATGACACCTTGGTGTCGTCGCAGGACAGCTACTTGCGTGGATTCAAGCGCTGGTGGGACATCTGGAGCGGCGCTCCGTCGGCGGTGGCCGGCGACCGGGACTTCAAGTATCGCCGTCACGAGGACTTCACCGACAAGGCCGTGTTCGGCGAGCTGACCTGGCACGCCAGCGACAGCCTGTCGCTGACCGGCGGCGTTCGCTGGTTCGACAACAAGGCGGTCAACAACACCCTCATCGATGTGCCCCTCTACACCTCGCTCAGCCAGCCGGTCACGGCGCGGTTCGAGTCGTCGGAGAGCCGGGCGCTCTTCAAGGGCAACCTGGCCTGGAAGTTCAGCGACAAGGGCCTGTTCTACGCGACGGTCTCCGAGGGCTACCGCCGGGGTGGCTCCAACGCCGTGCCGCTGAGCGGCAACTTTGCCGAGGACCCGCGCTGGCAGATCTACAAATCCGACGCGGTGGTCAATTACGAGGCCGGGATCAAGGGGCGACGGGGAACCATCACCTATGACGCCGCCCTGTTCTATGTTGACTGGAAGGACATCCAGCTCAACACCGCCACCCCGAACTGGGGCTTCTATGTCGTGCAAAACGGCGGCAAGGCGCGGACCTTTGGGCTGGAGTCGTCGATCGACGGCCGGCCAACCGACGCTTTGCATTATGCGATCGGCTACACCTATACCGATGCGGCGTTGAGCGCCGCTGTCGTCAGCCCGCTTGGCTCGGTGCTGGCGAGTGACGGCTCGAAACTGCCCGGCACGCCCAAGCAGGCGGTCACTCTGGCGGGTGACTACACCTGGAAACTGGGCGGTGACCTCCGCCTGGTCGCTCGGGCCAGTGGTTACTACCAATCCTCGACCCGCAACGCGATTGGAGGGGCGAAATACAATACCCGCCTGTCCGGTTTCCAGATCTGGAACGCTTCGACCTCGCTTTCGAAGGGGCCGCTGACCGGGACCCTGTTCATCAAGAACCTGTTCAACGACCCTGGCGTGACGGGCGAGTTCACCGAAGCCTACATGGGAACCCGGCCATCGGTCGGTTACTATGGCAACGCCTCGAAACAGTTCATCTCCCTGCCGCGGACCGTCGGTCTGTCGGTCGACTACAGCTTCTAGATTTCGGATGGGTGGCTTGGCGGCGCGGAGCAAGGCGATGGAGGATCTGGGCATGATCGCCCCGCTCATCCGTGACGGCCGCGTCGGCCAGGCGCTTTTGGGCCTGGCGGTGATCGAGGCGACGGCGGGCGATGACGCGCGCCTTTTGCAACATCTAGGCGAATACTACACCCACTGTGGCAAAACTCACGAGGCCGCGCGCTGTTACCGGCGCGCGGTCGACCTGACCCCCGACGACCCACGCTGCCTCTACAATCTGGCGTCCGCCCAGATCGCTCTGGGTCTTACCGGTGAGGCCGAGGCCCTGCTCGACCGCGTCATCGCGCTCGATCCCGCTGACGCCGACGCGTGGCAGAACCGTTCGACTCTGCGGCGGCAGACGGCGCAGGCCAACCACGTTCCAGCACTGCTCGACGCCGTGGCGCGGACCCGGCCCGGGCCCGCCGAGGTGGCGTTGAGCTATGCCCTGGCCAAGGAGTTCGAGGACCTGGGCCAATACCAACAGAGCTTCGAATGGCTCAAGCGCGGCGCCGATCGCCGGCGCCGCCTGCTCAGCTATCAGGTCGCGTCTGATGTCGCGGCGATGGAGGAGATCGCCCGGGTGTTCAACCCGGCGCTGTTCGCGGCGACGCCCGAGGGGTGCGCCGAGGTCGGGCCGATCTTCGTGCTCGGCCTGCCGCGCAGCGGCACGACCCTGGTCGATCGCATCATCAGCTCACACAGTGCGGTGGAGAGTCTTGGCGAAATCAATGACTTCGCCCTGTCCTTGATGCGCCTGGCCGGCCAGGCGGGCGGCAAGGGCGACCTGATCCGCCGCTCGGCGACCCTCGATCCGGCGGCGCTCGGCCGGACCTATCTCGACAGCCTGGCCGGCCGTGGCCCGCGGCGCCCGATGGTCATCGACAAGACGCCTGTCAACTTCCTCTATGTCGGCCTGATCGCCCGCGCCCTGCCCAACGCCAAGATCATTCATCTGCGTCGCCATCCCATGGACAGTGGCTATGCCCTGTACAAGACGCTGTTCCGCATGGGCTGCCCCTATGCCTACGACCTTGATGACCTGGCCGCCTACATGCTGGCCCATCGCCGGTTGATGGCCCATTGGCGCGCGGTGCTGCCGGGCCGCATCCTCGACGTCGACTATGAGGCCCTGGTCACGGATCAGGAGACGCAGAGTCGACGGATCATCGCTCATTGCGCGTTGGACTGGCAGGACGCCTGCCTGCGTTTTCACGAGAACGCCGCGCCCGCCGCCACGGCCAGCGCGGCCCAGGTGCGCCAGCCGATCCACGCCGACTCGGTGGGACTGTGGCGACGCTACGCACCGCAACTGGCTCCCCTGGCCGCTGCTCTCGCGGCCGGCGGCGTCGATCCGGTCGAGCTCGTCTGATGTCGCGTCTGGCTCTTGGCGCGATCCTGCTGACCGCTGCCGTCGCGCTGGCGGCCCCGGCCTTGGCCGGGCCGATCTTCGCGGATGACTTTCAGGACGGCCAGGCGGACGGCTGGGGCGCGGCCGGCGCCGGCGACGTTCGGCTGACCACCTTCCAGGGCAATGTCTCGTTGCGCCTGACGCGGCGGGCCATGGCGACAACCTCCGTCTCGACCCGGGGATTCGCTCAGGTCTCGGTGGCCGCCGCCGTGGCCGGCCAGGGCCTGGGTCGTGATGACGCCTGTCTGGCCGAGGTCTCCGCCGATGATGGCGCGACGTGGCGGGAGATCGTCGCGCTGCGCGACGGGGCTGATGACGGCGTCGCCTTCACCCATGCCGAGGTCTCGGCGCCGGTCGCCGCCGACCGGTCAACCTTGATGATCCGTTTCCGGGCGGCGGGTGGCCTGCGCGCTCTTTGCTGGGGCGACGCGGTGGTGGTGACGGGCCAGCCGTTGGCCGCGGAGCCAAGCGCTCCAAGGGCGCGGTTCGATCACGATCAATTAATCTCCGGCGAAGGCTTCTCGTCGCCCCTGCCGCTCTCCGCCTTCGCGCCTCCGCCCGGGGCGGAGGCCCCATCCAGCCGCGAGGTCTGGCGGCTGACGCTGGACAGCCCCGCCGCCAAGGTCGGCATGGCGATCCTCAAGGATGAAACGGCGATGACGGCCGCCACGCGGGCTCTGCGCGCCACCCTGCCGACTTTCGACTTCGTCTTCGTCGAGGACGGCGAGGCTCTGATCCCGGTCCAGCGGGGACCTATCGCCAGTGGTCATCCGGTCTGGGAATGGGTGCTCGAGACCGGACGGGTTTGGACCGAAGCCGCCGACAGGGGCTGGCGGCGGGCGGCGATGCCCTTCGCCCTGCAGGAGCGCAACGCCAACTGCCTGCACAACGGCGTGATGACCTTCCTGTTCAAACCAGACGGGTCGGTCTCGCGGGTCGCCTTTGAGGTCGCTTCGGAGACCTGCGCCTACCTGAAATTCGACGCCTGGGGCATGGTTCCTGCCCAGTTGACTGCGGTCTCCGACGTCGACGCCGACGCGATCGCCGCCGCCTACCGGGCGGAGGTCGCCGCCCGGCTGCCGGTCCGTCCGATCGCCGCCCTCGCCAAACTCTATCCCGGGTTCGACCCGGCCCGATTGGTCTTGGCGCCGCCGGCGGATGGCGATCCGCCTACTGCCTACGGCCTGGTGGTCGATGGCGTTCACTATGCCTCGACCTGCCAGACCCGGCACGGTGACTATCCATTCTGCAACACGCTCGACCTGCCGTCCTACTCGACCGCCAAGTCGATCGTCGGCGCCATCGGCCTGATGCGGCTGGAGGCCCTGGTCCCGGGCGCGGCCAACCAACTGATCGCCGAGCACGTGTCCGCATGCGCGGCCGGCGAGGTCTGGAAAGACGTCACCCTGGGCCAGTCACTGGACATGGCGACAGGCGTCTATGGCTCAAGCGCTTTTGAAGCTGATGAGAGCGCACCCTCGATCAGCGCCTTTTTCGACGCTGAGGATCACGCGGCCAAGGTCGCCTATGCCTGTGGTCAGTACGGCCGGCGGGCCACGCCGGGGCAGACCTTTGTCTACCACACCGCCGACACCTATCTGTTGGGCGCCGCCCTGGCCGACATCCAGCGCGAGCGCGGCGATGGCGATTTCTATGACGCCTTGATCGCGCCGCTGTGGCGCTCGTTGCGGCTGAGTCCGACCATCCTGACCACCCGGCGCACCCTCGATTCCATTCGCCAGCCCTTTACCGGTTGGGGTTTGACCTATCATGCCGACGACATTGCCCGGATCGGCGGCTGGCTCTCGGACGGCGCGCGCATAGATGGGCGGACGGTTCTCGACCCCGGTCTGCTGAGCGCCGCTTTGCAGCGTGACCCGGCCAGGCCAGGCTTGCGCGCCGGCGGCGAGGACTATCGCTACAAGGCCGGCTTCTGGGCTCGCGACCTGGGGGCGAAGCTCGGCTGCGCCGCGCCGCTCTGGGTCCCGTTCATGTCGGGTTATGGCGGCATCTCGGTCGTGCTGCTGCCGGGCGGTCTCACTTACTACTATTTCGGCGACAGCGGAGTGTTCGACTGGGCCCAGGCCGCTGTCGAAACCGCCAAGATCAAACGGATGTGCCCATGACCGACGCCGCTCCGACCGCGCTCGCCGCGTCTGGCCGTCCGGGTCGGGTCCCTGAGGACAGCCTGTTAGCCAGCGTGCTGCTGTCTTTCCTGGCCACAGCTGGCCTGTTCTACGTCAACATCATGGCCGCCTTGGTTGACGGCCTGATCACCGGCGCCGGCTTGACCCCGAAGGCGGCCGGTTTGGTCGCCTCGGCCAATGTGTATGGCGCGGCGGTCGGGGCGCTGACGGCGGTGTTCATCATCCGGCGACTGCCCTGGCGACCGACCGCCGTGGCGGTGTTGCTGAGCCTGATCATCGTCGACCTGATCTCGACCCTGCTTACAGCGCCTGAGATCCTGATCGCCACCCGCTTCGTCCACGGTCTGATCGGCGGCTTGCTGGTCGGGGTAGCCTTCGCGGTCATCGCCCGCACCAAGACGCCTGACCGCACCTTCGGCATGTTGCTGGTGGTGCAATTTGGCCTGGGCGGCCTGGGCCTGATGTTCCTGCCGCACCTGGTGCCGATGTTCGGTCACGGCGTGCTGTTTGTGGCCTTGGCGACGTTCAGCGCCGTCACCCTGGCCATGATCCCCTTTCTTGGCGACTATCCCTCGCCGCCCAAGCTCGCGGCTAGCGCCGCGAGGCCCGCCGTGCGCTGGATTCCATTGGGTCTGGCTTTCGCGGGCATCTTTCTGTTCCAGGCCGCCAATATGGGCCTGGCCGCCTATATCATCGGCCTCGGCAAGGCCTCGGGTCTGAAGCTTGGCTTCATCACCGACACCCTGGGGGCGGCCAACTGGATCGGCGCCCTGGGCTCGGTCATGGTCGTGGTGCTGGGCCTGAAGTTCGGCCGGACCCGACCGCTGCTGGCCGGCCTGGCCCTGACCCTGGTCGGCACGTGGGCGTTCCATTTCAGCCATCTGCCCTGGGTCTATCTGGTCGCCAATATCGCCACGGCGGTGACCTGGGCCTTCGTAATCCCCTATCTGCTGGGCATGTGCGCGGCCTTTGACAAGGCTGGACAGATGGCGGCTCTCGGCGGGTTTTTCTCGAAACTTGGGTTGGCGTCGGGTCCAGCCCTGGCCGCCTTCGTCGCCGCTGGCGGCCAGTATCGCGGCCTGATCACCTTGGCGGTCATCGGCCTGCTGTTCAGCGGACTGGCGGCCATCATACCAGCCTTGGCGCTCGACCGACAACGATCGCCAGCCTGATCTTCCATCATACGCGGGCCTCCACGGCCCGCCAGCCTTGTCCACGCTTTCCGGAGTCGCACCTTCATGTCCGCCAACGCTGATCTGCTGTCCCGCCGCCTCGCCGCCGTGCCGCGCGGAGTCGCCACCGCCACCCCGATCTTCGCCGGCCGGGCCGAGAATGCCGAGCTGTGGGATGTCGAGGGCAAGCGCTATGTCGATTTCGCTGGCGGCATAGCCGTGCTCAACACGGGCCACCGGCACCCGAAGGTCCTGCAGGCCGTGCGCGACCAGCTCGACGCCTACACTCACACCGCCTTCCAGGTGGTGGGCTACGAGCCCTATGTCGCCCTGGCCGAGCGGCTGAACGCTCTGGCCCCGTTCAGCGGGCCGGCCAAGACTATCCTGTTCACCACTGGCGCCGAAGCGGTTGAGAACGCCGTCAAACTGGCCCGCGCCGCGACTGGCCGTTCGGCGGTCATCGCCTTTACCGGCGGATTCCATGGTCGCACCATGTTGACTATGGCGATGACCGGCAAGGTCGCCCCCTACAAGCGGCTGTTTGGCCCGTTGCCGGCCGAGGTCTATCACGCGCCGTTTCCCGTGCCGCAGTACGGCGTGTCGGTCGAAGACAGTCTGCGGGCGCTGGAGTTCCTGTTCCGCGCCGATGTCGAACCTGAACGGGTGGCGGCGATCATCATCGAGCCGGTGCAAGGTGAGGGCGGCTTCCAGCCGGCCCCGACCGAACTGCTGCTGGCGCTGCGTGAGCTCTGCGACCGGCACGGCATCCTGCTGATCGCTGATGAGATCCAGGCGGGGTTCGGTCGCACCGGCAAGATGTTCGGCATCGAGCACAGCGGGGTTGAGCCGGACCTGATCACCGTGGCCAAGTCGCTTGCTGGCGGCTTCCCGCTGTCCGGTGTCATCGGTCGCGCGGCGATCATGGACGCGGCCGAGCCCGGCGGTCTGGGCGGCACCTATGCCGGACCACCGATCGCCTGCGCCGCCGCCCTGGCGGTGTTGGATGTGATCGCCGAGGAGCGGCTGCTCGATCGGGCCAATGTCCAGGGGGAACACATCAAGCGCAGGTTGCTGGCCATGAGCCAGCGCAACGATCTGCTGCCGATCGCTTCGATCCGCGGACCCGGGGCCATGATCGGCTTCGACATCGTCCGCTCCCGCGGCGGCGGTGAGCCGGACGGGGCCCAGGCCAAGGCCTTGACCGTCAGGGCGCTGGAAAAAGGTCTGATCCTGCTGTCCTGCGGCGTATTCGGCGAAACCATCCGTCTGCTCGCGCCGTTGACGACTCCCGACGCCATCCTCGACGAGGGACTCGATATCCTCGAGGCGTCCCTGGCGATGGTGTCCTGATGACGCGGCACGACCTTGGCGAGCGGGCCCGTCTGGCCCTGAAACGTCCCGACCTGCTGCGCGAAGCCGCTTGGATCAATGGCGTCTGGGTCACCGGTGACGCCGTCATTGAGGTGACCAATCCGGCCAATGGCAAGGTGCTGGGCGCAGTCCCGGCCCTGGGCGAGGCTGAAACCCTGGGCGCGGTGGCCGCCGCTCACGCGGCCTTTCCGGCCTGGGCGGCGCGCGCGGCCAAGGACCGCGCCGCCATCCTGCGACGCTGGTTCGAATTGGTCATGGCTCACCGGGATGACCTGGCTCGGCTGATGACCGCCGAACAGGGCAAGCCATTGGCCGAGGCGCAGGGCGAGGTCGCCTACGCCGCCGGCTTCATTGAGTGGTTCGGTGAAGAAGCCAAGCGCGCCTATGGCGAGGTGATACCGGGGCATCAGGCAGACAAGCGGATTGTCGTGCTCAAGCAGCCGGTGGGCGTGGTGGCGGCGGTGACGCCCTGGAACTTCCCGGCGGCCATGATCACCCGCAAGGTGGCGCCGGCCTTGGCGGCTGGCTGTACGGTCGTGCTCAAGCCCTCGGAGTTGACGCCATTCTCGGCCCTGGCCTTGGCCTTGCTGGGCGAGGAGGCGGGGTTGCCGGCGGGGGTGTTCAATATTGTCACCGGGCCGCCGGCTCCAATTGGAGCGGTGCTGACGACCGACCCTCGTGTCGCCAAGTTCACCTTCACGGGCTCGACCTCGGTCGGCAAGATGCTGGCCGCGGCTTGCATGGGCACGGTCAAGCGAGTGTCGCTGGAGCTGGGCGGCAATGCCCCTTTCATCGTGTTCGACGACGCTGATCTCGACGCCGCGGTCGAGGGCGCGATGGCCAGCAAGTTTCGCAATACCGGTCAGACCTGTGTCTGCGCCAACCGACTTCTGGTTCAGGCCGGCATCTACGACGCTTTCGCCGAACGGTTGACGAACCGGGTCAAGGCGCTGCGGGTCGGTGATGGGTTGGAAGGGGCTACCGACCAGGGGCCGCTGATCAACGCCGGGGCGCTCGACAAGGTCGAGCGCCACATCGCCAACGCGGTGGCGGGCGGAGCCGGGATGCTGACCGGCGGCCGGCGGTTTGGGACGTCGGGGACCTGGTTCGAGCCGACGGTCCTGATCGATGTGCCGCCCTTGGCCCTTTTGAACATCGAGGAAACCTTCGGGCCGGTGGCCGGATTGGTGCGCTTCGAGACAGAGGCCCAGGCCCTGGCAATGGCCAATGATACCCGGGCGGGCCTGGCGTCCTATGTCTTCACCCGGGATCTCGATCGCGCCTGGCGGATGGGTGAGGGGCTTCAGTATGGCATGGTCGGACTCAACACGGGCCTGATCTCCACCGAGGTGGCGCCCTTCGGCGGCATCAAGGAATCGGGGCTGGGCCGCGAGGGCTCTCACTTTGGCCTGGACGAGTACATGGAGCTGAAGATGATGTGCGTGGGCCTCGCGCCGGCCCCCGTTTAGGGGGCTTCAAGCGCGGCGGCCCGATCTCACGGTATGACCAGCCCCGAGGCGGCGGCGGCGGCGCCGCACTGCGCGCCCCGCCTCAGGCCGCCGGCAGCCTGCGCATGCGCCACGACAGCTTCGAGAGATTGAAGAACCCCCGTCTCGTTGCTCGCTGCCATGACGCAAACAAGAAGTGTGTCGTCACCGATCAGGCCCGCGAGGGCGCGAAGGTCGACCGTCCCATCGATCCCGACTGGCGCCGCAACGCAACGAAGGCCTTCACGCTCCAGCGCAACGGTGGGCTCCAGCCCTGATCTGTACTCGATCGTGGTTACAACGATGGTTCGCCGCGGTGAGCCGGTCCGAACCCGCGCCTGGAACAGGTCGGCGCGTCAACCGCGCGCAACCCATGGGCCAGCAAGCCCGGGCGGCCTGCAATCGATGAGTTCTGTCAGGAGATGCGAACCAGGAGGTCCACGATCATCGGCTCCAGATCCTCGATCGCCGATGCGCGCCGAGCGAGGTCTCCGTCGGCGGTCACGCCATGGGCGTAGTAGCTGGCGGAGACGAAACCTTGGGCCAAGCCGCTGGCGTGGATGGCCAAGTCGCTGGCCCCGTCGCCGACTATTACCGTGGGTCCGCTCATGGCGCCCCTACGCCCCCATCGCCGAACCAGAGCGGTCTTGTCGACGGACGTCAGCAGAGTCCAGTCGCCCACTCCCACGGCCTGCCTTCCGATCCAGCACAGGCGATTGGCGGCGATGGCCTCAGCCGGAAAGCCGCAGGCGGCCCCGATCGGTCCTAACCAGTCGTGAAATGCGGCCGAAACAATGAACAGCCGCGCCCCCTGGCCGCGCAGCGACTGGAACAGGGGGCGGAACGGTGTGATCCGATCCAGCGCCCCGGCGATATAGTCGTCGATCGCTTCTCGCTGGATCGACAACAGGGCCCCTAGCAGTATCAGGGGATCCTCCGGGCGCGCGGCGCCGGCCATGAACCGCTGCGAGCGCGCCTGCAGGGCCGCTATTCTGGCCTCACTATCGTGGCGACGGCGAAGACTGAGCTTGAGCACTTCCTGCAAGCTCTCTTCGGGAACCAGAGTTTGGTCATAGTCGAAGATGACATTGCAGCCCCAGAGCGAGCGGTTCATGTCTCGCCACGCCTCAGCCGCGCGCGCAGCGCGTGCTTGTCCTGTGGCCGCCAGTCGGTGGCGGCGGCGCCCAGACGGTCGGCGATCGCCTGCTGGACGCGCTTGGCGAAGGCGGTTTTGGACTCGTCCGGCGCGCGCGCCAACCGGGGCAGGTAGTCTAGCTTGAACGTCACGGCGGGCATGGCCAGCAAGCGCAGGACGTTGGCCGGCTTGGACGACAACAGCGGATCGGCGTTCAGGCCAAAAGGCGTAGTCAGTCGCAGGGCCGTCGGTACGACTGGGAACCCGCGGGCCAGAAAGCTCGGCTGGAACTGGAACAGGCCCTGCTGGTTACCGATGGTCTCTTCCGGCGACACGTAGAGGCTGGTTCCGGAGGGATGCTTGCGCCAGGCCGCGATGTGGCGGGCCAGCGTCTTGCGGTCGGCGACGCGCCATAGCTGAGCGCCTGAGCCGCGCGCCAGCGGCATGGCGGTCGCCCGGCCCAGCGCGCCGCCGTCCTGGCCAATAGCGATACAGGCCTGGGGCTGTCCGCACACCGCCAACAGGTCGAATACGCTGACATGGTTGAGGGCCACCACGCAGCCGTCAGTCAGATGGACCACCTCCTCGCGGGGGAGGTTGACGATGACGCGCACGCCCATCGCCCTGCGGATCAGAGGAAACAGCCGCGAGGAAACACTCGGCGGCAACGCCATGGCCAGCGGCGCGACCAGGATGGCCAGCGCCAGCCGGCTGGCCGCCAGGGCGATCCCGAGCGGCCAATACCATAGGGGTGGTCCTGTTCCGGTGCGCCAGGTCTCCAGGTCGCAAAGGTGGCTTACCGGCGCCTCGGAGGGCGGGCGCGTCATGCCAAGGTCACCGGGGGACTGAAGTCTGGGGTCGTGTCTTGTCCAGCGGCGCGGACCGCGCGGGCGAAGATCCGCTGGCGGTTACGCTGCAGCCCGGACAGGAACATGGCGCGGGTGACATCAATGCGCAGGTGGGGACCAAACGGCGTGTCGCAGACGACGCCATAGTCATCGTCGACGCCCAGATAATTACGGTTCAGCCGGATCGCCATCGTGTGGTTCAGGTTGGTCAAGGTGTGGATTTGATCGAAGCCCAGCTTCAGGAACCCGTACTCCAAGGCCATATGCGCCGCCGCCATCGGCGCCCTTGAGCGCCACAGCTTGGGAAAAAAGCGCTGGCCGAAATTGATGCCGTGTTCCTTCTGCGCGAACCCCGAATAGCCAAGAAACTCGCCAGTTTCCTCGCGCCTCACCGCCCAGCGTGACCAGCCGCGCGTCTGAAGTTCCAGATTGAAGGCGTCGACCTCGCCGGCGGCCTGCTCGAACGACCGAGGCTTGCCATCCGAAATGAAGGCCATCACGCGCGGGTCCGACACCAGCCGGGCGTAGTCGTTCTGGGCGTCGCCGTCCCAGTCGCACAGGCAAACGCCATTACGGCGGGCATAGATTTTGGACCCGAAAATGCTCATCGATCTTTGCCCTGAACGCTTGCTCAGGCGTGGAAGGAAAGGAGCTCAGGGGGAAAGGAAAGTGAACGTCGGGCGCCTGTGGCTCAATGTACGGCGGAGCGCAATTTCACCGGGCGATTTGTGCGGACTAGCGCAGCTCGGCGATCCAGCGCCGCCAGTCGGCGGGCGAGCCGGCGTCGAGCATGGGCGCGCGTGCGGCCGCCAGGCTGCGGAACTCGCGTGGGGTCATGCCATAGAGGCCGCGGAACGCCGAGACGAAGCTGGACCGGTGGGTGAAGCCGTAGGCCTCGGATATGCTGGCGATCGTTTCGCCCCCGGCCTCCGGCTCGGCCAGCCGCGCGCGCACCGCGTGCAGCCGACGCTGCCGGACATAGCCGGAAAATCCGCCCAACTCCTTGAACAGGTAATAGAGCTTGCGCTCGGACATGCTGAACCGGCCGGCGACAGCTTCGGCCGTAAGCGAGCGGTCTGTCAGCTGGGTTTCGAGGCAGTGGCAAATCTGTTCCAGCAGAGACTGGTTGGCGCTCGTCGCCACGGTGTCATCGATCTGGCCATTGATCGTGGCTGCGGCCAGTTCCACGGTGGGACGCACCAGTCTGGCGGCCTGACTGAGCGTCAAAGACGGGGCCAGTTCGATCAGCATCTGCAGGTGCCCGAACAGCAGGGAAACGAGCGGCTCTTCTCGGCGCAGCACAGTCAGATGGAGGGTGTCTGGGGCTGTGAGCAGGGGCGCAAGCAAACGCCTGGGGATGAAGAGGTTGAGGTTCTCGAAGTCGCTGGCCGCAGTGGCCAGCGGTTGGGCAAGGTCGATGATCAGCAAGTCCCCGGGCCTGGTCCAGGCGTCCGAGGCGCTGTGGCGCTGTCCACAGGCGCCCTCGACGTAGAATTGCAGCAGATAGTTCGAAAGCCCGTCGCGGGCGGTGCGATAGCGAGACCGGTCGAAGGCCTGAGCGGTTGACCGACTGCGTCCGACTAGCAGTTGATCCAGCGCATAGCCGCCAGCCTGGCCTTGGAAGTGGTCGTCGTCGCCGCCGATCCGGACGTCGAACATCACGCTGAGGGCCTGGGCCCAGCCCACCGTAGCCTCGCGGATCGACATGCCGCGCGAGTCGAAGAATGAACCTTGGACTTTCTCTTCTGGATTCTCTTGGCTCATGCCTCGCCTGAACTCGAAAAGCGGCGCTTTGTCCAGTCCGGCGCCCGTTTGGAAGAAGGGTTATGGCACGGCGCCGCGAGCTCGCGCCGACTTGCGACCGCTTCGCGTTATTGACTGTCTTGGGTTGGAAATGGGTACGCGTTAGGTTGCAACGACACACTCACAGCGGCACGGTGATGGCGGCTTCCGACTGGGACGCACCGGCAGAGGTCAAGACGGTCAAGCCCTCGCGCCCTGACAGCTATGAGGCGTGGTGCCACGCGGTGGGCGTCGAACGGTTCCTCATCGATCTGCGGCCGGGTCACAATGGGGCCCTGCGGGCCGATTTGCATGAGCCGCGGCTGGAACGCTATGTCGGCGTTGTCTATCGCCCCGACAGCGAGCGCCTGAGCCATTACGCCCACGCCAGCCTGTCCCAACAGTACGACGCCTTCGTCTGGTTCGATCGGACGCGGGCAGTGACCCCGTTGGCGACCGAGGTTCGCGCCGGCGAGGACGATACCTATCCCTTCGGTCTATGATTGCGGCGACAGCGACCCGAGGCGAGGCGGAACCGTTCACGGCGGTCGGGGGGGCGGCGCTTCACGCCACGCCGCATGAACCGCCACGGCAACCTTTTTGGTCGACGATGATGGGCCGGCCGCTACCGTCGAGACCCACGTCCTTGTACGCCATTTCATCGGGATGCAGACACCCGAGGGTCGGCGGCGGGCCGGGCGCGACGTCGCCGGGCTTCTGCTGCCCGCCTGCCGAATCCGGTGAGATAATCGGCCATTCGGTAGCTTTGCCTGCGACAATCGACCGCCACGGCAAGCGCCGACAGGTTTTTCATCCCTGCCAGTGCACGCGGTCCGACAGGCTCGCGCGGGGATGCCGTCTCTCGTCTAGCTATCGTTGAGCCCGACTAGGGCTTGGGCGATGAGGGATGCGATAGAGATCGTATTTGAGGCATGGGCCACGGTGTCTGTTGAGACGATGCGTAGGGTTTCTGCGGAGGCTTTGTCGAAGGCGTCTGCCACAAAAATCGCGTGAACGACGACACACACGGGGGCGGGAAAGCCCTGTTTGCGCAGTGCGGCGCTCGCCGCGATCAATGTCCGTCCAGATGACGCTATGTCGTCGATCAGGACGGGTTGCCGCCCGGCGTGCAGTCCGAGATCCGGCATAGCGATTTGGACGTCGCGATCGCCCTGCCGCGTCTTCGACAACAGCGCATAGGGTACGCCGCATCTGCTCGCGATCTCCGCCGCCCATTGTTCGCTCTCCGCGTCGGGCCCGATGATCAGGGGGTTTGCCACCTCGCGCGCAATCCACTCGCTGATCAGCGGCGCGGCGCGGAGGGCGACGCAGGGGATCTTATAGAGCTCGTCAAGGTGTGAGAACCGATGGAGATGTGGATCGACCGTAATCAGGCGATCCACAAGGCAGGAAACCAGGCGTGCGAATGTGCGGGACGTCACGGCCTCGCCCGGGCGGAACCGGGCGTCCTGACGCATATAGCCAAGGTAGGGGGCCACAAGGGTGACCTCCGATGCGCCGAGGTCCCTGAGGGCGTCCGCTACGAATGCGAGGGTCAGAAAATGTTCGTCGGCGTTCGCGCAGACAATGTCGACCGGCCGCCCCTTCGGATCGACGTCAATCCGCAGGTAGCGTTCGCCGTCTGGAAAGCGCCGAAATTCCAGCCCGCCAAGTTCGAAGCCGCCGGCGCCGGCCAGCCGGGCTGAAAAGGCCTCACTGCCGGGTAGCGGCAGAACCAGTCGCAGGGTCATGCCTCGATGCTCAGCATATCGGGATTGGCGGCGGCATAGTCCAAAGCATAGGCTAATTCTCCCCGGGCTTCAGCGTGGACCGTCAGCAACGGTTCGCCCGCCGCGACCTCGTCTCCCAAGCGGACATGGAGCTCGACTCCCGCAGCCTTGTCATCCGGGGCGCCGGCTAGCTTGGCGAGCCGCGCGAGGGTGCGGTTGTTCATGGTCATGACGCGGCCTGACCGCTGCGCCAAAAGCGGCCGGCTGACGACGGAACGTGGCGGCTCCCGTAGGCCACCCTGGGCTTCGCAAATCCGCTGAAACTTCGCCCAGGCCCGTCCGTCCGCAAGGGTCCGCTCCGCCAGCCTGGTCCCCTCGCCGAGACCGCAGCGGCCCGCCAGCTCCAGCGCCGCGCCGGCCAGCAGGCAGGCGCGGCGGCGCAGGTCCGACGGAGCAGAGGGCTCGCCGCGCAGGACGGCCAGGACATCGCGCGCCTCCAAGGCGGGGCCGATGCCGCGACCGACCGGCTGACCACCATCGGTGCGCACACACCGGACCTCAACGCCGCACACCCGCGCCACATGAGTAAGCGCGTCGGAGATGGCGTCGGCGTCGTCATCGGAGCGAACCTTGGCCGTTGGCCCCACGGGAATGTCGAGCACCACATGGGTGGATCCGGCTGCGATTTTCTTTGAGAGCACGGAGGCCACCAGCTGGCCTTCAGTGTCGATGTCGAGCACCCGCTCCACCCGGATGAGCACGTCGTCGGCTGGGCTCAGCCGCATGGCGCCGCCCCAGGCGAGACAGCCGCCTTCCTGTTCGACCACCCTGCGCATGGCCGCGAGGTTGAGGTCGACATTGGTCAAGGTCTCCATGGTATCGGCCGTGCCGGCTGGAGAAGTTATGGCCCGGGACGAGGTTTTCGGGATTACCAGTCCGTTCGCCGCGACAATGGCTACGATGATCGGCGTGGTGCGGTTGCCCGGCAAACCACCCACCGAGTGCTTGTCGATCACGACCGGTGAATTCCAGCTGAGTTGTTCGCCGGCCTGCACCATGGCGCGGGTGAGATGGACGACCTCGTCACGGTCCAGTGGCAAGGCCGAGCAGGCGGTCAGAAAGGCGGAAAGATGGACGTCGTTGTAGCGGCCTGCGGCAATGTCGGAAATGATGTCAGCCATTGAGGGAGCATCCAGGCGCTTGCCGTACACGCGGCGGCGCACGCTGGACATCGAGGTGAGGGCCGGCGGATGGCGGACATGGATCTCGTCTCCGTCGGCCACCCCCAGTCGTTCCCAAGCCGCCTCGGAGAGCCCCGCCTCGTTCGTCTGCACCAGTTCGCCCCCGGTAACCTGATAGAGGGTCGCCATCACCTCGCGGCCGTGGGCCATCAGCAGCACCTGAGAGCGTGGGCCGTGGCCCTCCGACCGGCAGACCGGGCTGTCCTCACGCATCAGCACGATGGAGTCATGTTGTGACAGCAGTCCCAACCGGCGCGCGGTTAGGACGGGCAGGGGCGGCTGCGACCCGTCGGTCACGAAAGAACCTGCTCGTCTCCCTCGGCCGGGATCACGCAGGACCAGCCGAGTTCCTGCTCGATCCGTTCCCGCAGCGCCAACGAAGCGCCGGCCTCCCCGTGCACGATAAAGGTCTTTTTGGGCGGTCGCTCGAAGCCGCCAAGCCAACGCAGAATCTCATTGGCGTCGGCATGAGCCGAGAGCATGGGCAGGTTGTCGATCTCAGCGCGGACGGGAACGAAACCGCCATGGATCTTCACTTCCCGCGCACCGTTGATGAGGGCCTCGCCGCGCGTGCCAGCGGCCTGGAAACCGGCGAACAGGATCGTGTTTTTGGGGTCTGGTCCGTAGGCCTTGATGTGGTGCAGAACGCGCCCCCCGGTGGCCATGCCGCTAGCCGAGATAATCACCTTCGGCATGCCATTGTGGCTGAGCGCTTTGGATTCCTCCACGTCCTGCACATAGGTCGCTGAGGCCATCGCGGCTCGGCACTCATCAGGCGAGAGACGATGGTCGTGCGGGTGCCGCTCGAGCATGCCACTGGCGTTGATGGCCATAGGACTGTCGAGATAGACGGGCGTCAGTGGCAGGCGGCCCGCCTGTTTCAGACGCCAGCACAGATAGAGAAGCTCCTGGGCCCGACCGACCGCGAAGGCGGGGATGATCACGGTCCCCCCTCGCGCCGTGGTCCGTTGGATTGCCTCCAGGAGGGCGTCGGCCGGAGCGACCTGCGCGTGCTGTCGATCGCCATAGGTCGACTCCACCAGCAGGTAGTCCGCCTGAGCCACGGAGACTGGGTCGTGCATCAGGGGGTCATCGTAGCGGCCGATGTCGCCGGAAAAGACGAAAGTCTTGCCGCCCCAGCGCAGTTGAACGCTCGCCGCTCCTAGAATGTGCCCGGCGCGGCGGAACAGCAGATTGGCGCCGTGCCCAAGGTCTGTGGGCGTGTCGAAGTCGATGGCGCGCAGCTGCTCCAGCGCGCGCAGCGCGTCGCGCTTGCCGTACAGCGGCAGGGCGGGCTTGTGCTTGGAGAAGCCGTGACGGTTGGCGAATTCCGCATCGCTCTCCTGGATCTTGGCGCTATCCAGCAGCAGGAGTTCACAGAGGTCGGCCGAGGCGCTGGTGCAGAAGATGGGTCCCTGAAAGCCTTCGCGCACTAGCTTTGGCAGGTAGCCGGAATGATCGAGGTGCGCGTGAGTCAGCACGACTGCATCGATGCCGGCCGGGTCTACCGGAAACTCTGCCCAATTCTTCAGACGTAACGCCTTCAGGCCCTGGAACAATCCGCAATCGACGAGAACCTTGCGCCCGCCGAGTTGAAGCAGGTGGCGGGAGCCGGTGACCGTGCCCGCACCCCCGAGAAACGTCAGGCTGGCCTTGGACATCCATTCCTACTTCATCTGACGCGATCAGCCTTCACCATAAACAGGGCCGGCGGCGGCGTGCAGCCTAATTGAGCTCATGGCTTCAACCCGAAGGTGAGACTCGGCGGTTTTCTGCGTCCTCGATCGCTCCTGATCGAGTGCGCAAAGGGCATAATTGATCCAGATCACGGGGTGAACGTCCATCGACTGGCACCTTGTGCCGACCGACCGGAATCACCGCGCCATGTCCTTGGGGACGCAACAGTCAATCGCACCGGGACACCGATGGCTCACGGCGACGGCATGATGGCCGCCGTGGATACGCTCGCTACGACGGCGTCATCGCGGCTCTGCTTCCGCGCTCGGGCCGTGACCAGGGTCTATGGCTCCGGTTCTGGGGCCGTTCACGCTCTCCGGGGTGTCGACCTTGATCTGCCAGACGGCGAGATGGTCGTGGTGCTTGGCGCGTCCGGCAGCGGCAAGTCGACCTTCCTGAACATTCTCGGCGGGCTCGACACGCCGACCAGCGGCGAAGTTCTGTTCCGGGGGAATGACATCAGTCGGGCGGACCAGCACCAGCTGACCGAATACCGCCGTCGGCACGTCGGGTTCGTCTTCCAATTCTACAATCTGATGCCGAGCCTGACCGCGCGCGAGAACGTCGCCCTGGTCACCGAGATCGCCGAGGCCCCGCTCCGTCCCGAGGAGGCCCTCGCCATGGTCGGCCTGGAGAACCGTCTGGATCACTTTCCGGCCCAGATGTCCGGCGGCGAGCAGCAGCGCGTGGCCATTGCGCGCGCTGTGGCCAAGCAGCCGTCAGTCCTGCTGTGCGACGAGCCTACGGGCGCCTTGGACTCCGCCACCGGTGTGCGGGTTCTTGAGGCGCTTAAAACGGTCAACGACAGCCTGGGCGCCACGACCCTGCTGATCACGCACAACGCCGCCATCGCCGCCATTGCTGATCGCGTGGTGATATTTGCCGATGGGCGGGTGCGCGAGGTGCGCGAGAATCCCGACAAGCGGCTGCCCGGGGAGGTCTCGTGGTGAACCATCCGCCGGCCTGGATGGGCGCGCTGGACCGCAAGCTGGTGCGGGATCTCTGGCGCATGAAGACCCAGGCGCTGGCGATCGCCTTTGTCATCGCCGGCGGCGTCGCCGTTCATCTGCTCTCCGCCGGGATGCTGAGTTCTCTACAGGAGACCCGGCGCGCCTACTATGAACGCTATCTGTTCGCCGACGTCTGGGCCCCCGTGGTGCGCGCACCGCAGCGTCTGATCGCCGACATCCGGGCCATCGAGGGGGTCCAGGCGGCGGCGACCCGCATTCGGGTTCCGGCGCTCTTCGCCATGGAGGGGATGAGCGCGCCAGCGACCGGCGAAGTCCTGTCCTTGCCGGACGTGGGCGAGGCGGCGGTCAATCGGCTCCACCTGGTCCGAGGCCGTCTTCCGATCGCAGGACAGCGGGACGAGGCGGTGGTGCTCCAGGCCTTCGCCGACGCTCACCGGCTCGAGATTGGCGATCCGGTTCCGGTAACCCTCTACGGCGGCCGCCGCCGTCTGACCGTGGTCGGGATCGCCCTGTCGCCGGAGCACGTCTACGCCATCGGCCCGGGCCAGTTCGTGCCCGATGACCGGTTGTTCGGCGTGCTCTGGATGCGGCGCAACGCCCTGGCCCAGGCCGTCAATCAGGACGAAGCCTTCAACGAGGCGGTGGTGCGCCTCTCCCGCGACGCCTCGGAGCCGGCGGTGATCGCCCGGCTGGATCGTCTTCTGGAGCCCTATGGCGCCCCGGGCGCCTATGGTCGCGCCGATCAGGTCTCGGACGCCTTCGTGTCCAGCGAGATCGACCAGCTGGCGACCATGGGGCGGGTGCTGCCGCCGATCTTCCTGCTGGTGGCGGCCTTCCTGGTCAATGTCGTGGTGTCAAGGCTGATCGCCGTTCAGCGCGCAGGGATCGGACTGTTGAAAGCCTTCGGCTACCGGGACCGAGACATCATCGGCCACTATCTCAAGCTGGTCGCCGTCATCGCGGTGACGGGCGTGCTGATCGGTGGCGCCGCCGGGATCTGGCTGGGTCGCGGCATGGCGGGGCTTTATATGGAATACTACCGCTTCCCCTTCCTCCTGTTCCAGGCGGATCCGGCTGACTACGCGACCGTGGTTGGTGTGGCCATGTTGACGGTTATGGGTGGCGCGGCCCTGGCGGTGCGGCGGGCCGCGAACCTGAACCCGGCGGAAGCGATGACCCCCGCGCCGCCGCCCGACTATTCCAAGGCCGCTGGGGCCTGGATCACCCGGATCAAGGTCCTCGACCAGCAATCGCGCATGATCCTGCGCCAGATCATTCGCTGGCCCTGGCGGGCGGCCCTGACCGTGGCCGGGATCGCGGCCTCGGGCGCTCTCCTGATCGGCACTATGTCGATGGTGGACGCGATCAAGGTGATGATCGATTCCAGTTTCACCGTATCCAACCCCCACGACGTGTCCGTGAGCTTCGTCGAGCCCCGGTCACGTGCTGCCCTGTTCAGTCTGGCCAGCGAAGAGGGGGTGCTGGCGGCCGAGCCGTTTCGTGTCGTTTCGGTTCGCCTGCGCCACGGCGCGCGCGAGGAGCGGGCGGTGATCACCGGCGCGCCGCTGGACGGCATCCTGTCGAGGATGGTCGATACCCACAACCGACCGATCCAGCCGCATCCCGGCGGCCTGGTCCTGTCCAGCGACCTGGCCGCCAAGCTCCGGATCAAGGCCGGCGACATCATCGAGGCGCAGGTCACGGAAGGCCGCCGGCCGCTGCTGGCTCTGCGGGTCTCGGCCGTCACCACCAGCTATGTGGGTTCCGGGGCGCGGATGCGGATTGAGGACCTGAACCGGTCTCTGGAAGAGGGGGCGCTGGTGTCTGGGGCCTGGCTGACGGTCGACGCCGACCGGACCGGGGGCCTCTATGCGCGCGTGAAGGAGACGCCGTCGGTCGCGGGGGTGAGCCTGCAGGCGGAGGCCGTCAAACGGCTGGCCGCCATGCTCGATGAGAACCTCGGCCGATCTATCCTGACCTTCTTCTTCTTCGCCGGCCTGATCGCTTCGGGGGTAGTCTACAACACGGTTCGCATTTCCTTCGCCGAGCGCCAGCGGGAGCTGGCTTCACTGCGGGTCCTCGGCTTCTCGCGCGCCGACGTATCCTACATACTGCTCGGCGAAGTGGCCTTCCTGACGCTGCTGGCCCTGCCGCTGGGCGCGGCGGCAGGGGCCGGTCTGGCCTGGTATCTCGCCCGCGCCATGAGTTCGGATCTGTTCCGGCTGCCCTTCGCCGTCGCTCCAGCGACCTTCGGCATGGCCGGGGCGGTGGTGCTGGTCATCACTGTCGTGGCCAGTCTGACGGTGCGGCGTCAGATCGACCGGCTCGACCTGGCCGAAGCCTTGAAGACCGGAGAGTAGCGCCGTGATAATCAACCGGTTCAATCTCAAATTCCGGACGCTGTTCTGGGTCGCCGCCGTGCTGGCGGTGGCGGCGCTGCTGCTCTTGGCCTTCCGTCCACGACCGGTTCTGGTGGACATCGCCGAGGTCACCGCAGGCCCCTTGACTGTCGCGGTTCGTGACGAGGCGCGAACGCGGGCCCGCAACGTTTATGTGGTGTCCGCGCCTGTCTCCGGCCGTTTGATGCGGATCGGCAACCGCGCGGGCGAACGGGTTGAGGCCGGGGCGGTGATCGCGATCATCCAGCCGGGGCCGGCGACCTTCATGGACGAAAGGTCCCGCCAGGAAATCCAGGCCGGGGTCCGTTCGGCCGAGGCCGCCCTGGCCCTGGCGCGCGCCGAGCTGGAAGGCGCTGAAGCCCGGCTGACCTACGCTCGTCTCGAAGCCGGCCGTACCGAGACACTGTTCGCCGCATCGGTCGCGTCGCGGAGCGCCCTCGACCGCGCACGCCTCGACGTCCGCACCGCCGCCGCCGTCGTGGGCAATGCCCGCGCTGGCGTCGGCGTCCAGCAAGCGGCGCTCGAGGCGGCCCGCGTGCGTTTAATCGAGCCAACCGCCGCGCGGTCCGGCGGCCGGGCGGTGGCTCTTCGCGCGCCGGTGACAGGCCGTGTTTTGCGGGTGCTGCAGGAGAGCGAAAGCGTCATCGCCCAGGGCGCGCCGGTGATCGAGATCGGCGACCCTCGCGATCTGGAAGTGGTCGCCGAGCTCCTGTCGAGTGACGCGGCGCGAATTTCCGTAGGGGCGCCTGTCGTGATCGACGCTTGGGGGGATGGCCCGGCGCTTGAGGGCCGTGTCCGGCAGGTCGAACCCTATGGCTTCCTCAAAGTCTCGGCCCTCGGTGTCGAGGAGCAGCGGGTCAATGTGATCATCGAGCCAGTCAATCCTCCTGCAGCCTGGGCGGCGGTCGGCCATGGCTATCGTGTGGAGACGGCAGTCACGGTCTGGCGGGCCGAGGCAGTGCTTCGGACGCCTGTGTCCGCCCTGTTCCGGCATCAGGGACAGTGGGCGGTATTCAAGGTCGAAGGTAACCGTGCTCGCCTGCAGCGGGTCGGGATCGGCCACAACAACGGGGAACTGGCCGAGGCCCGCGCCGGGCTGAAGCCGGGAGAGCGGCTAGTGCTCCATCCGGGGCAGTCCATCGCCGATGGCGTCGCGGTGCGCATTCGGACTTCCACGCCGAACGGCGAGTAGCCTTGCCTTGATCTTTGGTCGCGCCTCGCCTGTGCGCAGGTTGCGAAAACTACTCGCCTGAATGTCGTGTTTCTGGACCGGTGCTTGAGTCCGCAATTGGCGCAAAGCCGCACCAAGTTTAGACGAGACGATCCGGCTGGGCCTCAGTTTCGGCTTGGAAGAAGGCCTTTTCTTCCGGGGTCAGGCTAAGGTCACCATACAGCTCTAACTCGAACCCGAAGACCTCGAGGACGACCGTCCTCCTGACCCTTCCCTCGTCGGACAACAGCCACGGGTTTCTTCGCACAATCTTCCGCAGCAGCCAGCGCGGCAGTTTGATATCCATCCCGGCCTCCTTCGCAAATCTCGAGCGAAGTTGCCGAGGCGACAGGTCAGAATCGGACGCACCGATTTGCGACGGCGAGTGCCCCGCAGCCTTCTTGCGACCGCTTCGCGTTATTGACTGTCTTGGGTTGGAAATGGGTACGCGTTAGGTTGCAACGACAACCGCATGGCGGCCCGGAAGGGACTCGAACCCCTGACCTTCGCTTTAGGAAAGCGCTGCTCTATCCTGCTGAGCTACCGGGCCGCGCGCGCTGTGCGGGCGCAGGGTCAATAGCGCAGGATGGCGGGCTTGCGAACCCCGTCTGAGAAGGGGACGCAATGGGGCTGCTGGCTCGTCTGAAGTCATTGTACGTGCAGGTGTTGATCGCCATCGCGCTGGGCATACTGGTCGGTGCGCTGTGGCCGACGATCGGGGTGGCGTTGAAGCCGCTGGGCGACGGATTCATCAAGCTGATCAAGCTGGTGATCGCGCCGGTGATCTTCTGCACCGTGGCTGGCGGCATCGCCCGGATGGGCGATATCAAGGCCTTCGGGCGGGTCGGGGTGAAGGCCCTGATCTATTTCGAGGTGGTCTCGACCGTCGCTCTGGTGATCGGCCTCATCGTCGGTCGCGTCGTGCAGCCGGGAGCGGGTTTCAACATCGACCCGGCCTCGCTGGATCCGGCCATCGCCGCCGGCTATCTGGCCAAGGCCCACGAGGGCGAGGGCCTGGTCGCCTATCTGCTGCATCTGATCCCGGACACTTTCTTTGGCGCCTTCGCCGAGGGCAATCTTCTGCAGGTGCTGGTGATCTCGGTGCTGACCGGCTTTGCCTGCACGCGCCTTGGCCCGTTCGGCGACAGGGTGGCCGACGGTCTGGAAGACCTGGCCAAGCTGTTCTTCGGCATCATCCACGTGGTGGTGCGGTTCGCGCCGCTGGGCGCGTTCGGGGCCATGGGCTTCACGATCGGCAAGTACGGACTGGAGTCTCTGGTCCAGTTGGGCGCCCTGGTGGCGACCTTCTATCTGACCGCCCTGATCTTCGTGCTGGTGGTGCTGGGCGGCATCGCGGCGGCGGCTGGGTTCTCGATCCTGAAGTTCATGGCCTATATCCGCGAGGAACTGCTGATCGTGCTGGGCACCAGTTCCTCCGAATCGGTCCTGCCCCAGATGATGGAAAAGCTGGAGCGGCTGGGCGCGCGCAAGTCGGTGGTCGGGCTGGTGATCCCCACCGGCTACAGCTTCAATCTGGACGGCACCAATATCTACATGACCCTGGCCACCCTGTTCCTGGCCCAGGCGACCAACACTCACCTGACCCTGTGGCAGGAGCTGAGCCTGCTGGGCGTGGCCATGCTGACCTCCAAGGGGGCCAGCGGCGTCACGGGGGCAGGGTTCATCACCCTGGCGGCGACCCTGGCCGTCGTGCCCGAGATCCCGATCGCCGCCCTGGCGGTGCTGGTCGGCGTGGACCGGTTCATGAGCGAGTGCCGGGCCCTGACCAATCTGGTCGGCAACGGCGTGGCCACCCTGGTGGTGGCGCGCTGGGACGGCGCCCTGGATCGCGAGCAGTTGGCGCGCGAACTTCGCAAGGGCCCCACAGCCACGGCGGCGCTGGTCGCGGACAAGGGCGCCGCAGACTGAGGGACGGACTGGGGGCGTTGGGTCTGCAGCCGCAAAGCTTGACCCTTCGCCTTGCCCCGTCGCCCGGCCCGATCGGCCGCCTCCAGCCCCGCGCCCCCAAAGAAAAACGCCCTCCGCCGCGAGGCGAAGGGCGTTAAATCTTCAAACGCCGAAGCGTGTGATCAGGCGGCGACCGAGGCCTTGACCAGCGACTTGGTCAGGATGCCGATCGCGGCGTCGCGGTCGATGCGCTCAATGGCGGCCACTTCGCGGGCCATGCGGTCCAGGGCCGACTCATACAGCTGGCGTTCCGAATAGGACTGTTCCGGCTGGTTCTCGGCGCGGTGCAGGTCGCGGACGACTTCGGCGATCGAGATCAGGTCGCCCGAATTGATCTTGGCTTCGTATTCCTGGGCGCGACGCGACCACATGGTGCGCTTGACGCGGGCGCGGCCCTTGAGGGTCGTAAGCGCCTGCGACACCACATTGCCCTCGGCCAGGGGGCGCAGACCGGCGGTCTTGGCCTTCTTGGTCGGGACGCGGAGGGTCATTTTCTCGTGGTCGAAGGTGATGATGTAAACTTCGAGCGACATCCCGGCCACTTCCTGGGTCTCAACACCCTGGATGCTGCCCACGCCATGCGCGGGATAGACGACGTGATCGCCAACCGAGAATTCCAGACCGCTCTTGCTCATGTTCGTCCTCATCAATGCGAGCCCAAGGGGCCCGGAACACCGTCATTCCAGATCGGTCCATTAGAGACAGCCCAGCGACCGCGAACTGGGCGCGGGAGCCAAGCCAGGACAGGATTTGGAATTAACCTCTAAGACACCCTTCGCCTTCGATCGGGCGCGCCGGTTGAACGGCTCTTCGACAAAAAACGGACAGCCGCGAATTGCCGCAACCGTCGCGTTGAGGCCGACGATATCATAAAATTCAGCCTCATGAAAGGCTTGCGCCCGGTTCCGGACCCGTAAGGTCGGCGGATCAGGAGCCCTTGCCGGGCTTTTCGCTGAAGTATTTCTCGAACTTGCCGGTCTCGCGCTCGAAGTCGTCGCGGTCGGCGGGCGGCTCGCCCTTAACCGTGATGTTGGGCCAGACCTTGGCGTAGTCGGAATTGATCCGCAGCCACTTGCCGTCGGCCTCGTCTTCGGTGTCGGGCTTGATGGCGTCGACCGGGCACTCAGGTTCGCAGACGCCGCAGTCGATGCACTCGTCGGGATTGATGGCCAGGAAGTTCTCGCCCTCATAGAAGCAGTCGACCGGGCACACCTCGACGCAGTCCATGTACTTACATTTGATGCAGGCGTCGGTGACGATGTAGGTCATCGAGAACTCGATTGGTGCTGACGGGGCTCGGCGCGCGCGTTTTCGAAGGCGCGGGGCCGCTTGTCAATGCGGCTTGCTCGCGCGAGGCCACAGGAATTCTCGCTGCGTCGTCAGAGATGCGCGCGCGGAGGCGCTCAGAGCGACCGCCGCCGCGACGACGGGTCATCTGGGCGCTCATGATTTCTTATCCAAAATAGCGCCAGTCTCCGAGCCAGGAAACGCTCAAAAAAAACAACGTCGAGAACCCGACACAATGATCAAGTCGACTGCGGAAGTCAGGTGTCTGCCAGAGTCCGAGACCGGACCGGCGCGCCTGGCCGACTCACGCGCCGTCGCCTTCGCACAATTCGTGCTGCAGCTGCCATTCGCCGCGGCGTTGCTGGATCGTGATCTGTGTCTGCTGGCCGTCAGCCGCGAGTGGACCGCCCATGCCCTGGCGCCGGATCTGCGTCCGGGCGTCGATGCGCGTCGCGCCCTGGTGGCGGGCGAAGACGTCCTGGCGCTGATGAAATGCGCGCGGGCAGGCGACGCCTTCTCGCGTTATCTGCCGACCCTGGACGCCGACGGCGTCCAGCGCATCTGGCGCACCGAGTTCAGCGCCTGCCGCGACGAGGGTGAGCAACCCTATGCCGTGATGGTCACGGCCCGCGACGTCACCGGCTATGCTGAGGCCACCCTGCGGGCCGAGCGCGATCAGCAGCGCCTGCGCATGGCGCTGGAGCTGGATGGCCTGCTGGTGCGCGAATACGACCTGAGCACCCGTGAAGTGGTGTTTTCGGGCGCGACGCCGGACCTTGAGAAGTGGTGCCGGTTCAAGAACGACCCGCTGGAGATCATCCATCCTGACGACCGGGACCGGGTGGCCGCCCTGGTGGCGGCGCGCAAGCCGGGCGAGACCGGGGTCTATGAGTTCCGCCTCGATCGCGATGACGGCGTCGAGACCTGGGTGCGCTCGGCCAGCAAGATGCTAATCGGGGCCAATGGCCGGCCCGAGCGACTGGTCAACCTGTTCAAGGACATTACTGACCGCCGTCGTCAGACCGAGGCGGTCGAGACCCTGGCCTTCAAGGATCCGCTGACCGACCTGCCCAATCGGGCCCTGTTTCAGCACAAGTTCCAGGAGGCGGTCAGCGCGTCCGAGTTGCTGGGCGAGATGTTCGGCCTGATCATGATCGACGTCGATCACTTCAAGGACATCAACGACACCCTGGGCCACGACGCCGGCGACGCCCTGCTCAAGCGCCTGGCCGACATGCTGCGCCACGCCTTCCGGGCTGACGACACGGTGGCGCGGCTGGGCGGCGACGAGTTTGCGGTGATCCTGCGCGGCCTGCACTGCGAGGCCGACATGCTGCGGCCGATCCAGACCCTGCAGGAGCTGCTGCGCCGCCCCATCGAGCATGGCGGCCGCAGTTTCACCTGCAGCGCCAGCATCGGCGCGGCCCTGCACGGCGACATGGACGCCGACCCCTCGCACATGATCAAGAACGCCGACATCGCCCTCTATCGGGCCAAGGATGCGGGCCGCAATCGCAGCGTGGTGTTCCAGCCCTCGATGCGCTCGGAGCTGGAGCAGCGGATCGAGCTGTTGCGCGACGTGCGGGCCGGCATCGCGGCCGGCGAGTTCGTGCTGTTCTACCAGCCGGTGGTCGATGTGCGCGAAGGCGGCGTCACCGGTTTTGAGGCCCTGATGCGCTGGGCCCATCCCGAACAGGGCATACTGGCGCCCGCCCGCTTCATGGCGGCGTTCGAGGACCAGGACCTGTCGCTGAAGCTGGGCGACGTGGCCTTCGACACGGCGCTGAACCAGATGCGCGACTGGATCGACACCGGCGTCGACTTTGGCCGGGTCGCCGTCAACATCTCGGCCGCCCAGTTCCGCAGCGGCCGCCTGGCCGAGGAGATCCAGGCGCGCCTGGCCCATGCCAGGGTGCCGTGCGACCGGCTGACCATCGAGGTCACCGAGAACGTCTATATGGGCTGGGGCTCGGACATGGTCAGCGAGACCGTCAAGCGCCTGCACGACGCCGGCGTGATGATCGCGCTGGATGACTTCGGCACCGGCTATGCCAGCCTGGCCAATCTGCGGCAGTTCCCGATCGACCGCCTGAAGATCGACAAGTCCTTCGTCCAGAACACGCAGGACGAGGCCATCGTCAGGGCGGTGATCACCCTGGGCTCGTCCATGGGCATGAAGGTCGTGGCCGAGGGCGTCGAGGACGCCGAGCAACTGGCCAAGCTGATCGGCTATGGCTGCGATCAGGTGCAGGGCTATCACTTCGGCCGGCCGATGCCGGCGGCGGAGGTGCCGGGGTTCCTGGCGGGCTTTAAGCAGTAGGGCTATTCGCACCCTCCTGGCTGCTTCGCAGCCGTCCTCCCCCGTAGGGGCAAGAGCGCCGAAGGCGCGGCGGGGGCAGGTTTGCTGCTACCCCACAGCCTCGTACAATTCCCGCGCCTCACGCGCCGACCCGCGTCGTTCGCCCGAGGCCAGCACCCGCACCGACACCAGCCGCCCGCCGAACCCGAACACCAGCACATCCCCAGCCTTCAGGGTCCGCGACGGCTTGTCCACCCGGCTTTCGACACCGCCGCGGGTCAGCCTGATGCGGCCTTCTTCCACAAAGCGGCAGGCCAGCGAGCGGGTCTTGAAGAACCGCGCGCGCCACAGCCAGACGTCGGCGCGGCAGGCCTCGTCAGCGCCCTCGCTCACGAGGTTGCTTTCTGGGCGGCCGCCTTCCGACGACGGGGCTTCTTGCGGCGTGGCGGCGGCTCGGTCAGCTTGGCCAGGGCGGCGAACGGCGAGTCCGGGCGCGCGGCGATCGTCACCTCGGCCTTGGCCGCGCCGCGCCGCTTCCAGATGATCGGGGCGTCGGACTTGGGCCGGATGGCCGGCGTGTAGTCCAGGGCCCGCAACACGGCCGAGCCCTGGGGCGCTGTCCAGTCCAGGCTCTGCAGGGCCGCCTCGCTCAGCACCACGCCGCCCGGTTTCTGCTCGGCCCGCAGCAGGTCGTCCAGCCGCTCCAGCATCTCGACGGGCGCGGTGAAGCCGCTCACCGCCCGCAGGCCGCTGGCGGCCAGTTCCTGCGCCGAGGGTGGCGGCGAGGGCAGGGCGGCCAGCCTGGCCCGATCGCCGCGCCAGCCGTCTGGGCTCAGCGCCCGGGCGCAGGCGATGGCCTCGGGCCGCAGCATGGCGGGCAGGTAGAGGCTGAAGGCGCCGATGCGAACGCCCAGGGCCTTGAGCGTGCGGCGTTCGGCCTGGCTGAGGGCCTTCAGCTCGGGCTCCAGCGGGCGCTTGTCCAGCACTCCGCAGGCTTCCAGCAGGCGGTGCGCCAGGCCGCGTGGCAGGCCGCGCAGCTCGGACCCGGCCAGGGCCCGCTCCAGTTTGCGCAGCGGCGCCAGATGCCGATCGACCTCGGCGACCAGGAAGGCGTCCAGCCGGCGTTCGGCGCGCTCGCGCACGGTGGCGGGGCCCAGCTCGCCCAGCAGCCTGGCGCGGGGTGACAGCAGGGCGCCGCCGCCTGACGTCGAGGCGGGGCGCACCACCCCGGCGATCTCGCCGCGCCACAGGATCGCGCTATCGGGACTGAGGGCGAAGGCGTCGTCGGCCTCGCCGCTCAGGGCGCCCAGGCGCTTGGCGATCTCGGGACCCACCGCGCGCACGGCCGCATTGCGCAGGGCCTTTTCCTCCAGAGCGCTGGCGCCCTTTTCGGGCGTGAAGGTGACGCCGGCCAGGTGACCCACCACGTGGCCCTCGACCGTCACGGCGCCGTCCTGGCCGACTCCCGCCAGCATGGTCTCGCGCTCGCCCAGCTGGCGCATCAGTACGCTGGTGCGCCGGTCGATGAACCGGGCCATCAGCTTTTCGTGCAGGGTGTCGGAGATCCGATCCTCAAGCTGACGGGTCACGCCCTGCCAGTGAGCCGGATTGGCCAGCCAGTCGGGGCGGTTGGCGATATAGGACAGGGTCCGCACGCCCGACAGCCGGCCGGCCAGGCTGTCAATCTCGCCATCGGTGCGGTCTAGCGCCTTGAACTGGGCATTGATCCAGTCTTCCGGCAGCCGCTTCCTGCCCGTCGTCAGGTCGTCGAACAGGGTCCTGACCATGCGTTGGTGATCATCATCGGTGGTCTTGCGGAAGTCGGGCGTCTGGCACACGTCCCACAGGCGTAGCAGGGCCGAGCGGTCGGCCTTGCAGCGGGCGATGACATCGTCCTGCTGCGACAGCTTCCTCAAGGTGCGCTCATCCAGCACCTCGTTGGACAGGGTCAGCCCTGCGCGGCCCGGCCCTTGGCCCAGCGACTTCAGAAGCAGCGGCAGCGAGCCGAAGTCGAGCCGGGCGCTGCGCCATTCGGCGGCGATGATCGGCTCGAACTGGTGGTTGACCACGCTCTCGACGAGATCCTCGTCCATCTCGTCGCAGTCGCCCGTGACGCCGAAGGTGCCGTCGCGGGTATAGCGCCCGGCGCGGCCAGCGATCTGGCCCACCTCCTGGGCGTGCAGCCAGCGGGTGCGGACGCCGTCGAACTTGCGCAGACCGGCAAAGGCTACATGGTCGACATCCATGTTCAGGCCCATGCCGATGGCGTCGGTGGCCACCAGGAAGTCGACCTCGCCCGATTGGTAGAGCGCCACCTGGGCGTTCCGGGTGCGGGGGCTCAAAGACCCCATGACCACGGCCGCCCCGCCGCGCTGACGACGGATCAGCTCGGCGATGCCGTAGACGGCGTCGGTCGAGAACGCCACCACGGCGCTGCGCCGGGGCAGGCGGGTCAGCTTCTTGGAGCCGGCGTAAGACAGGTTGGAGAACCGCTCGCGGCTGACGATCTCGGCGTCGGGCAGCAGGCGACGGATCAGCGGGGCCATGGTTCCGGCCCCCAGCAGCATGGTCTCGAACTTGCCCCGGGCGTGCAGCAGGCGGTGGGTGAAGATGTGGCCGCGTTCGGGATCGGCGCACAGCTGGATCTCGTCGATGGCCAGGAACTCGACCTCGCGGGTCAAGGGCATGGCCTCGACCGTGCAGACGAAATAGGCGGCGCGCGGCGGGACGATCTTTTCTTCGCCGGTGATCAGGGCCACGGACGCCTTGCCGCGCAGCTTGACGATGCGGTCATAGATCTCGCGCGCCAGCAGGCGCAGCGGCAGGCCGATCATGCCCGACGCATGGCCCAGCATCCGCTCGACGGCCAGGTGGGTCTTGCCGGTATTGGTCGGGCCCAGGACCGCAGTGAGCTTGGAAGGCGCCAGGCCGGTTGAACGGTCGCTCATGCGATCAGACATGGTGCGGGAATCGGAGGGAGGCAAGCACTGGTGTGCGCGGGGCCGGCGACAGCGCGTCGAGCGGCGCCGGAGCGAGAATTGACAGCGCTGGGCATCTGCGGTCTCAGAGTCCGCCGTCTCGCCGCAAGATTCAGTTTCGGCGGGCGATGGGCAGGGAAATTCACGTGACGGATATCATCGCCAGCACCCTGGAAGTCGCCGGAAAAGTCCTGTCGGCCAACGGTCCCGCCACCCTGGCGGCGGCCCAAAGCTACACGCCGACCGATTTCAGCGTGCACTTCTTCCTGCAGCTGGCGGTGATCCTGCTGGCCTGCCGCGTGGTCGGCTGGCTGGGCCAGAAGTTCCTCGGTCAGCCCCAGGTGGTGGGCGAGATGATCGCCGGCGTGGTGCTGGGCCCATCGCTGCTGGGCCTGCTGTTTCCGGCCTTCCAGGGCATGCTGTTTCCCAAGGAAACCAAGAACGTCCTGTATGTCGGCGCCCAGCTGGGCGTGGGCCTCTACATGTTCATGGTGGGCACCAGCTTCCAGGCCGATCACTTCAAGGCCAAGGCCAAGAGCGCGGCCAGCGTCTCGCTGGCCGGCATCATCGCGCCGTTCCTGATCGCCGTGGCGATCACGCCCTTCCTGCTGAAGGTGCCGGGCCTGTTCGCCGAGGGCATTTCGCAGTCCAACGCCACCCTGTTCATGGGCGCCTGTATCGCCCTGACCGCCTTCCCGATGCTGGCCCGCATCATCAATGAGCGCGGTTTGGCCAAGACCTCGCTGGGCACCCTGTCCCTGACCGCCGGCGCCTTTGACGACGCCGTCTCGTGGTGCGTGCTGGCGGTGGTGCTGGCCACCTTCGGCGGCGGCCCCGGCGTGGCGGTTCTGGCGATCGGCGGCGGCCTGTCCTACGTCCTGTTCCTGGGCCTGTTCGGCAAGCGCCTGCTGGCCCCGCTGGGCCGCATCGTCGAGCGCGAAGGCCAGATGAGCCTGACCGTCCTGGCCATCACCCTGATGCTGTTCTGCCTCTCGGCCTTCCTGATGGACGCCGTGGGCATCCACGCCATCTTCGGCGGCTTCATGCTCGGCGCCGTCATGCCGCGCGGCAAGTTCGTCGAGGAGCTGAAGCAGAAAGTCGAGCCGCTGGCGGTGGTGCTGCTGCTGCCGATGTTCTTCACCTATTCGGGCCTCAACACCCGGATGGACATGGTCAACTCGCCGCAGCTGCTGCTGATCGCCGTGGGCATCCTGCTGGCCTCGATCCTGGCCAAGGGCGTGGCCTGCTACGCCGCCGCGCGTCTGGCCGGCGAAGACAACCGCACCGCCCTGGGCATCGGCGCCCTGATGAACTCGCGCGGCCTGATGGAGCTGATCATCATCAATATCGGTCTGCAGAAGGGCATTATCGGCCCGACCCTGTTCTCGATGCTGGTGCTGATGGCCATCGTCACCACGGTCATGGCCAGCCCGTTGTTCGAGGCCTTCTATGGCCGCAAGGCGCGGGAGTCGGGCGAGCTTGACGGTCTGGAAGAGTCCGCCGCCAAGGCCGCCGCCGCCCCCTGACAGGACAGTCCTACCGGCCCCGTTCGAACGCCACCACGCCGTCGACCACGGTCAGCACCGTCTCGGCGGTGAGGATCTCGGCCGGAGCCACCGTCATCAGGTCCTTTGAGAACACGCTGACATCGGCCTTCTTGCCGGCTTCCAGCGTACCGCGATCCGTTTCGGCGAAGGCGGCATAGGCGGGCGCCCAGGTGAGCATCTTCAGGGCCTGGGCCCGGCTGACGGCTTCTTTCAGATGCCAGTCCTCATTGGCGAAGCCGGTCAGGCTGTGGCGGTGGACGGCGGCGTAGAACTCGATGCGCGGATCGCCGACCTCGACCGGGGCGTCCGAGCCGGCGGCCACGACCGCGCCGCTCTGGAGCATGTCGTTCCAGCGATAGCCCTCGTGCAGGCGGGCCTTGCCCAGGCGGGCAGGGGCGAAATAGAGGTCACCGATGGCGTGGCTGGGCTGCATCGAAGCGATGACGCCCATCTTCGAAAAGCGCGGCAGGTCGGGATCGGCGACGATCTGGGCATGCTCGATCCGCCAGCGGGCGGCGGTGTCGCCGGCCAGGGTCTCGCCAAACCAGTCCAGCACCATGCGATTGCCGCGATCCCCGATGGCGTGCATGGCCACCTGGGCCTTCACGGCCCGGGCCTGCTTCATCAGCGCCAGCCCCTTGTCGCGCGGGGTGAGTTGCAGGCCCGTCCCCTCGGCGTCGCTATAGGGCTCAAGCAGGGCCGCGCCGCGCGAGCCCAGGGCTCCGTCCATATAGAGCTTGATCCCCCGCGTGCGGATCAGGCCGGTGGCGTCCTCGAACGGGCCCTTGGCCAGCACCTCGGCGGCCCCGCTGGGGTCCATGTAGTTGTCGACGCGGAGGTGGAACTTCTTCTCGGCGGCCAGGGCGGTCATCAGGGCCAGGTCGGGCGCCTCGACGCTCATATTGCCAAGGCCGGTCCAGCCGCGCGAGGCATACAGCGCGCCGGCCTTTTCCAGGGCCTGACGCTTGAGGGCTTCTGACGGCGGCGGAATCACCCCGGCGACCAGCGACTGGGCGTGATCGATCAGCATGCCCGTCGGTTCGCCGTCGGGTCCCTTGAGGATCTGGCCGCCGGCGGGAGCGGCCGTATCCTTGCCGACGCCGGCCTGGGCCAGGGCGGCGGAACTGGCGACCGAGGCGTGGCCGTCTGAGCGTTCCAGCACGATCACCCGACCCGGGGCTGCGCGGTCGAGATCGGCCCTGTTGGGGAAGCGCTTCTCGGGCCAGTGGGTCTCGATCCAGCCCCGGCCATAGATCGGACCGTCCGGATGGGCGGCGGCATAGGCGCTGACCGCCTTGATCAGGTCCGCGACCGAACCGGTCTGGTCCAGGTTGAGGGTCAGTTCGCGCAGGCCAACCCCGGTCAGGTGGGCGTGGGCGTCGACAAAGCCCGGAAAGGCCGCGGCGCCCTTCAGGTCGAAGTCGCGAAGGTCCTTGGCGGCCTTGGCGCGGGCGGCGGCCAGGTCGCCGACGAACAGGATCCTGCTGTCGCGGATCAGCACGGCCTGGGCGCTCGGCGTGGCCTCGACCCCGGTATGGATCGGTCCGCCATGGATCAGCAGGTCGCCGGCCGAGGCTGTCGAGACGGTTGCGGACGCCAGCAAGGCGGCGAGGATGATGGGGCGCACGGCGATCTCCAGACAGCAAGAAACGGAAATCGTAGGGCGCCGCTCGAAAGCCGCAACCGCGATGCTATAAATGAGGGATGCAGGGGACCGCTTTCGCGCTTTTTGACACCGTTATCGGCCGCTGCGGCGTCGCCTGGGGCGTTTCCGGGCTGATCGGCATGCAATTGCCCGAAGCGACACCCGGCGCGGCCTGGGCGCGCCTGCGCAAGCGTTTCCCCGAGGCGGTCGAGACGCCGCCGTCGCCCGCGATCGAGCAGATCATCGAGCGGGTGCTGGATCTGCTGACCGGCGGTCGCGACGACCTGACGGACATCCCGCTCGACCTGACCGGCGTCCAGGCCTTCAACCTGCGGGTCTACGAGATCGCCCGCGCCATCGCGCCCGGCGAGACCTCGACCTATGGCCAGGTGGCCCGCGCCATGGGCGAGCCCGGCGCTGCGCGGGCGGTGGGCAAGGCCCTGGGCGAGAATCCCTGGCCCATCGTCGTGCCCTGCCACCGGGTGCTGGCCGCGTCAGGCAGGATGGGCGGCTTCAGCGCCGAAGGGGGCGCGAGCACCAAGGCTCAGATGTTGACCCTCGAGCGGGCGCGGACGAGCCCCGTACCGACCCTGTTCGATCTGGAATTTTCAGTGGCCCCGCCGCGCGGGTCCTGACATCCGCTCTCCCCGGCGAAGGCCGGGGCCCAGATTCAGCCTGAGCTTTTGGGGATGATGCGCCATGGGGCGGCGCAAAAGCGCCTACCTCTGCGGGTTCGACCTGGGCCCCGGCCTTCGCCGGGGAGAGCGGAGTGAGTGGGGCGGCTTCACCGAGCAACACTCAAGTTAACGCCGCGAGCGGAATTGGCGAACAGGGGCGAAACGAATCAGGACCGAATCAGCGACATCGGCCGATTCAGTCTTTGTTCCCTACAAGCCATTGTATCTTAATTCGGATTAACCACAAATGGTCCGTGACGGGGGCTATTTGGCGTCAGCCGGGCAGCTGGCCCCCACGCGCCGGGCGTCCATCACGCCGGCCAGCGGAATTCCGTTGATGGTCTTCAGCTTGACGTCCAGCTTGAAGCTCTCGGCGGTGTAGTCGCCCTTGGCGGTCACCGGGGCCACGCGACCCTTCTTGTCGGTCCACGCACCCTTCAGGGCGATCTTGCCGTCCTTCACCACCCGAGTGGTGTAGTCGCAGGTATATTTGCGGGTGCAGATGCCCTTGGCGAACTGCTCGACATCGGACTGCTTGAGGCAGCGCGACTCGTCCCCGGCCGGGATGGGACCGATCCGGTAGCTGTATTCCCAATGACCGGGAAGAATCGTGGCCGGCGCGGGCTGGGCGGCCTGGCTCAGGCCGGCGGTCAAGGCGAGACCTGCAGCGGTCAGGGCGAGGGCGATCAGACGCATGGGCGGGTGCTCCTTCATGGGCTCTCTATATAGGGCGGCAGATGAACCTGTCTTGAAGGCGGTCGTGAGGCGATCTTCATCCGGGTGGATGGCTCGAAGCGGGCTTGCCGCCTTGACTCGGCAGGCGCCCTTCGCCTATATCGCCCGCTCTCGCGTGGCGGCTCGTCCGGCGCGCCCCGAAATTCATGTCTGCGAAGCTCCGGCTCCGCCCAGCCAAGGTAGTCCCATGTCGCGCCGCTGCGAACTCACCGGTATCGGTCCGATGGTCGGCCACAATGTGAGCCACTCGAACATCAAGACCAAGCGCCGCTTCCTGCCGGCCCTGTCGCCGGCGACGCTGGCCTCGGATTCGCTGGGCCAGACCTTCCGTCTGCGCATCAGCAACGCCGCCCTGCGCACCCTGGACTTCAAGGGTGGCCTGGACGTGTTCCTGCTGGGCGCCAAGGACGAGCAGCTGTCGCCGCGCGCCCTGAAGATCAAGACGCAGGTCAAGGCCAAGGCCAAGGCCGCCGCCCTGGCCGTCGCCGCCTAAGCGACGATCGCGACCAACTATTGAAAGGCCCGCGAGGAGCGATCCTCGCGGGCCTTTTCGCGTCTGTGCGCCGGCGCCCTGCCAAGCAAGGTCCAGACAAAGCAAAACCCGGCGCGGAGGACCGCGCCGGGTTTGGTACGCTACGCTACTGAAACAGGTCGGCTTAGCGGGCCGAGACAACCGAACCCGAAGCCGGGTTGGCGGTGTTGTAGGCGGTCAGGGCCGGGCTGTTGATCTTGGCGACGGCGTCGCTGACCGAGGCGCGGATGCAGGCGGGGTACAGGTAGCCGGACATGGCTTCGCCGCGAACGTCCTGCCAGCAGACGGTGCTGGCGGCTTTGACGATGTCGGCGCGGACTTGCTCGGCGGACTTGCCGGAAACCTTGACGCGGAGTTCGGTGGCCGAAACGGGAGCGGCGACGGTCAGGGCGATGGCCGAAACGGCCAGGGCGATGGTGCGGATCATGTTGTGTAGTCCACGAAAGGGGGTTGGGTTCAACCTCCTCCCGACGCGTTCCTCTGACGGTCCTTCCGGTTCTCGCCTGCTCGGCCGTCGACAAAAGTCATAGTCTTGCCTTTTTGGGTTATCAACGATTATGTTGCGCTGCACCTGAATTTCTTCACGTCTGCCTCGACATGAAGCGAGCGGCGAAGCGGGGGCTTGGCGGCGCCCATCAGGTCGGCATGGACCTGCGGGTTGGGTTCAACCTCCCCCCGACGCGTTCCTCGGACGGTGCGTGGGTCTCGCCTCGCAACCGGCAAAACGCATAACCACGTTGTCAGTGCGCGCGAGATACTGCAGCGCAACATGGAAGTATCGCCGGCAATGCGCTCACCGTCTGCGGACGGGCTTTTTGCTCTTGAGGGGCGCGGGCGGCGGTGGCGGCGGCGTCCAGTCGAAGGCCATCAGCAGGGTGCGCTGGCCCGGCAGGCCGCCGTCGTCCGAGATCAGATAGACGCGGGTGGCGCCTGAAGGCGTGGTGCTCAGGGCCAGGCCCTCGTAGTTGTCGCGCGTGGTCGCGCCGTCCAGATGCAGGCTGGCGACGGCGGTCTGCCGGGCGGGCGGCGCCATCGGATTGGCCACGAACCGCAGGATGCCGCGCCAGCCCCGGATGGGGTCGAAGCCCCGGTGGAAGGTGGCGATGGCCGGGCCGTTGAACGCGGTCATTGCCGTCAGGCCCCAGGTGAAGTCCGGACCCTGCTGCGGGGCCAGCGCCTGGCAGGCCGCCGACAGCTTGCACAGCCAGGTTTCGCCCTCCTCGCCGCCGACCAGATAGGCGTCCGGGCCTGCGGCGGGATAGGCGGCCAGGGCCTCCATGCCCTCGTTGTAGGGAAGGATCGTGGCCGGCTTGGGCGCGGGGCGCGGCGGCCCGCCTGCCGCCGGATAGAGCCAGATTCGATGGTCGCGCTCGAAGCTGATCAGGCGATCGCCGTTGGCCAGGATCGCCAGGCCCTCGGCGTCGGCCTTGTCCTTGTCTTGCAACGGCTGACCATCGGGGCCCTTCAGGCCCTCCAGCTTGCCGTCGCTCAGGCCGATCAGTCGGCCGGCGGGATCCAGCACCAGCCGAGCCTGGAAGAGATCGCCAAAGTCGGTAACGGCCGCTAGCCCACCGTCCGCGGTGATGGCCAGATCCGACAGACCGTGCAGGCGCGAGGTCTCGGAACTGGTGATGGCGACGCCGCCGGCGAAAACGAAGCCTTCAATCGTGGTCCGGGCCGGGT
The DNA here is from genome assembly GCF_048541895.1 of Caulobacter sp. ErkDOM-E. Taxonomy (GTDB): domain Bacteria; phylum Pseudomonadota; class Alphaproteobacteria; order Caulobacterales; family Caulobacteraceae; genus Caulobacter. The sequence goes on along the minus strand of NZ_CP183331.1, from coordinate 3,500,651 downwards.
TGGACGCATCCAGCGGCACAGGGGTGGTCTGCAGGGCGATCTCCGGACCGGCCTTGACGGGAACCACGGGCAGGGGCGGCGGGAGCTTGCGGCCGCAGTGGCTCAGCATGCCGGCGGTCAGGGCCAGCACCAGGCCGATCCGCAGGCCGATCATGCAGGAACCTTGCGAGCCGCCTTGGGAGCCGAGGGCTGAACGGTCTGCAGCGGCGCCAGCAGGCCGCGCGCCTTCTTGACGGCGCGGGGCTCCTCGTCGAAGAGCGCGGCCAGTTGCTCGACCAGAACGCCGCCCAGCTGTTCCACATCAACGATGGTGACGGCGCGGCGATAATAGCGCGTCACGTCATGGCCGATGCCGATGGCGATCAGCTCGACCGGGCTCTTGCCCTCGATCTCGGCAATGACCTGACGCAGGTGGCGCTCCAGATAGTGGCCCGAATTGACGCTCAGGGTGGAGTCATCCACCGGCGCGCCGTCAGAGATCACCATCAGAATGCGGCGGGCTTCGGGCCGGCCGATCAGGCGCTGGTGGGCCCACATCAGGGCCTCGCCGTCGATATTTTCCTTCAGCAGGCCTTCGCGCATCATCAAACCGAGGTTCTTGCGAGCCCGGCGCCAGGGCGAGTCGGCGGCCTTGTAGATGATATGGCGCAGGTCGTTCAGGCGGCCCGGCGCTGGCGGCTTGCCGGCCTTGACCCACTCGTCGCGGGACGTTCCGCCCTTCCAGGCCCGGGTGGTGAAGCCCAGCACCTCGGTCTTGACGCCGCAGCGCTCCAGCGTGCGCGCCAGAATGTCGGCGCAGACGGCGGCCACCATGATCGGCCGGCCGCGCATCGAGCCCGAATTGTCGATCAGCAGGGTCACGCAGGTGTCGCGGAACTCCTGGTCCTCTTCCTGCTTGAAGGACAGAGGGGCGGTGGGGTCGATGATCACCCGGGTCAGGCGGGCGACATCCAGCATCCCTTCTTCCAGATCGAAGGTCCAGGCGCGGTTCTGCTGGGCCAGCAGGCGGCGCTGCAGCTTGTTGGCCAGGCGAGAGACGACGCTGGAAAGCGCCGACAGCTGCTGGTCGAGATAGGCCCGCAGCCGGGTCAGCTCCTCGGCGTCGCAGAGGTCCTCGGCCGGAACGATCTCGTCATAGCTGTTGGTGAAGATCTTGTAGGCCGGCTCGCCGGGCTGGGCGGGGCCGCTGTCGGGACGCGCCGGCTTGGCGCCGTCGCCCATCTCGGGGCTCTCGTCGCTGTCCTCGGGCTCGCCGTCCTGCTCGGACTGGACCATCTCCTCGTCGCCCGCTTCGGTTTCGCGGTCGGAGGTGTCGGTTTCCTGCGGGGTTGAGCCCTCGGACTGATCGCCCTCGCCCTCGCCCGGATCCTCGTCGGAGGTCTGGTCCTGCTGGTCCTGCTCGCCGTCGTCCTCGTCGGAGCTCTCGGTGGCGTCCGACATCTCCTCGCCCAGATCCAGGTCCCGGAGGATCTCGCGGCTGACCCGGGCGAAGGTGGCCTGGTCGTCGATGGCGGCGGCCAGACGGTCCAGGTCCTTGCCGGCCTTGGCCTCGATGTCGGCGCGCAGGATGTCGACCAGGGCCTTGGCGCCCTCGGGCGGCGCGTCGCCCGTCAGGCGCTCGCGGACCATCAGGCCCAGGATCTCGGCCATGGGCGCCGACTGGCGATCGGTGGCGACCGTGCGGGTCAGGCCCTGCTTTTCCAGGCGGGCTTCGAGCGCGGCCGTCAGGTTGGCGCGCACGCCGCCCATGGCGTTGGCGCCGATGGCTTCCAGCCGGGCCTGCTCGATCGACTCGAAGGCCGCCTGACCGTCAGGCGAAGAGGGACGGGCGCGCGCATGGGCCTGCGTGTCATGGTGGGCCAGACGCAGGGCCATCTGGTCGGCCAGCCCGCGGATGCGCGCGGCTTCCTTGCTGTTGAGGTCGCGCGGGGGATGGGGCAACACCGCGCGCTTGCCCATCAGCACCGGGCCATCGCCCGAGAACACGACCTCAAGATCGGGCATTTCGGCAAGCGAACGCGCGGCGTGCGCCAGGGCGCGCTTGAAGGGTTCGGTCGGGCTTTCGGGCTTGGACGCCATGACTATCGGTTACCGGCCCCGGGCGGCGAAAACAAGGAACGCTGTGCGCTCTGGCGGGTTGTTTTGTCAGAAGCGCTGCCGGCTTCCCAAACAAGGAAACGCATCATGCTGAAGTGGGCCATCATCCTCGCCATTGTCGCCCTGATCGCCGGGGCTCTGGGCTTTACCGGCCTCGCCGGCGCGGCTGCGGGTGTCGCCAAGATCCTGTTCTTCCTGTTCCTGGTCGGTTTTGTGCTGGTGCTGCTGCTGGGCGGCGTCATCTTCAAGGGCGCGAGCCGATAGGGGCAAGCGTCAGGGGGAGCGCCAGCGCTCCCCCATCGTGCTGGCTCTAGGGGGCCGCAAACGCCTTCGACTGCTCGCCGACCAGCGCCACCAGGTCGCCCATCGCCAGATTCACGTCGATCAGGTGCAGGCCCCAGTCCTTCAGCGGCTGGCCGAAGACCAGGAGGTCACCGGTGATGTCGTCGACGCGGGGATCGGCCGGGTCGGCGTTCACATCCACCGACAGATAGGTGAAGTCGCCGGCGCTGACGCAGCGCCCCGAGACCAGGCCCGGCGCGGAAACGAACGGCGTCGTCACCTTCACGGACTTGGCCCAGGGCTTGGGCGTGGCGGCCGAAGAGCCCATGCCCCCGGCGCTGAAATAGGCCTGCAGGGGTACGGCGTCAGTCTGGGTCTTGCCGGCCACAAGGGCGGCGGGGTTGACGCAGGCCGAGCGCAGGCCTTGCGGGTCGGTCCTGCCAAAGCGGCTGGCGGCCGGCGGCGGTGAAGAACTGCGGAACGACACATAGGACACCACGCAGCCGGTCTGGCTGGCGCTGGCGCAGGTCGGGATCGAGCCGTACTTGCCCGCCGCGTCGACCGGCGTGTTCATGCCCAGGATCAGGGCCGAGATCATCTGCTTCTGGACCGGCTTGCCGTCGATCTCCTCCTTCAGCAGTTGCAGCAGCATCCGCGAGCCCTGGCTGTGGCCGATCAGGACCACGCCCCGGCCCTTGTTCTCCTGCGTCAGGTAATGGTTCCAGGCGTCGCGCACGTCGGCATAGGCGAGGGCGGCGTCGCCGGCCTGTCCGCCCATCATCACCTTGCGCAGGGCCGCCAGGGTGATCTGGCGATACATCGGCGCATAGATGCGGCACTGGGCCCCGAACCGCGTGAGCTGGTGCTCGACCACCGAACGCTCGGCGGCGTCGATGGTCATGTCGCTGTTGCCGCCCGGATCGGTCGAAACGGTCGGATAGACATAGAAGCAGTCCACAGGCGCATTGGCGGCGGGCTTGAAGGCTTCGCTGCTGGCCTTGCCGTCGGCGGTGACGATGGTCGTGGTCTGGTCGGTGGCGCAGGCATCGGCGCGGCCCGGAAGGCACAGCCAGTTGTCGGCCTTGGCGTAGTCGTTCGGCGTGGCGGCCGACGGCGTCTGGGCGCAGGCGGCGCTTCCCAGGATCAGGCCGGCGGTCAGGCCGATCGCGGCCAGCATGGTCTTGGACATCGTTTCCCCACTTCGCGCTCAAACGCTTGTTTGGGAGACCATGGCAAAAGGCGGCGGCCGCGCCAAGGCCCTGAGGTCCAGTTGCCATGGCCCGGTTGTTGCGGCGCGGCGGGACGCCGTCCCGAAACGGCACGTGTTTTTGAGTGCGAACCCGATGAAGACGCCGTTCAGGACCCTTTTGCTCGCCGGCTCGATCGTGGCCGCGACGAGCCTGGCCGCGCCGGCCCTGGCCGATGGCTATCCCGCCGCGCTTCAAAAGGCGCCCGCCAAGCGACCCAAGCCCGTGACCAGGGTGGTCTATGTCGACCGCGTCGTCGAAAAGCCCGTCTATATCGACCGGCCGGTGGATCGCGTCGTCGAAAAGATCGTCGAGCGCCGCGTCGAGGTTCCGGTGGTCAAGGTGGTGGAAAAGATCGTCGAGAAGCCGGTCTATGTGGATCGGCCCGTCGACCGCGTGGTCGAAAAGATCGTCAAGGTCCCGGTCGAGCGCATTGTCGAAAAGCCGGTCTATATCGACCGCGTGGTCGAGCGGCCGGTCCAGGTGGCGCGCGACTGCGATTGTGGCCCGCGCCATGAGCGCCGGCGCGAGGATCACCGCGCCTCGGGCGGCGTGATCATCAGCGACGAAACCTACGAGTCGGAAAGCGCTCGCTACGAGGAGAGCCAGGAAAGCCGCTCCTGGGACGGGGCGGCCTATTATGGCGGCAACCAGAACTTCTCCACCCGCTACGGCCTGGGCGGCGGCTGGCTGCCCCAGCCGGTCGATATCGCTCCCGACCATCCTGTCGAGCCGCCCTATATCGGCGGCGGCTATGTGGGACGTCCCTCCGGCGGACGGGGCGGCGGCTATTATGGCGGCGTGGTCGGCGGATCCGGCGGCGGCTGGGCGGGCGGTTCCGCCAGAAGCTCGGCTTCGGCCACAGCTTCGGCGTCGAGTTCGGTTCGCGTCACGGTCGGGGGCGGCGGCTCGGGTTGCGGCGGTTGCGGTGGCAAGCGCTACTAGGACTCGGTCTGCACCGGCAGCCAGCGGCGGGGGAACTTGTCGCCCAGCGCGCGGATCTCGCCGGGCTTGAGGCCCAGTTCGCGCATCCGATAGGCCACGATCTCGCGGATGGCCTCGACCGGCTCCGTGCCCCGATAAGGGCTGGAGGCCACGGCGCCGGCTTCCAGGGCCAGATCGACGGCCGCCCATTCAGCCCGGGCCCGCTCGGGCTTGCCGACCCCGAAATAGTGCCGGACGGGCGCGCGTTCGCCGGCGATCTCGACCATCACGCCGACAACCCAGCCTTGAACAAGAAGATCGGCGTCGGGGCGCTGGCGGAACATGGCTGCTGCTTGGCCGCGCGCGGGGGCGGCGTCAACCGGTGAACCGCAGTGTTGTCACTCTCTTTGAGAGAGGGACCATGAACGCCGCCCCGTTGCCGCCCCGCCAAAGAAAAAGGGCGGGACCTTGCGGTCCCGCCCTTCGTCTTGTTCAGCAGGAGGCTGAGCGCGTGGACTAGAAGTCCATGTCACCCATGCCGCCCATGCCGCCGCCCGGAGGGCCGCCGGCCGAGGCCTTCTTGGGGGCTTCGACGATCGCGGCTTCCGTGGTGATCAGCAGGCCGGCCACCGAAGCGGCGTCTTGCAGAGCGGTGCGGACAACCTTGGCCGGGTCGATGACGCCGTCCACGATCAGGTCGACATACATTTCGGTCTGGGCGTTGAAGCCGAAGGTGGCCGAGTCGCTTTCCAGAACCTTGCCGACCACGATCGAGCCTTCAACGCCGGCGTTTTCGGCGATCTGACGGATCGGGGCCTGCAGGGCGCGACGGATGATCGCGATGCCGGCGGTCTGGTCGGCGTTGTCGCCGGTCAGGCCAGCCAGGGCCTTGGAGGCCTTCAGCAGGGCGACGCCGCCGCCGGGGACGATGCCTTCTTCAACGGCCGCGCGGGTGGCGTTGAGGGCGTCGTCGACGCGGTCCTTCTTTTCCTTCACTTCGACTTCGGTCGAGCCGCCGACGCGGATCACGGCAACACCGCCGGCCAGCTTGGCCAGACGTTCTTGCAGCTTTTCCTTGTCGTAGTCCGACGTGGTGTCTTCGATCTGGCGCTTGATCTGGGCGATACGGGCTTCGATCGCGTCCTTCTCACCGATACCGTCGACGATGGTGGTGTCGTCCTTGGTGATCGTGACCTTCTTGGCCTTGCCGAGCATTTCGAGCGAAACGTTCTCGAGCTTGATGCCCAGGTCTTCCGACACGACTTGAGCGCCGGTCAGGATGGCCAGGTCTTCCAGCATCGCCTTGCGACGATCGCCGAAGCCCGGAGCCTTGACGGCGGCGACGCGCAGGCCGCCACGCAGCTTGTTGACCACCAGGGTGGCCAGGGCTTCGCCCTCGACGTCCTCGGCGATGATCAGCAGGGGACGGCCCGACTGAACGACGGCTTCCAGCACCGGCAGCAGCGGCTGCAGCGACGAGAGCTTCTTTTCGAACAGCAGGATGAGCGGCTCTTCGAGCTGAACTTCCATCTTGTCGGGGTTGGTGATGAAGTAGGGCGACAGGTAGCCGCGGTCGAACTGCATGCCTTCGACGACGTCGAGTTCAGTCTCGGCGGTCTTGGCTTCTTCGACGGTGATGACGCCTTCGTTGCCGACCTTGTCCATGGCCTTGGCGATCATTTCGCCAACGTCCTTGTCGCCGTTGGCCGAGATGGTGCCGACCTGGGCGATCTCGTTGTTGGTCGTGACCTTCTTCGACGACGCCTTGATGTCGGCGACGACGATGGCGACGGCCTTGTCGATGCCGCGCTTCAGGTCCATCGGGTTCATGCCGGCGGCAACCGACTTGAGGCCTTCTTGCACGATGGCTTGAGCCAGGACGGTGGCGGTGGTGGTGCCGTCGCCGGCCTTGTCATTGGTCTTCGAGGCGACTTCGCGGATCATCTGCGCGCCGAGGTTCTCGAAGCGGTCAGCCAGTTCGATTTCCTTGGCGACCGAGACGCCGTCCTTGGTCGAGCGCGGGGCGCCGAAGGACTTTTCGATCACGACATTGCGGCCCTTGGGGCCGAGGGTCACCTTCACCGCATTGGCGAGGATGTTGACGCCGCGCAGCATCTTGTCGCGGGCGTCCGAGGAGAAATAAACGTCTTTAGCGGCCATGTTGAGAGCCCTTCAAAAGAGAAATAGGGGGTTGGAAAGTCGTTCGGACGGAGGAGGACTTAGGCCTCGACCACGCCCAGAACGTCGCTTTCCTTCATGATCAGCAGGTCTTGACCATCGACCTTCACTTCCGTGCCCGACCACTTGCCGAACAGGATGCGATCGCCAGCCTTCACGTCCAGAGCGACAACGTCGCCCTTGTCGTTACGGGCGCCGGGGCCGACGGCGACAACTTCGCCTTCTTGCGGCTTTTCCTTGGCGGTGTCGGGGATGATGATCCCGCCCTTGGTCTTGGTTTCTTCTTCGACGCGCTTCACGAGGACGCGGTCGCCCAGGGGACGAAATTTCATAGGATGTTCTCCGTCGGGACGGTTAGAATTAGGGATCGCCAGCGAGGGAAGCGCTGCTGTTAGCAGTCGCCCCCGGTGAGTGCCAGCGCCGGGCAGGAGGTAGTGCCGGGGGATGGCGGAGTCAAGGATTGCGCCCTCCGATTCTGGCGCGCCAAATGCCCCGCGCCGCCTCGGCGGCCAGCCAGGACAGGCGTAAGGACAGGCTTGATGAAACGTTTCCTATCCTCGGCCCTGGCGGCCAGTCTGGGCCTGGGCCTGATCCTCGTGGCCGGTTGCGTCAGCGCCCCGCCGCCGCCGCCTGGTCCCCTGACGGTTTCGGACGCTGGACCGGTCGTGCTGGCTCCCGGGCAGGCGCTGCGGATCGAACTGCCGCTAAACGCCGGCACGGGCTATTCCTGGCGCCTGGATCGGGAGGCGGACGGCACGGTTCTGAGCGGCGGCTCCAGCCAGACCACCAACGCCGCCCTGCCGGGCGGGGCGATCATGACGATCTTCACCTATCAGGCCACGGGGCGCGGCACGGCCGAGCTGTCCTTCACCCTCAAGCAGCCGTGGATGCCCGACACGGCCGGCGACACCCGACGGGTCTTCAGGGTGCTGGTCAAATGATCGACCATATCACCCTGGGCGTGGCGGATTTCGATCGCTCGGCGGCCTTCTATGACAAGGCCCTGGCGCCGCTGGGCCTGTCCCGGCTCTACACCGTGCCGCCGGAGTTCACCGGCGGGGTGCAGTCCACCGGTTATGGCGATACCCGGCCGTTCTTCTGGATCGCCGGCCAGGATGCGGCGCAGGGCAAGGTGCATGTGGCGTTTCGGGCCCAGACCCCGGCCCAGGTCGACGCTTTCCATGCGGCCGCCCTGGCGGCGGGCGGACGAGATAACGGTCCGCCCGGACTTCGCCCTCATTACCATCCAGACTATTACGGCGCTTTCGTGCTGGACCCGGACGGGTTCAACATCGAGGCCGTCTGTCATGGCGCCGCGCCCGCGGCGCCCGTCTGAACCGACCTCAAGGAGCGCCCCGCGCATGTCGAGCTATGCCCTGTCCCTGCTGCTGGCCGTGATCGCCTGCGTGATCGGTGGCGCGCTGGGCGGCATCGCCCTGGCCAGGCCGGCCCAGGGGCTTGGCATGGCGGGCCTCGCCCAGGGGGAGGCCACGCTGCCCCCACTGCTGGCGGGGGGACGGGCGTTCGGCGGCCTGCTGGTGCTGTCGCATGCCGGGGCGGCCCTCTATCTGGGCTACCAGCCGGGCATTGGCGCGGCGATGGCCTTCGCCCTGGCCCTGGCCTGGTTCGGTGTCGCGCTGGGTCGCGCCGCTTCGCTGCTGATCGACAAGGCCGGCGGCCGGTTCAATCTGGGCAGTCTGCTCTTCGAGGTGCTGATTGGGACCACCCTGGCGCTGCCGTTTCTCAATCCCGGTCGCCTCGTCCTGCGCGGCGGGATGATCGTTTAGGGTCGCGCGCCCTCGTGCCTTAGCAACCACGCCTTGCGCTCGAGGCCGCCGCCATAGCCGGTGAGCGCGCCTGTGGCGCCGACCAGCCGGTGGCAAGGCACAAGGACGGCGATGGGATTGGCGCCGTTGGCCGCGCCCACGGCCCGGGTGGCCGCAGGCTTTCCGATCCGGGTGGCGAGGGCGGCGTAGGTCGAGGTCGTTCCCGCCGGGATGTTGAGCAGGGCGGTCCAGACCGCGCGCTGGAAGGCTGTGCCGTGGGTCGCCCACGCGATGGCGGAAAGGGCGTCCAGAGCGCCTTCGAAATAGGCGTTGAGCGCGGCGCGCACACCGGCCGGCGCGGCGCCGTTCTCCGGAGGCAGGTCGCCATAGTGCAGGCGCAGCAGTCGACCCATGCGCGGCATGTAGTCGTGAAAATCCAGCGCCCGCACGGCGCCGGTCTCGTCGGTGACCAGCAGGATTTCGTCCAGGGGCGAGGGGAGGCGGTCGAGGCGGAGGTGTGGCGGGCGGGTCATGCAGAGTTTATCCGCGATCGCGAGGCTGCAGTCCGCCCGAATTTTGCGATCATTGTTCACTGTTTGTTCAAGTCGAGATACATTCTCCCTTCCCCCTTGATGGGGGAAGGGCCGGGGATGGGGGTGATGCGGCATGTCCGACAAGCCGAAGCCAAGTCACGCGCCTGGCGCGATCCGCCGGGCGCGCAGACTTCGCCGCGACATGACGGTCAGCGAGCGCAGGCTATGGGAAGCTTTGCGGGCCTTGAATCTACACATCCGCAGACAAGCGCCGATCGGCCGCTACGTCGCCGACTTCGCCCATCATGGAGCCAAACTGGTCATAGAAGTGGATGGTGGTCGGCATGACCTGCCCGAGGCGCAATTGCGAGACGCCGAGCGCGACACGTGGCTGACTGCACAGGGCTATAGGGTCATGCGGGTGAGGGACCGCGAAGCTTACGAGTATCCATACGACATCGCCGAGCGTGTCGCGGCTGAGATTCAGCGGTCACCCCCATCCCAACCCTTCCCCCATCAAGGGGGAAGGGCTTCTTAGGATCTAGCGAATACCCGGAACGTGCAGGGCCGCTTCCTTCTCGGCCTTCTGCTTGTAAACCAGGTCGCCGTACTTGCCGTATTCCATGCGGGCGATGGTGCGCTGGTGCACTTCATCCGGGCCGTCGGCCAGGCGCAGGGTGCGGATGCCGGCATAGGCCTTGGCGAGACCGAAGTCGGTGGTCACGCCGCCGCCGCCGTGGGCCTGGATGGCGTCGTCGATGATCTTCAGGGCCAGGCGCGGGGCCGCGACCTTGATCATGGCGATTTCCAGACGGGCCGACTTGTTGCCGGCCTTGTCCATCATGTCGGCGGCCTTCAGGCACAGCAGGCGGCACATCTCGATGTCGATGCGGGCGTCGGCGACGCGTTCTTCCCACACCGACTGGTCGGAGATGAACTTGCCGAACGCCTTGCGGCTCATCAGGCGCTTGCACATCTTTTCCAGCGCGACTTCCGCCGTGCCGATGGTGCGCATGCAGTGGTGGATACGGCCGGGGCCAAGGCGGCCCTGGGCGATCTCGAAGCCGCGGCCTTCGCCCAGCAGCAAGGCGTCTTCCACGGGAACGCGGACGTTCTTGAGGATCACCTCGGCATGGCCGTGCGGGGCGTCGTCATAGCCGAACACCGGCAGCATGCGGACGATCTCGATACCGGGGGCGTCCAGCGGCACCAGAACCTGGCTCTGCTGGGCGTGACGGCTGGCGTTGTCCGGGTCGGTCTTGCCCATCACGATGGCGACCTTGCAGCGCGGATCGCCCACGCCCGAGGACCACCACTTGCGGCCGTTGATCACATAGTGGTCGCCGTCGCGCTCGATGCGCGTCTCGATATTGGTGGCGTCCGACGAGGCCACGTCCGGCTCGGTCATCAGGAAGGCGCTGCGGATCTCGCCGTTCATCAGCGGGCGCAGCCAGCGCTCCTTCTGCTCCAGCGTGCCGTATCGCATCAGCACTTCCATGTTGCCGGTGTCAGGCGCCGAGCAGTTGAAGACTTCCGACGCGAAGCCGACCTTGCCGAGCTGCTCGGCGATCAGGCTGTATTCCAGGTTGGTCAGTTGCACGCCCTCGAAGACGAAGGTGTCGTCGACGTGGGTCTGGCCGCTGTGCGGCGGCATGAAGAAGTTCCACAGCCCGGCCGCCTTGGCCTTGGCCTTCAGTTCCTCGACGACCTGCACGACCTTCCAGCGCTCGGCGCCGAGGACGTTCATCTCGGCCTCGTATCGCGGGATGGCCGGCACGATGTGCTCGTCCATGAACGCGGTGACGCGATCGAGGAATTGCCGCTGCGTGGGGGAGATGTCGAAATCCATGGCGCTTCCCAATCCCTGTCTTCAAACGTTTGTTTGAAGTGGTTGTAGCACCGGGCTGACGCGGACGGCAAGATGGGATGGCAAGCAGACTTGCAGCCGTGGGGCGGCGCCCTTCAAGATGCCCGCCATGAACATCCAGATTCTTCCTCTCAACGGCCGCCATGTGCGGCTGGAACCCATCACGCCTGACCTGCCCGGGACCCTGCGCGACGAATTGCGCGCCGCCATCGACTGCGATCCCGAGAGCTGGGAAATCATGTCGACCAACGGCTGCGGCGAGGGCTTCGAGGACTGGTGGGGCGCGCTGCAGGGCGAGACCCAGCGCGGCGAGCGCATCGGCTTCGCCATCCGCCGGCTGTCCGACGGCAAGGTGGTGGGCACATCCAGCTATCTGAACATCCGCCGCCTGCACAAGGGGCTGGAGGTCGGCTCGACCTTCCTGCATCCGGACGCGCGCTCAGGCCCGATCAATCCGGAGAGCAAGCGCCTGATGCTGGGCCACGCTTTCGCGGCCGGCGCCATCCGGGTGGAGTTCATGATCGATGTCCGCAACGCCCGCAGCCAGGCGGCCATCACAAAGCTGGGCGCCGACAAGGACGGCGTGCTGCGCAATCACAAGATCACCTGGACGGGCCACGTGCGCGACACGGCCGTGTTCTCGATTACCGACGCCGATTGGCCCGGCGTCAAGCAGCGGCTGGACTTCCGGCTGACGGAGACGTTCGTCTAGATCAAAGTTCGCTGCGAGCAATGAGTCTCATCTCAATGCTTCACGGTTTCGAGCGAGCTTTGGCTTGAATGATCGCCCGTATACCCAATTTGGGGGCGGGTCCAAGGTGTTGGTAACCGTCATGCTGCAAGTATTCGCTGCATGGGTGGCATGGCGTGTTTGAGAATCTGCATTGAACATGGCGCACAAGACGCGTCTGCGGATGGCGTTACGCCGGGCAAGATCGATCGCACCGCCGCGCTGTATGTTGAGAGCCGCTGGCCGCCGCCCCGGCGTTTTGGCCAGGTCGCGCCCGGGGCCTATGTTCTGGTCGACCCTAACGCCGAGTTCCTGGATGGCGAGGAACTCAAGCAGATCGCCAGCGAACTTCAGCTGCGCCTGTTCGGCACTCAAGGCCGAGAAGACCTGTGCATGCTCACCTATGAGGGCGACGAGACCCAGGTGCTGCGCTTTGCATGCCTGCCCGAGGCCGAACTGCTGTCCATGCGGGGCGGAGAGCCACCGCCGCCCGTCGGGCGCACCCGCGTGGTCACGCGAGATGGGGTGCAAGAACTGGCCTCCTGGGGCTCGACGCCGCGCAACGTCGCCCAGGCCGCCGTTGGACCTCTCGACGGGCCGCGCCTGGGATGGCGCGGTGTCTACAATCCCGTCACCGAGTATTTCGAGGCCAGCCAGTCGCAATTCATGCTGCGGGAGCCTGAAAAGACGGTCCCGGACGACAGCCAATATATGCAGTCGGATCTGGCGATGCTGGATGCGAACGTCGCCGCTCTCGAGCAGCAGCCGGATCTGCGCTTGCAGACCGATTTCCGGATGTGGAGCCTGGTCCGCGCCAGCCTGCGCGAGGCCTATCAGGCCAGGCTGTCGTCCCTGTCCCCGTCGGTCGTCGATCAGCTGAGCGCCCAGGTCTATGAGACGCCGCGCGACCTGCCGTTCTCGGCCATCGCGCCGTTGCGCGATCTGCTGCGGCCGATGTTCCAGCGAATCGAACTTCGGATCGAAGATGCCGGGTTCAACGTCCGGGCTGTGCCGGCCAATCTGATCGACGGCGTGGTCTTGCAATTGTCAGGCGCCGACGAACTCCAGCGCCTGCTGAGCCTGCGGCGGTTCCTGTCTGCGCGTCGGCAATATATCGACCTAAAGCTGCGGCAAGGCGTCACAGGCGTGCGATCACGCCGCGAATTTGACCTGTGTCGCGAGCTGCGACTGTCCTCGGTGAGCGGACCTTTTGTCACGGCTCCGTTCAGCGAACCCCTGCTGGAACAGGCGTTCCCGCATCCGGGTTTGCCGTTCAGAAAGGCTCCTCCACCCGCTGAAAACCAAGGGTTGAGTTAATTCTCGCACACTAGTCTCCCTAACCAATTGGCGATGAATCGCGGGTAAGTCAGTGATCATGACCGCGATCGCCTGTTTGCGCCTGCTTATCGACGATCACGCCTTCCCGGCCTTGCGGGCCCAGGAGGCGGCGGACGCCTATCTGAAGGCGCGCTGGACCGCCCCGCGCCGTTACGGCGCCGTGGCGCCCCTGGCCTTTGTTCTGGCCGATAGCCGCGCCGCGCAACTGGATCCCGTCGAGATGCAGGCCCTGGCCGCCGAGCTTGAGGCCAGCCTGTTCCCCGGCCGCAAGAGTGGTCAGGTCTGTTTGATGACCTTCGAGGGTAATGAGAGCGCGGTCCTGAAATTCGCCAGCCTGAGCCAGGCTGAACTGGCCGGTCTGGTGGCCGGCGAGGGCTATGGCGGCCCCGCCGGTCGTGTTCAGGTGATCACGGCCGAAGCCATCCGCGCTGTGCCCAGCACGCGCGAGGAGGCCCTCGCGGCCAAGGCGGCGGCTGGCGCCCCGCCGGCTCCCATCACGCCGCCGCCTGTCGCTCCAGCGGCCGCCGCCGCGCCTGAGACCGCTGCGGTTCAGGTCGAGACGCGGGCGCCTCAGGCCCCGGCTCCTGCGCCGGTCGCCCGGGCCAATCCGGCGCCGCCTCCGCCTTCGCCGCCATCCAAGACCGGCTGGTGGGGTCTCTATGATCTGCCGACCGAGGCCTTTGTCGGCTCGATGATCGGCCTGCGCGCCGATCTCACCGAGACGCCCCCCGAGGCGGATTCGGCGCTCCTGACCCGTGACCTCAGCTGCCTCAACGACGCTCAGACCGCCCTCAAGACCGCGCCTTTCGGCGACTTCTACGTGCCGTTCGGCTTCTGGAACCTGACCACGCCGCACGCCCAGGACGCTTACAAGACCCGCCTGTCGCGCTATCCGCTGGACCTGCAGCCCCGCCTGGGCGCCAGTGTCTATGGCACCCCGCGGGAGGCCTCTCTGGGTCTGGTCAGCCAGATCCGCGCCTTCCTGAAAGGCAGCTTCGCTTTCCTCGACCTCAATGTGGTGGATCCGACCTTCCCGGTGCACAACCTGCCGCCCGAGCTGATCGACAGCGTAACCTTGACCCTGACCGGCGAGGACGAGCGCGAGCGCCTGAACAAGATCCTGAAGTTCGTGGAGCGCCAGGGCGTCTATCGCGGCAAGGGCGTGGCCCAGTGCGTGGCCGGCGTCAGCAGCGCCAACGAACTGGACGCCTGCCGCCAGGGCGGCGTCGCCCGGGTGCAGGGCACGGCCATCACCGGCTTCCTCGACAAGCCCGTCGCCCAGGCCGAAGGCGCGCCGCTGGCGCAGGCCCGCGACGCGGCCTGACGGTCCTTCTCGGGCAGACGGATCGGGTCTCCTCAAAGAGATGCGTGCGTTATAACATAACATAGCATATTGCCCGCGCCGCCCGCCTCGGCTACTGGTGTTACATTGTAACATCGAGAGGCGTTCGCGTGTCCCAGACGTCAAGGATTGATCGCCGCCTGCCGGTGACCGTGCTTTCGGGCTTCCTGGGGGCGGGCAAGACCACCCTGCTCAACCATGTCCTCCACAACCGCGAGGGCAAGAAGGTCGCGGTGATCGTCAATGACATGAGCGAGGTCAATATCGACGCCGCCCTGGTGGCCGAGGGCGGCGCGGATCTGTCACGCACCGACGAGACCCTGGTGGAGATGTCCAATGGCTGCATCTGCTGCACCCTGCGCGACGACCTGTTGCAGGAGGTTCGCCGCCTGGCCGCCGAGCGACGCTTTGACTATCTGCTGATCGAGTCGACGGGCATTTCCGAGCCCATGCCGATCGCCGCCACCTTCGACTTCCGCGACGAGGCCGACCAGAGCCTGTCGGACGTGGCGCGGCTGGACACCATGGTCACGGTGGTCGACGCCTTCAACTTCCTGCGCGACTACGCCTCGCGCGACAGCCTGGCCCAGCGCGGCGAGACGGCGGGCGAGGGCGACGTGCGCACCGTGGTCGATCTGCTGGTCGAGCAGATCGAGTTCGCCGACGTCATCGTGCTCAACAAGACCGATCTGGTCTCGGCGGAGGATCTGGGACGGCTGGCCGGGATCATCGCCACCTTCAATCCGGGCGCCCGGATCATCCGCTCCGAACGCGGGGCGGTGGCGCTGGACGACGTCATGGGCACCCGCCTGTTCGACTATGCCCGGGCCGAGGGCGCCGCCGGCTGGCAAAAGGCCCTCATGGGCGAGGTCCTGCCCGAGACCGAGGAATATGGCGTCAGCCACTTCGTCTATCGCGCCTCCAGGCCCTTCCATCCCCAGAAGTTGAAGGTCTGGCTGGAGCGCGAATGGCCCGGGGTGATCCGCTCCAAGGGCTTCTTCTGGCTGGCCACGCGCTATGACCGGGTTGGCGGCTGGAGTCAGGCCGGGGCGGTCACCCAGCATGGCCCGCATGGCCGCTGGTGGGCCACCGCTCCCCAGGACCAGTGGCCCGACGATCCGGCCTGGCGGACGACCATCGAAAAGGTCTGGAAAGCTCCACATGGCGACCGCCGCCAGGAGATTGTGCTGATCGGTATCGATATGGATCAGGCCGCTCTGAAGAAGGGCTTTGACGACTGCCTGCTGTCGGACCTGGTTTTCGGCTTCGGCCCCAAGGGCTGGAGCAAACTGCCCGATCCCTTCCCGTCATGGGGCTAGGTCATGCGCGGCGAACATCACCCGGCGCACATCGAGGATCGGGCGCACAATGACCACGCCCTGGAGTTCGAGCCGACGCCGGCCTGGATCGCCGCGACCATGGGGCTGAGCCTTGAGGACGCCGACTGGCTGTTCATACTCTATGTGGCCCAGCGTTCCGACGGCTCGGCGGGGTCGAGCGCCCGCTACCGCTATTTCTGCGAACCGGTCTGACAACAGGCCGCCTGACGCCTCGATCGCCCTCCCGTCGGCCTGTCGGTAAAAGGGGACTGGGGCGGATCGGGACGGATTGCCCAGACTTGGCTGCAACCTTTTGAGTCCCCGTTTCGTTGAAGCGGATCATCAAAAGGACGGCCCAATGAAAAGTCATCGCCATGGCGCCCGCCTGGCTGCGCTGCTTGCCTCGGCTGCGCTACCGGGCCTGTTGGCCGCCCAGCCGATGCCCAAGGGGCCGGCCAAGCCGGATACGCCTGAAGTCACCGCGATCATCGACAAGGCTATGGCCGTCGCTGGTGACGACTATTTTGTCACGACCGCCAAGCTGCAGTGCGGGGTAGGGGCGTCCACAGGCCTTCTGCAGTCCAGCGCGGCGCCCGAGCCCCTGCAGATTTTCGACAATCTCTATTTTGTCGGGCTCAATAGCGTCGGCGCCTATGCGATCAAAACCAGCGACGGGATCATCCTGATCGACTCGCTCAACAGCGCCGAAGAGGCCGAGAAGGTCCTGGTCCCGGGGCTTCGCAAGCTGGGGCTGGATCCCGCCCAGATCAAGTATCTGGTCATCACCCACGCCCACGGGGACCACTACGGCGGCGCCCAGTACCTCAAGGAACACTTCGCGCCGCATCTGATCGCCTCGGAAGCCGACTGGAAGATGATGGAAGAGCCTGGAGCGAAGGGGCCGTTTTCCCCGCCGCCCGCCCGGGACATGGTCGCCGTCGATGGTCAGAAACTGGTGCTGGGCGACACGACGATCACCCTTGTCCTGACGCCCGGACATACGCCCGGCACCCTGTCGCTGATCATCCCCGCGACGGACAAGGGCGTGCCACACGTGCTGGCCATGCAAGGCGGCACGGGACTGCCCCGCACCCTGGAGGCGCTGAAAACCTATCGGGCGTCGCTGGATCATTTCGCCGCATTCGCGGCGGCGGCGGGCGCCGATATCGAGCTCAGCAACCATCCGTTTGTCGATGACAGCCTCAAGCGGATGCAGCAGCATGCGGTCGCGCCGAGCGGCCCCAACCCGCTGATCATAGGCCAGGCGCGCTACAGGCGTTATGAGCAGGTGATCGCCCTGTGCGCCGATGCCGGCATCGCCCGCTTGCAGCCCTGACAGGACCGCAAGCCGCGCCCAGCTACCGCCGACCGAACAGCCGCTCGATATCGGCGAGTTTCAGCTCCACATAGGTCGGGCGGCCGTGGTTGCACTGGCCCGAATGGGGCGTGGCCTCCATCTCGCGCAGCAGGGCGTTCATCTCGGCGCCGTTCAGCCGGCGGCCGGCGCGGACGCTGCCGTGGCAGGCCATGGTCGAGCACACTGCTTCCAGCCGCTCCTTCAGGGCCAGGGCCTGACCGTTCTCGGCCAGGTCGTCGGCGATGTCGCGCACCAGGCCGGCGGCGTCGGTCTTGCCCAGCAGGGCCGGGGTTTCGCGCACCAGCACTGCGCCGGGGCCAAAGCTTTCGATCACCAGGCCCAGGGCCGCCAGTTCCTCGGCGCGGGCCAGGATGCGCTCGGCCTCGGCGGGGTCCAGGTCCACCACCTCGGGCAGCAGCAGGGTCTGGCGAGCGACGCCGCCGGACTCCATCTCGCCCTTCATGCGCTCATAGACCAGGCGCTCGTGGGCGGCGTGCTGGTCGACGATGACCATGCCGTCGCGGGTCTGGGCGACGATATAGGTCTCGTGCACCTGGGCCCGGGCCGCGCCCAGCGGGAAGTCGACGGGATCGAACGGCGCGTTGGCATAGTCGCCGGCCTGTGGATAACTTTGCGCCGCGTCGCCGTTCTGGATGGCGTCATAGGCCTGGCCCAGCACGTCGCCGAACCCCGGCTCGACCCGCGCCGAGACGTCCGACAGGCCCGGCAGCCCCTGGGGTCGCGGCGGCGCCCAGCCGCCCTCGCGCCAGGCCGAGAAGCCGGCGGGGGAAGGATCGGCGCGGAACTGGAACGGCGAGCCCCCTTGGGCGCGGATGCTGTCCAGAGCCGCCGTCGCCACCGTGGTCGAGGCCCGGTGCCCGGCCCCGGCCAGGGCATGGCGCAGCGCCCCGACGATCAGGCCGCGCACCAGGGCCGGATCGCGGAACCGCACCTCGGCCTTGGCGGGGTGGACGTTGACGTCGACCTCGGCGGTGTCGAGCGACACATAGAGCGCCGCCGTCGGGTGGCGGTCGCGGGCCAGGAAATCGGCATAGGCGGCGCGCAGGGCACCCTGCAGCAGCCGGTCGCGCACCGGGCGGCCGTTGACGAACAGGTACTGATGGGCCGCGTTGCCGCGGTTGTAGGTCGGCAGGCCCGCAAAGCCGGTCAGGCGCACGCCGTCGCGGGTCTGGTCGATCTCGATGGCGTTGTCCTGGAAGTCGCGGCCCAGCACGGCGGCCAGACGGGCCAGACGGCCCTGCGGTCCCGGATGCTCGGGCGGCAGGCGCAGGATGCGGCGCCCGTCGATGTCCAGCGAGAAGCCGACCGCCTCATGGGCCATGGCCTGGCGTTTGATCTCCTCGGTGATGGCCAGGGCCTCGGCGCGTTCCGACTTCATGAACTTCAGCCGGGCGGGGGTGGCGTAGAACAGGTCGCGTACCTCGATCCGCGCGCCGTGCGGGCCGGGAAAGGCGGCGGGGGCCACATCGCCGACCTGACCGCCCTCGACCAGGATCGAGAAGGCGTCCTTCTCGCCCTTGGCGCGGGAAGCGATCGACAGCCGCGCCACCGAACCGATCGAGGGCAGGGCTTCGCCCCGGAAACCCATGGTGTGGATGCGCAGCAGGTCCCACAGACCGTCGGCGTCGGGGGCCAGTTTCGAGGTGGCGTGGCGCTCGATGGCGACGGGCAGTTCCTCCGCCGACAGGCCCATGCCGTCATCGGCCACCAGGATGCGGGTCAGGCCGCCGCCATGGGCTTCCACCTCGATATGGCTGGCCCCGGCGTCGATGGCGTTGTCGACCAGTTCCTTGATGGCGCTCGCGGGCCGTTCCACCACCTCGCCGGCGGCGATGCGGTTGACGGTCTCGGGCGGCAGGCGGCGGATCGGCATGGTCGGACTTTCGGACGGCTGATTACATTAGAGCGATTCCACCGGGATCGACGCCTGGGCGCCGCGCGTCTGGCAGTCCCTGCCTGGGCTGGGATGACAAGGATTTGACCGCGCAAGGCCAAGCTTTGGCCGCAAGGATCGCATCATGGTCATGGCGCTGTTGAAACCTTGTGGAACCTGCATGAAACGCTCCGGTCTGATCGCGGTCTCCGCCCTTGCTGCGCTGGCCGTTCAAGCCACGTCTGCCAACGGTCAGGTTCCTGAAGACCCCGAGGCCAATCTGGTCGAGGCGCTGGTGGTCAACGCCAAGCTGCCCGGGCCGGCCTGGTGGCGGATCTCCGACGGCGACACCACGATCTACATGCTGGGGACCCTGGCCTCGCTGCCCAAGGGCGCGACCTGGGATACGTCGGTGCTGGACCGTCGGCTGGACGGCGCCTTCGCCCTGATCCTGCCGCCGGTCGGCCGGGCGGGCGTGACCGACATCCCCGCCATGCTGAAGCTGCGCGGCAAGCTGAAATCCGACCAGCCGCTGGACGCCGCCACGCCAGAACTCGCGCCGCGGCTGGCGAAGGTTCGCGCCCAGCTGGGCAAGAAGCCCGAGGCCTATCGCGAATGGAGCCCGCTCGGCGCCGGGATCATGATCGCCATGGACTATCAGAAGACCACCAGGCTGGACTCGGGCGAACCCGAGCGCACGGTCGGCAAGCTGGCGCGCAAGCATCGGGTGAAGGCCAGGCCCGCCGGGACCTACAAGGCCATGCCGGTGATGAAGGCGGCGGTGCGCGATCACTCCGACGAGGCGGGGCAGTTGTGCCTGGAGGGCGTGCTGAGCGAGGCCGAGGCCGGAACCGCTGCGACCCGCTCGGCCGCCGCCGCGTGGGCGCGGGGCGACGTGCGCGAGGCCGTTGCCGGCCCACGCAATTTCCAGCGCTGCATCCGCAGCCTGCCGGGCATGGTCGAGCTGGAACAGCGGGCCATGGACGACGAGGTCGAGGCCCTGACCCAGGCGATGAAGACGCCCGGACACGCCGTGGCCCTGTTCTCGATTCGCGGCCTGGTGGCCCAGAACGGCCTGCTAGACCGCATGCGGGCTAGGGGCTTCACGGTGAAAACGCCGGGGGATTGATCCACGCCGCTCTCCCCGGCGAAAGCCGGGGCCCAGATCGAACCCCGTGAGTTCGTCAATTTGGCAAAGGCAGAAGGCGCGTCATCCCCAGACGCTCAGGCTGAATCTGGGTCCCGGCCTTCGCCGGGAAGAGCGGGTTTTTGTGAGCGTGAACAAAAAACGGCCCGGAAGCTTTCGCCGCCGGGCCGTCGAATTTTCGGATGTCGCTAAAGCCTACAGGCCCGGCAGCTTGATCCGGGTCTGCTTGTCGCGGCTGATCACCACCTTGCCGGGGCCCATCAGGGCCTTGAGGCGGGCTTCCTCGGCGCTGGCGTCGACCACCAACGGGGCGTTGGCGCCGGTTTCGGTCGCGGTGGAGGCCACTTCGGCCGCCTTGTCCTTTTTCCAGAACATCACCTTGGAGGCGAAGCTCTCGTCCTTGTGGGCCAGGTCGCCGGTCTCGTCGTCGACGACGAAGCGGATCAGCGGGTCGGCCTTCTCGACGCCGGCGCGGGCGACCAGCAGCTTTTCACCGTCCGAGCGGCCGGCGGCCATGCTCTGGCCGATCAGGGCCTGACGGGCGGCGCTTTCGGGCTGCAGTTCCTGCGGGCGGGGCTCGCCGGGGGCCGGCGGGCGCAGGGCGTAGTCGGGCGGAACCACCAGCGGAGCCTTGGTGACGACGCGGAATTCGTCGGGGACCACCTTGCTCATGCCGAGCGCCTTGGAGGCTGATTGGCAACCGGCGAGGCCCGTGGCGGCCACGGCGGCCAGAACGCTCAGGGTCGCAACCCGATTGAAACTCATGAACCGATGCTCCAGCGGGCCCGTGCGGGCCAAAATTTCGAGCGCTCTCGATACGACATCGGCGCGCGGGCGCCAATGTCTCTTGCGATTGCGGCCTTATTCGGTCGGATGGGCCAGCTTGTCCTCGCCCGTCAGGAAACTGTCGAGCAGCAGGAAGGCCACGCCGACCGAGATGCCGGCGTCGGCGATGTTGAAGATCCACGGGAAATAGAGGTCGCGCACGTCGATGAAGTCGGCGACCGCGCCATAGACGATGCGATCGATCAGGTTGTTGCCGATGGCGCCGCCGATGATCAGCCCCAGGCCGATGGCCATCAGCGGCCTGACCGCCTTGCGCGCCCAGATCGCCAGGGCCACCACCACGACAGCCGAAAAGCCGGTCAGCAGCCAGCGGCTCCATTCGCCGTGGCCGTTCAGCAGGCCAAAGCTCATGCCCCGGTTCCAGACCATGGTCAGGTCCAGCGGACCGGGCAGGGGCAGCGTGCCCCGGGCCTGCAGGTCCAGACCATGCAGGATCCACAGCTTGGACGCCTGGTCGAGCGCCACGGTGGTGACGGCGATGGCGTAGGCGATCCAGCCGTGGCGGGTGATGTTCAGCATTGTTTTCTTCAGCCCCCAAAAGGCGCGTCAGCAAAGGTATCAACCCTCCCCCTTGATGGGGGAGGGCAGGGTGGGGGTGATGCGGCGGCGGAAACTTGGCGGGGACCGATCCAGTCTAGCCGCCGCGCCACCCCCATCCCCAACCCTTCCCCCATCAAGGGGGAAGGGGGTCACCCCTTCTGGCTATCCCACCACGCCACGGCCTCAGCATCGCGAAGGCTAAGCTCCGGATAGCGCGGATCGGTTCCGACCTCGGGCAGGATACGCCACGAGCGGGCGCATTTGTGACCCTCGGCCTGAGCCGGATCCACAGACACGCCCTTGACCTCGTCGGTCGTGAACGCCCCGCCGTCGCCGGCGATCAGGGTCGCGGCGCTGGTGCGGAACACCTCGGCGGCGTCGAGGCCGTCGAAGGCGGCCAGCAAGTCGGCGTCGGCGACATGCACCACCGGCGCAGCCTCCAGCGCCGAGCCGATGCGCTTTTCGCGGCGCTCGACTTCCAGGGCCCCGGTCACCACCGACATCACCGTCTCGACCTTGGCCCAGCGGGCGGCTTCGGCGTCGTTGCGCCATGCCGCCGGCGTTTCCGGGATCACCCGCAGGCTGTTGGAGCCCGCCTCGGGGAAGCGCGTCATCCACGCCTCTTCCATGGTGAAGCTGGTCAGGGGCGAGAGCCAGATGGTCAGGCGCTCGAACACATAGTCCAGCACGGTGCGATAGGCCCGGCGGCGCAGTTCCGTCGGCTTGTCGCAGTAGAGGCTGTCCTTGCGGATGTCGAAGAACAGGGTCGAGAGATCGCCCTGGCAGAACTCGATCAGCGGCCGGGTCACGTCGCTGAAGCGATAGGTCTCGTAGGCGGCGCGGACCTGGCCATCCAGTTCCCACAGGCGGTGCAGGATGAACTTCTCCAGCGGCGGGAAGTCGTCGTAGTTGGTCACCCGCTCGGCCTCGTCGAAGCCGGCCAGGGCGCCCAGCAGGTAGCGGGTGGTGTTGCGCAGCTTGCGATAGGCGTCGGTGGTGGTGGCCAGGATGGTCTTGCCGATCCGCTGGTCTTCCGAATAGTCGACCATCGCCGTCCACAGCCGCAGGATCTCGGCGCCGCTTTCCTTGGTGACGGTCTGCGGCTCGATGGTGTTGCCCTTGGACTTGGACATCTTCTCGCCGTTCTCATCCTGGGTGAACCCGTGGGTGAGAACCGCCTTGTAGGGCGCGCGGCCGCGGGTGCCGCAGCCTTCAAGCAAGCTGGACTGGAACCAGCCGCGATGCTGATCGGAGCCTTCCAGATAGAGGTCGGCCGGCCAGTGGCTGTCGGCCCGGCCCTCGATCGTGAAGGCGTGGGTGCAGCCGCTATCGAACCAGACGTCGAGGATGTCGCCGACCTTTTCGTACTGGGCGGGGTCATAGGCCTGCCCCAGGAACTCGGCGTCGGGACGCAGGAACCAGGCGTCGGCGCCGCCCTCGCGGATGGCCGCCAGGATGCGGGCGTTGACGGCCTCGTCCATCAGCGGCTGGCCGCTGTCCTTGTCGACGAACATCGCCAGCGGCGTGCCCCAGGCGCGCTGGCGGCTGACCAGCCAGTCGGGGCGGCTCTCGACCATCGAACCGATGCGGTTGCGGCCGCCGTCGGGGTGGAAGGCGGTGTCGGCGATGGCCTGGATGGCGGTCTCGCGCAGGGTCTTGCCGCTCTCCAGCGGTTGATCCATGCGGATGAACCACTGCGGGGTGTTGCGGAAGATGATCGGGGCCTTCGAGCGCCAGCTGTGCGGATAGCTGTGCTCGACGCGGCCGCGCGCCAGCAGGTTTCCGGCCTCGATCAGCTTGTCCATGACCGCGCCGTTGGCGGGGCCGAACTTGCCGGCCTTCTTGCCTTCGGTCTCGATGACCTTCAGGCCCGCGAACAGCGGCACATGCGGGAAATAGGCGCCGTCGGGGTCGACGGTGTCGGGGATGGAATCGAGGCTGTAGCCGCTCTTCAGCCAGACCAGATAGTCGTCGGCGCCGTGGCCGGGGGCGGTATGGACAAAGCCGGTGCCGGCGTCGTCGGTCACGTGGTCGCCGGCCAGCAGCGGCACCTCGAAGGCAAAGCCGTCGTCGAACTGGGCCAGCGGGTGGGCGCAGACGAGACCCGTTGGATCGACGGGCTCGGCGCGACGCCACTGGGCCACCTTGGCGGCCTTGCGCACGTCCTCGGCCAGCTTGTCGGCCACGATCAGGCGATCGCCGACCTTCGACCACGGGGCGAACTCAAGGTTCTCCTCCAGGGCTTCCACCTCATACAGGCCGTACTCGACCTTGGGGTTGAAGCTGATGGCGCGGTTGGCCGGGATGGTCCACGGGGTGGTGGTCCAGATCACGACGCTGGCGTCGTTGGGCGGCAGGCGGAAGACGTTGTCGCCGGCGGCGTTGCCCGACAGCGCATAGTGCTCCTCGTCATAGACCTTGACCGGGAACTTCACCCACACCGTCGGCGAAACATGGTCGTGGTACTCGATCTCGGCGTCGGCCAGGGCCGTGCGCTCGACCGGGCTCCACATCACCGGCTTGGAGCCGCGATAGAGCTGGCCTGAGGCGGCGAACTTGTGGAACTCGGCGACGATCGTGGCCTCGGACGTGAAGTCCATGGTCGCGTAGCGGTTCCACCAGTCGCCCAGGATGCCCAGGCGCTGGAACTCCACCTTCTGGGCCTCGATCCAGCCGCCGGCATATTCGCGGCAGCGCTTGCGGAATTCCTCGGCCGGGACCTCGTCCTTGCGGCGGCCCTTGGCGCGGAACTCTTCCTCGATCTTCCACTCGATCGGCAGGCCGTGGCAGTCCCAGCCGGGCACATAGTCGACATCATAGCCCAGCGCGAAGCGCGAACGGACCACGAAGTCCTTCAGCGTCTTGTTCAGGGCGTGGCCGATGTGGATCGGGCCATTGGCATAGGGCGGGCCGTCGTGGAACACGAACAGCGGGGCGCCGTCGGCCTGACGCTTGGCGCGGACGGCGCCGTACAGGCCCTTGTCGGAGAGGGCCGCCCAGCCCTCGAGGATCTCGGGCTCCTTCTTGGGCAGGCCCCCGCGCATCGGGAACGGGGTGTCGGGAAGGAAGACGGTTTCGCGATAGTCGCGGGCGGGCGTGGCGTCGTCGGCCATGGGAGAGCTATCCAGCTGGGAAGTTCGGAAAAGGGGTGCGGGTCTTGATCCCGGCGCGCGCTCGAACCTGCGTCCAGCGTTACGCCGGGCGGATAATTCGCGAAGGTTTCCGAACGAAAGTCATGGGCTGGGGGATAGCAGAGGGTTGCGGAAGGGGCAAACCCGCAAGCTCTAAACTCTTGTCATCCCGGATCTGGAACGCGGGTCGCGACCTGACCTTTGTATCCCCGCTCTCCCCGGCGAAAGCCGGGGCCCAGATACAGCCTATGAGTCTGGGGTGATGCGCCTTCCGCCGGTGCAACGATCTGCCACCTACCCGGGTTCGATCTGGGCCCCGGCTTTCGCCGGGGAGAGCGGATGAAAAAGCCGCCCCTACCCCCGCTTCCTCACCTTCGGCGTGATCGACACCGTCATCAGCCGGCCCTCGCGGATCAGGGTGAACAGCGTCGGCTTGTTGATGGCGTGGTGGTCCAGGGCCCGCAGCAGGTCGTCCAGGCCGGTCAGGATCTGGTCGCCGGCCTGGATCAGCAGGTCGCCTTCCTTGACCCCGGCCTTGGCCGCGGGGCCACCGGCGTCGACATGGGCGACGAACACCGCATAGGGCTGGGTGACGCCCGTGGCGCGGGCCAGGCCGGCGGGGATGGGGGCCTGCTGGGCGATCAGCCCGATCGAGCCGCGCCGCACGAAGCCGTGGTCCAGCAGTTCCTGGATCACATAGGTGGCGGTGTTGACCGCCACCGCGAAGCACAGGCCCTGATAGCCGGCGATCACGGCGGTGGCGATGCCCACTACCTCGCCGGCGGAATTGACCAGCGGCCCGCCGCTGTTGCCCGGATTGAGGGCGGCGTCGGTCTGGATCAGGTCCTCGATCAGTCGGCCGCGCTCGCCGCGCAGGCTGCGACCCAGGGCCGAGACCACGCCGGTGGTCACCGTGGCCTCAAAGCCCAGCGGCGCGCCGATGGCGATCACCAGTTGGCCGCGTCGCAGCTTCTTGGAATCGCCCAGCCTGGCGATCGGAATGTCGATGTTCTGGTCGACCTTGAGGATGGCCAGATCGGTGTCGGGATCATCGCCCACGCAGCGCGCTGTCAGGCTGCGGCCCTCGGCGGTGATGACCACGTAGCGGGTGGCCCCCTGCACCACGTGGCTGTTGGTCAGGATCAGCCCGCCCGGCGCGAAGGCGAAGCCCGAGCCGATGCCCTGCATGCGCGGGTCTTCCAGCATCGGATGCACGCGGACCACAGCAGGCCCCACGACCTCGACCGCCCGGACCACGGCGTTGGAATAGGCGTCCAGCAGGTCGCCATTGGGCAGGGCGCAATAGCCGCCCTCGACCTCGATGGCCTTGCCGGTGTCGAACACGAACTGGGCGTCGTTCGGATAGGACAGAATCTCGTGACGGCGCTTGGGTGCCGGGCGGCGCGCCCTGGCGAAATGCTCGTACTTGCGCGCTTTCAACATCCCGCCCCCGTGGTGGTTAATGGAGGTTAACAGCGAAGCTCCGGCCAGGGATAGGGGGATCGCCGGTTGGGCGAACCGGCGCCACCGGACGCCCCCTCCGTCACGATGCGTATTCGCATCGCGCCACCTCCCCCGTTTCACGGGGCAGGAGGGGTAGGCTGTTCTTCTCCTGCCCCGTAGCGAAGCGTGCGGGGGAGGTGGCGCGGCGCGAAGCGACGTGACGGAGGGGGCGTTCGGTGTCGACCGCTAAAACCCCGGCGCCACGATCGCTCGGGCCTGGGCTTCATCGCGGCGGATCTGCTCGACCATCAGCTCGATGCTGTCGAACTTCTGTTCGGGCCGCAAAAACGCGATCAGCTGGGTTTCGATGACCTGGCCGTAAAGGTCCTCATCGAAGTCGAACAGCCAGGTTTCCAGACGCGTCTCGACCGTGCCGGTGGTGGGATTGTTGCCCAGATTGGCGACGCCGGGCACGGCGCGGCCGTCGGGGAGGCGGGTGCGGGTGGCGTAGACGCCGAGTCTTGGCACCACATAGTCGATGATCTCGACATTGGCGGTGGGGAAGCCCAGCTGGCGGCCCAGTTGCTGGCCGCGCCGGACCACGCCTTCGATGGCGAAGGGGCGGCCCAGAATCCGCGCCGCAGTCTCCGGATGGCCGTCGCGCAGGGCGTCGCGCACGCTGGTCGACGAGAACTTGTCGCCGGCCTTGCCCGCGACAGGCTCGGCGATCGAGACGCCAAAGCCGTGCTGGACGCCATAGGCCTTCATCCCCTCGGGGCTGCCGGTGCGGCCCTTGCCGAACGAGATGTCGAAGCCGGCGGCCACGTGCTTCACACCCAGGCCCTCGACCAGAACCTGCTCGACGAACTCCTTGTCCGAGAAGCTGGCCATCTGGAAGTCGAACGGCAGCAGATACAGGATGTCCACGCCCATGCCGGCCAGCACGCGGGCCTGCTGCTCGATGGTCATCAGGCGGAAGGCCGGCTCGGAGGGACGAAACAGCCGTCGCGGGTGCGGGTCGAAGGTGACCACGCCCAGCGGCGCCTTCAGGGCCAGGGCCGCCCTGGCGGCCTCGGCGATCACCTGCTGGTGGCCGCGATGCACGCCGTCGAAATTGCCCAGCGCCACGGCCGCGCCGCGCTCTTCGGACGAAAGGTCCTTCCAGCCGTGAACGATTTTCAGCGTCATCAGACGGCCTTGCGCGGAACCATGATCAGGGCCTCGCCCTCGACCACCGGCTTGCCGTTGACCAGACAGACCGTGGCCAGGGTGACGCGGGCCTTGGCCTCGTCGATCTCGGTGATGGTGGCGCGGGCGGTGACTTCGTCGCCGATCTTGACCGGGCGCTTGAAGCGCAGCGACTGCGACAGATAGATCGCGCCGGGGCCGGGCAGGGTGGTGCCGATCACGGCCGAGATGTAGCCGGCCGACAGCATGCCGTGGGCGATCCGTTCGCCAAAGCTGGTGGTCGCCGCGAACTCGGCGTCGAGATGGACGGGGTTGTTGTCGCCCGTCACGGCGGCGAAGGCGATGATGTCGGCCTCGCCGACGGTGCGAACCAGATCGGCGCTCTGGCCGACGCTGAGCTCTTCAAGAAACAAACCCTGCATGACGCGTTCCCCTGCGGTTCTTATTGTGCGTTGCAGCGCAATCTAACCGCTGATCCTCAATTCACCAGACCAGATCGCCCACGGCGTGCGTGGCCCCGACCTTGTCGGCGGCCAGCAGGGCCAGCACGGCCTCGGGGTTCAGCAGGCCATCCGGGCCGATGGCCTTCTCGCCATGGATGCCCTTGGCGATGAACAGGCAGGCCAGTTTCTGGTTCTCGGCGCCCAGCACATCGGTGATCACGCCGTCGCCGATGCAGAGCACGCGGTCGCGGTCGACGGGCTTGCCGGTCAGTTTCTCGGCTTCCGCTATGGCCAGGTCATAGATCGGCGCGAAGGGCTTGCCGGCCATGATCACCTCGCCGCCCAGGCTTTCGTAAAGGTCGGCCAGGGCGCCGGCGCAGAAGATCAGCTTGTCGCCGCGCTGCACCACCCGGTCGGGATTGGCGCAGATGAAGGTCAGGCCGCGCTTGGCGGCGATCGCCAGGCGATCACGATAGTCCTCAGGGACCTCGGTCTCGTCGTCGAACAGACCGGTGCAGCCGATGAAGTCGGCGTCCTCGCAGGAGGCGCTGAGGTCAAGATCAAGGCCGGCATAGAGGGGCGCGTCGCGATCCGGGCCGATCCGCCAGACCTTGCCCGGCGCGCGGGCCTCCAGCAGGGCGCGGGTGGCGTCGCCGGAGGTGACAAAGCCGCTCCAGGCCGCGCGCGGCACGCCCAGGCTGTCCAGTTGCGAGACCACATCATGCGACGGGCGCGGCGCGTTGGAGATCAGCACCACGGGCCCAACCTGGGCGCCCCATTGCACCAGGGCCTCGCAGGCCTCCGGAAAGCTCTGGACGCCGTTGTGGATCACGCCCCAGACGTCGCAAAGCACGATGTCGTAGCGGTCGCGGAGAGCCGAGAGGCGGTCTGGAAAATCCATCATGGGGGCGGCGGTACCGGTCGGGAGCAGGGGCGTCAACGCTGGAAGGCTCAGGTGTCGTCACCGCGCGCGCTTTGCAAGAGGTCGCACTTTCGCCGATCGGTGTTCTGTGACTATGCTCCCGCCGAAGCTGATGAGGGCCTGATGGCGATTCTGATCCTGGGACTGGTGCTGTTTTTCGGCATTCACAGCATGCGCATCGTCGCTGGCCCATTCCGCGACGCCCAGGTTGCGGCCAACCCCGGTCGATGGAAGGGGCTCTATGCTCTGGTCGCGGCGGTAGGGCTTGGTCTGATCATCTGGGGCTGGATGCAATACCGGCTGATGGCCCCGCAGCTTTATGACCCACCGGCCTGGGGTCGGCATGCCGCCATGGGTCTGATGCTGCCCGCCTTCATCCTGCTGGCCGGCTCCAACGGTCCGGTCGGACGCATCAAGGCGATGGTGCGCCATCCGATGCTGATCGGCGTCATCCTGTGGTCGGCGGGGCACCTGGCGGCCAATGGCGACCTGGCCTCGGTGCTGCTGTTCGGCAGCTTCCTGGCCTATGGTGTGATCGACCTGATCTCGGTGCTGCTCCGCAACGCGCCGCCGCCTGTCGCGACCAAGCCGCTGGCTGACCTGATCATGGTGGTGGCGGGGACGGCGCTCTATGTCCTGTTCGTGCTGTTCCTCCACCGGATCTTCTTCGGAGTGTCGCCGCTGGGCTGAGGCTCACGTCGCATCGTGGAAGATCACGCCCAGGGTGCGCCTGCGGCCTGAGCGGATCTCGCTGACACCATGGCGCAATATCCGCCGATGGACGCCGCGCGCGCCTTCGGCCGGCCGCTCGCGGACCGCGAAGATCACGCCTTCGCCCTGGCGCAGGGGCACGACCTGCGGGGCGGATTGTTGGCGGGGTCTCTGTTCGACCAGCACAAACTCGCCGCCCTCGAAGTCGCGGCCGGGCTCGTCCAGCAGGAAGGCGGCCTGCAGCGGGAAGACCTGCTCGCCATACAGGTCCTGGTGCAGGCAGTTATAGTCGCCCGGGCCGTAGGTCAGCATCAGCGGGGTGGGCCGCACCTGGCCCGCTTCGCGGCAGCGGGTCAGCATCTCGTCCAGGGTTTCGGGAAAGCGCCGTTCCTCGCCCAGCCGCTGCGCCCAGCGATTGGCGATCCAGGCCAGGGGCGGATAGAGGCTCATCCGCAGGGTCTGGATCGGCGGGGGCAGGGGATAGGCGAAATACTGGTACTCGCCCTTGCCAAAGCCGTGCCGAGCCATGACCACCTTGCTGCGGAACAGCTCAGGCCGCGCATAGAGCGCCGTCAGGTCGGCGCAGGCCTGCGGGGTGAACATCGGGCCGGTCAGGGCCCAGCCGCGGGCGTCCAGTTCGGCGGCGATCCGCTTCCAGTCGGGACTCACGCCGCCTCGCGCGCCAGCAGGGCGGCCTTGCGCTCGACGCCCCAGCGATAGCCCGACAGGCCGCCGTCGGCGCGCACCACCCGATGGCACGGGGTGATCACCGCCAGCGGATTGGCTCCGCAGGCATTGGCGACCACGCGGGAGGCGGTCGGCCGGCCGATGGCGCGAGCCAGCTGCGCATAGGACACCGTCTCGCCTGCCGGGATCTTGCGCAGCATCGCCCAGACCTCGCGCTGCAGGTCGGTGCCCTGGTCGTCGAGCGACAGATCCAGGCCGCTCTGCGGGCGGTCGATGACCGCCGCCACGGCGGCCAGCTCGGTCTTCAGACCGTCCGGGTCGGGGAGCAGCCGTGCGGCCGGGAAGCGACGCTCGAGGTCGGCGGTCAGGCCGGCGGCGGCATCACCCAGGGTCACCAGCCGCAGGCCCTTGTCCGACC
The DNA here is from genome assembly GCF_048541895.1 of Caulobacter sp. ErkDOM-E. GTDB lineage: Bacteria > Pseudomonadota > Alphaproteobacteria > Caulobacterales > Caulobacteraceae > Caulobacter. Next base: position 3,470,301 of record NZ_CP183331.1, on the reverse strand, counting down.
GGGCGACCAGCGCCAGGCCCAGGCTGGATGGGACGATGGCGTAGCGCAGGACCTCGCGCTCGAGATCGGGCTTGCAGCGCAGACAGGCGCGGAAGCCTGCGTCGCGGGCGCTCTGCCGTGTGGCGTGAAACGCGACGTTCTTGCGCAGGGGCCGTCCGCCGCAGCTGGCGACGCAATAGACGCCGGTGGTGCGCACGGCGATGTAGAAGGCGCCCAGGGCGGCGCGGTCCTTGCGGCGCATGGCGTCCCAGCGCGCATCATCGTCGGGATAGGTCGAAGCGGTCATCGGAACATCTCCTCTGTTGAGGGGAAGATGCGCCCGACGGATCAGCCGGTCATTCCGAAGCTTGCGGCCTGATACCCGAAACTGTCACCAGCCTGAGGCGCGCCGGCGCAGGGCGCCGCGCATGAAGTCGACCGGCGGCTCGGCCTCGGCCAGAACGGCGTCGCGGATGGCGCGCGGTTCGCCGAACAGGTGGCCCTGGCCATAGCCGATGTTGAGATCCAGGATATCGACGATCTGCTTCTCGGCCTCGACCTTCTCGACGATCACCTCGATGCCATAGCGGCGCGTGAGGGCGGCGAAGTCGCTGGCGTTCAGGTCGGGCAAGGAGGCGATGACCAGCTTGCCATCCTGCTCCTGCAGCTGGTCCAGCATCATCTGGGCGCCGACCTTGAGGAACTTGACGTCGGCGCGGGCCAGGTCCTGGAAGTCGAGATCCAGGTCATTGACCTTGTCGAGGCTGAAGCTGAAGCCCAGGCTGGCCAGACGCGACATGTGGCGGGCTTCGACCGCGCCGCGACGCTCGAAGGCGGCCTGACCCAGTTCGAAGATCACCGCGCCGGCCAGGTCCTTGTTGGCCTGCATGAATTCCAGGAACTGCGGGAAGAAGCTCTCATCGGCCAGGCTGGCCAGCGAGATGTTGCAGAAGATCCCGACCTTGCGGTCCTGCTTGGCCAGCCGGCGCACGATCTGCACGCAGCGGAACAGCAGCAGGTTGTCGATGGCGGTCATCAGGCCTTCCGGCTCGGCGACGGCCAGATATTCGGCGGGCATCATCACCCGGCCGGTCTCGTCGCGCAGGCGCGAGAAGCTTTCGTAGAACACGGTCCGGCGCTGGGGCAGGCTGACGATGGGCTGCAGGTACAGATCGACCCGGTTCTCGGCCAGGGCCTCCTGCACGACCTGCAGCATCACATTGGACTGCGGCGTGCGGCCGCGAACCTCGACGCGGGCGGCGGCGACCTGGTGGGTCAGCTGGTGCTCCAGGCGGTCGTTCATGTTGGCGATCAGGTCTTCCAGCTGGTGGACCTCGGTCGACAGCTCCTCGGAACGGCGCTGGGCGTCGATCGCGACGCTCTCGACCAGTTCGGTCATGCGGGCGTCGATCTTCTCGATCTGGTCCAGCAGGATGGCGTGAGCCTCGCGCACGGTGTCGATGTCCATGCGGGTGCGCGCGGACTCGAAGGTGTTGGCGATCATGCCGTGGAAGGCAAAGCACAGCCCCAGCGTGCCGATGAAGGCTGACAGACCGACAGCCGGAGCCGCCCCCGTGCGCCACAGCACCAGGGAGATGATCAGAGCCAGACAAAGATAGGCGCCCGTAAGCAGCGCCAGCATCAGCCTTCGCATCAGTCCGTCCACGCGAATCGTTACAGGCAATCAGACCGGTCCAGGCCTCAAGAGTCGAACAGATTAACGCCCCTGCGCCATTCCGCCTCGCTCCTCAGGAGGCCGGGCATCATAACTCAACCTTGCGAGAACGCCGCATCGACAGCGCGGTCCTGAACTGATAATCACTCGCAAGTTTTCACAGGAGTCTCGATGTCCGACGGTCTTGCCCTGGTTTCCGGCCTTGACGCCGATCTTGCCGAGCCGCCCTGTGCGCGTTCGCTGGGCGAAGCCTCGCGCGGCGACAAGGGGGTGATCGTCAGCGTCACCGGCCAGACCGGCGCGGCCGAGGCCGTCGATGCCGAGGAACTGGAGCGGCGGCTTCTGGAGATGGGCTTTGTCGAGGGCGCGCGCGTTGAGGTCCTGCACGAGGGCCTGTTCGGCCGCGACCCCATCGCCGTGCGGGTGGACGACACTCGCGTGGCTCTGCGCCGGCGCGAGGCCCGTGCAGTGACCGTGCAGTTTGACGGGACCCAGTCTTGACCTCTGACACCTCTATCCTGCACCCGGCGCGGATCGCCCTGGTCGGCAATCCCAATTCCGGCAAGACCGCCCTGTTCAACGCCCTGACCGGCAGCCGCCAGAAGGTCGCCAACTATGCCGGCGTGACGGTTGAGCGGAAGGAAGGGGTTGTGACCACCGCCGCTGGCCAGACCCTGCGCCTTCTCGACCTGCCCGGCACCTATTCCCTGCGCGCGCGCAGTCCCGACGAAGTCGTGACCCGCGACGCCATCCTTGGCCGCCTGGCCGGCGAGGCCGCGCCCGACGTGCTGATCTGCGTCGCCGACGCCACCAATCTGCGGCTGGTCCTGCGGCTGGCGCTGGAACTGAAACAGGTCGGCCGGCCGTTCGTGCTGGCGCTGAACATGTACGACATCGCCCAGCGCCAGGGCCTGCGCATTGACCTGGAAAGGCTGGGCGCCGAGATCGGCGCGCCGATCGTCACCACCGTGGCGACCCGCAAGCGGGGTCTTGATGACCTGCTCGCCCAGGCAGAGGCCCTGATCCTCAGCCGGGCCGGCGAGCACGCCAGCACCTGGCGCGAACCCGACGCGGCCGAAATTCGCGCCGCTCACGCCGAGGCGCAGCGCATCTTCAAGGCCTGCGTGAAGCCGCCGGAGCGGCCCGACACCATCACCAGCAAGATCGACGACGTGCTGCTCAATCCAGCGGCCGGCCTGTTGATCCTGGGCCTGCTGCTGTTTGTGATGTTCCAGGCGGTGTTCACCTGGGCCGAGCCCCTGATGGGCCTGATCGAGGCGGGCTTTGCCGGCCTGAGCGCTCTGGTCGCCGCCGTTCTGCCTGACGGCCTGCTGCAGAGCCTGATCACGGACGGCCTGATCGCCGGGGTCGGCAGCGTGCTGGTCTTCCTGCCGCAGATCGTGATCCTGTTCTTCTTCATCCTGCTGCTGGAAGACAGCGGCTACATGGCCCGCGCGGCCTTCCTGATGGACAAGATCATGGGCGGGGCGGGCCTGCATGGCCGGGCCTTCATTCCCTTGCTGTCCAGCTTCGCCTGCGCCATCCCCGGGATCATGTCGACGCGGGTGATCGACAACAAGCACGACCGGCTGACCACCATTCTGGTCGCGCCACTGATGACCTGCTCGGCCCGCATCCCGGTCTATACCCTGATCATCGCCGCCTTTATTCCGCAGACCACGGTGTGGGGCTTTCTGTCCCTGCAGGGTCTGGTGATGTTCGGGCTCTATGCTGGCGGGATCGTCAGCGCCCTGCTGGTTTCGTTCGTGATCCGCCGGGTGTTCTGGCGGGGCACGGTCGAGCCGTTCATGATGGAGCTGCCGACCTATCGCTGGCCCGAGCCGCGCAACGTGCTGATGAACCTGTGGACCCGCGCGCGGATCTTCATTAGCCGCGCCGGCCGCATCATCCTGCCGCTGATGGTGCTGGTCTGGGTGCTGTCGACCTTCCCCTATCCGCCGGAGGGCGCGACAGGTCCGGCCATTGACTACAGCTTCGCCGGCCGCATCGGCCACTTCATCGCCCCGGTCATGGCCCCCATCGGCTTCAACTGGCAGATGACGGTGGCCCTGATCCCCGGCTTCGCGGCCCGCGAAGTGGCGGTGGCGGCGCTGGGCACCGTCTATGCCGTCGGCGGCGACGACGAGGCCGGCACCGCCCTGGGCGGCCTGCTGGCCAAGCAGTGGTCGCTAGCCACGGCCCTGTCGTTCCTGGCCTGGTACATCTTCGCCCCGCAGTGCGCGGCGACCCTGGGCGTGGTCAAGCGCGAGACCAATGGCTGGACCTGGCCGACCGTGATGTTCCTGTACATGACCGGCCTGGCCTATCTGGCCTCGTTCGCGACCTATCATATCGCCGTGGCCATGGGGGCGGGGTAGGGCGGATTGGTTGGCTAGCACGTCTTGTGCTAGGCTTTAGTCATGACGATCCGGGTAGACATCGCCAAGCGGGACGCTTTGGCCGAGTTGGTCGCTCATGTGCGAGCTGGCGAAGAGGTTGTGCTGACCTTCGCCGGAGAGGCGGTGGCGATCGCCAATCCCCCGCCGCCAGAGGCGAAGGCCGTTGAGGGGGGGCGCCGCACCTTGGGTGCATGGAGCCATCTCAATCTCAACATCCCGGATGACCTCTTCATTGGTCCCGATCCGGAGATAGAGGCGGAAATGGACAATCCCATTTTCCCCAAGGACTAACAGCGACCCCAAAACGCCCTTGCGCGTGTCGATCAATGAATGCCCCTATAGGTAGAATTTCGGGGCGTTCAAATGCGGCTTCTTCTCGACACCCATGCGTTCATCTGGAGCGTGATTGATGCGACCAGATTGTCGAAGACTGCGTTCGAAGCGATCTCGGCGAGGCGCAACGAAGTTCTTGTAAGCCCCGTTTCCGCCTACGAGATCGAGTATAAACGCTCCCGAGACGCTGAACTTCAGCGCATGCCGCTCGACCTGGACAACGCCGTGCAGGCACAGGGCTTGGCATGGATAGGCCTGCGATGGCAGGACGCCCGCGACGCGGGTCGGTTGCCATCCGTGCATCGCGATCCGTGGGATCGTCTGCTGATCGCTCAAGCGAACCGCAACGACGCGATCCTCGTCACCCGTGATCGGATGATCGGAGACTACGGCGTCCCGACCCTCTGGTAGGCTCAACGGCGCGCCGATCCTTTGAGGAGGCGTTTGCCGGCGACCCTGGGCTAACCCGCCCGCGCCAGCCCCTTGCCATAGGCCAGCCGCCGCCAGACCCACTCCAGCGGGCCCATCGAGAACTTCGACAGCCACAGCGGCGACCAGATCAGCTGCACCAGCCAGATGATCGCGACGATCACCCAAAGGTCCACGCGGTTGGCGTCGCCATACAGGCCCAGTCCGCGCCCGCCCCAGAAGATCGTGGTCATGATGATCGACTGGCTGATGTAGTTGGTGAACGCCATCTGGCCCAGCCGGGCCAGGGGCGTCAGCAGCTTGCGCAGCAGGTCCAGCTTCAGCAGCAGGATCGCCAGCGAGGCGTAGCCCAGGGTGATGGGCAGGGTCAGGAACTCGAAACCGATCTGCAGGGCCCCGCTGGAGCGCGGCTGGGCGAAATCAATGAGCAGTTTCTCGCGCGACTCCATGCCGGTCACCCACAGGCCGACCGCCCCGAAGGCGACCAGAAGGGCATAGACCCAGCTCGGCGCGCGCCCGGTCAGGAAGCCCCACTTGTAGAGCGCCATGCCCAGCATCATCAGGGCCCCGGTTCGCCAGATCACGACCAGCAGGCTGACCGGCTGCAGGAACATCCAGGCCTTGAAGTTGACGCTCATGGCCCCGGCCAGGCCGGACTTGACGGTGGCTATGGCGGCCGCGATGTCGGCCGGGCTGCCCTTGGACATCTCCTTGAGCACTTCGGCGCGGGTCGCGGCCGGGGCGAAGTCCAGGGCCATGATCGGCAGGATCGCCAGGGCCGACCCCAGCAGGATGATCGTGATGGCGACGATGAACAGGGTGCGCGGCTTCCAGGAGCGGAACAGCAGCACCACAAAGCCGGTCACGGCATAGAGTAGCAGAATGTCGCCATACCAGATCAGCAGGCCGTGGATCAGGCCAAACAGGGTCAGCCAGCCCAGCCTGCGCCGCAGCAGGGCCCCGCGCGGCTTGTCGCTGCGCTCGCCGCCGACCAGCAGCAGCGACACGCCAAACAGCATCGAGAACAAGGTGACGAATTTGTAGTGGAAGAAGGTCTGCACCACCCACCAGGCGTCACCCTCGGCCCCGTCCATCGAGAAGGGCGAGAGTTTGGGCGTCATATAGACGTCCATCGGCAGGGCGAAGGCCACGGCGTTGACCGCGAGGATGCCCATGACGCCCAGGCCCCGCAGGACGTCCAGGCTCATATGGCGATCGCCGGCCGTCACCGGCCGCAAGGTCTGAGTCTCGGTCATCGGCGTCCCTCATCGGAGACGCCGCACGCCTAGCGCGTGGGAACCGGCGTCTCGCCCCGATAGTCATAGAACCCGCGTCCGGCCTTTTTGCCAAGCCAGCCGGCCTCGACATATTTCACCAGCAGCGGACAGGGGCGGTACTTGCTGTCCGCCAGGCCTTCATGCAGCACGTTCATGATGCTCAGCACGGTGTCCAGGCCGATGAAGTCGCCCAGTTCCAGCGGGCCCATCGGGTGGTTGGCGCCCAGCTTCATGGCGGTGTCGATGGCGTCCACCGTGCCCACGCCCTCATACAGGGTGTAGATCGCCTCGTTGATCATCGGCACCAGCACGCGGTTGACGATGAAGGCGGGGAAGTCTTCGGCGTTGCTGGTGATCTTGCCCAGCGACTTGGCGAAGGTCACGGCCGTCTCATAGGTGGGCACGTCGGTGGCGATGCCGCGAATGATCTCGACCAGCTTCATCAGCGGGACCGGGTTCATGAAGTGCAGGCCGATGAACCGCTCGGGGCGGTCGGTGGCCGAGGCCAGGCGGGTGATCGAGATCGACGAGGTGTTCGAGGCCAGCAGGGTGTCGGGCTTCAGGTGCGGCTGCAGGCTGCGGAAGATGGCCTTCTTGGTCTCTTCGTTCTCGGTGGCCGCCTCGATGGCCAGATCGGTCTGGCCCACGGCGTCCAGGCCCTCGGCGGGCTTGATTCGGGCCAGAGCCCCGGCCATGGCGGCCTCGTCGATGATGCCGCGACCCACCTGGCGAGCCAGATTCTTCTCGATCAGCGCCAGGCCCGCGTCGATGCGGTCGCGCGTCACGTCGTGCAGCAGAACTTCATAGCCCGCCAAAGCGCAGACATGCGCGATGCCGCAGCCCATCTGGCCAGCGCCGATTACGCCGACAGACTTGATTTCACTCATGAACGCCAAGCCTTCGCCTGATACGGCGCTGGGACCCTGGTCCGCGCCCTGAATTGTGATGCGTTTTCTAGCACGAGAAAGCACGCCCTCGCCAAGGCTTTGCTGCGACGCAGCGGGGAAGTGTCGCGCTATCCCGCAGGGGGATAGGGATGGGCCCGGCCTTCAGGGTCTTCCACCGTCCCGTTGTCCAGATAACCGGGCCCCACCGGGACCTTTCCGTGGCCGCCGGGGATGTCGAGAATATAGGTCGGCTGGCACAGGCCCGAGATCGCGCCGCGCAGGGCCTTCATCAGCGCCTGGCCCTCGTCGATCGTGGTGCGCAGGTGGGCGGTGCCGGGCGCATAGTCGTGATGGTGCAGGTAATAGGGCTTGATCCGCGTCTCGACGAAGGCCCGCATCAGGGCGCTCAGGGTCTGGGGATCATCATTGATTCCGGCCAGCAGCACGGTCTGGCTGATCATCGGAATGCCCGCATCGACGATCCGGCCGCAGGCGGCGCGGGCGGCGGGCGTCAGCTCGCGGGCATGGTTGGCGTGCAGCGCGACATAGACCGCCTTGCCGCTGGCCTTCAGCGCGTCGACCATCTCGCCGGTGATCAGCGACGGATCCACGGCCGGCACGCGGGTGTGGAAGCGCACCACCTTCACATGCTCGATCTGCGCCAGCCGCTCGCCGATGTCGCGGAGGCGGCGCGGCGACAGCACCAGGGGATCGCCGCCGGTGACGATCACCTCCCAGATCTCCGGCCGCGCGGCGATATAGGCGCAGGCGGCGTCCAGCTGGGCGGGCGACAGGGTCTTGAGCCCCTCGGGGCCCACCATCTCGCGGCGGAAACAGAACCGGCAATAGACCGCGCAGGTGTGGGTGGGCTTGAGCAGCACCCGGTCGGCATAGCGATGGACGACGCCCTCGACCGGGCTGTGGGTCAGGTCGCCGATCGGGTCGGGATCCTCGCCGGGCGTGCTGACCAGTTCGGCGACCTGCGGCAAGAACTGGCGGGCGATGGGGTCGGCTTGGTTGGCCGGCTCGATCAGGGCGGCCATGTCGGCGGTGATCGCCACCGCATATTGCGCCGCAACGCGCTCCAGGGCCGGCAGGCGCTCGGGAGCGATCAGGCCGGCGTCGGCCAGGGCGGCTGCGCTGCGAAGGGTGTGGGCGGGGGGCATGGGAGGGGCGGGATATGGGGCAAAATGGCTGCAGATACAATGTTGGCGCACTTGCCCCCTACGGGCTGCTGCGCAGCCGTCTTCCCCCGGAGGGGGAAGATGAGGTCCGCGCTCTTCCTCTTCCCCCGCCGGGGGAAGACGATCGCGAAGCGATCCGTAGGGGGCGAGTGACTAAGCCACCGGCGCCCACATCACCTGATCCACCCGGGTCGCCCCCGCCGCCAGCATCGCCAGCCGGTCAAAGCCCAGGGCGCAGCCCGACGCCTCGGGCATGACCTCCAGCGCCGCCAGGAAATCCTCGTCGAGGGGATAGCGCTCGCCATAGATCCGCGCCTTCTCGTCCATCTCCATCACGAACCGGCGGCGCTGTTCGACCGGATCGGTAAGCTCGCCAAAAGCGTTGGCCAGCTCCACCCCGCAGGCATAGAGCTCGAAGCGCTCGGCCACGCGGGGATCGCCGGGCTTGGGCCGCGCCAGGGCGGCCTCGGCCACCGGATATTCGCACAGGAGGGTGGCGCGCCCGACGCCCAGCCGGGGCTCGACCTTCTCGACGATCACCCGGCTGAAGATGTCGGCCCAGCTGTCGTCGTCGGCCACCCGGATCCCCGCCGACCGCGCCGCAGCGGCCAGCCCGTCGCGGTCGGTCTGGCCATCGGGGCCCAGGCTGGCCAGCAGATCAACGCCGGCATGACGCGCGAACGCCTGCGCCACGCTCAGCCGCTCGGGCGGGGCGAAGGGATCGCAGTCCAGGCCCCGGAAGGAAAACCGCCGCGTCCCCGCCGTCTCGGCCGCGATGGCCAGCAAGGTCGCGCAGTCGTCCATCAGCACCTCATAGGGCGCCCCGGCCCGGTACCATTCCAGCATGACGAACTCGGGATGGTGCAGCGGCCCGCGCTCGCGATTGCGCCACACCCGGGCGAAATCGAAGATCTTCGCCTCGCCCGCCGCCAGCAGCTTCTTGCAGGCAAATTCCGGCGAGGTGTGCAGATAGAAGGCCTGGTCCGGCTCGCCCGTCAGGCTGGTCAAGGTGGTCGCGAAGGCATGCAGGTGGGCCTCGTTGCCGGGCGACACCTGCAGGGCGGCGACCTCGACCTCGACGAAGTCCTGGCCCTCGAACCAGCCGCGCACGGCGCGGGTGATGGCGTTGCGGGCCAGTAGGAAGGGCCGGCGGTCGGCGTGAACCGAAGGCGTCCACCACGGTGACCTTGGGGCAGAAGGCATGTCGGCGGCCAAGGGAGCTCCCGCAACAGAGACTGGCGATCTTGCCGCGTTCGCTATAGGAGGGCGGTCACAAGATCTCTACTCCATTCGCGCGGCCGTCTCCGGGCAGCGCCCGGAAAGCCCAAGGACTGAAGAAGTGAAGGTAGCCGCCAGCTCGCTCCGCAAAGGCGCCGTCGTCGATATGGACGGCCGCCTGTATGTCGTTCTGACCGTCGACAACATCCACCCCGGCAAGGGCACCCCGGTGACCCAGCTGAACATGCGCCGCATCAGCGACGGCGTGAAGGTTTCGGAACGCTACCGCACCACCGAGCAGGTCGAGCGCGCCTTTGTCGACCAGCGCGACCACACCTTCCTGTACCAGGACGGCGAGGGCTTCCACTTCATGAACCCGGAAAACTACGACCAGGTCGTGGCCAGCCCGGACGTGATCGGCGACGCCGCGCCCTATCTGCAGGAGAACATGACGGTCCAGCTGTCGACCCACAACGACATCCCGATCGCCATCGAACTGCCGCGCACCATGATCCTGGAAGTCGTCGACACCGAACCCTCGGTGAAGGGCCAGACCGCCAGCTCGTCCTACAAGCCGGCCCTGCTCAGCAACGGCATCAAGACTACCGTGCCGCCCTATATCGCCGTGGGCGTGCGGGTGGTGATCCTGACCGAGGACAACTCGTATCAGGAACGCGCCAAGGACTAGGCGTCGCAAGCCGCGAGACGATCAGAAGGCCCGGTGCGCAAGCGCCGGGCCTTTTTCGTTGGGGGCATGGGTGACTCTCTTCAGGCCTTGGGAGAGTCCGCTTTCGGACGACTGCCATAGCACCGCCGGCCACACCGTCTAAGTGGTAAGCTGAGCCATGTTGCCGCCACACGAACAGGGTCTTTCCGTGAAGCCAGCACCGCAGCCAAAGCAGATTAGAGAGCTGCGCGATCGACTCTCCTCAGTAATTTCAGATGCCAAGGCCTACGACGTGCCGGCTATCTGCTTCCGCATGGGTCTGGAACCAGGGACCTCAGACGAGGCGATGGCCAGCAAATACAAATACGTGAGTAGGCGCATGGCTGGGGTCAGCGGCGCGCGCGTGGTGGAAATTGCCCGCAATTTCCTAGCCGACGAGGATCATTTCGACTTGTCAGAATTGCTCGCCAAGATCGATGAGGCAGAGGGCCCGACGATCACCGGCCTAACTCGTAAGCGCGTGATTGACCTCTACGGCGAGTTTCCGATCTGCACCGAGCAAGAGCTGATCGACTTCCTCAAAGCGCTCTGGCCGATTTCGACCATGCTTGAGAGCGACCAAATCCCCGGCATATCGCGCACTCTGGAAGAGGCGATCTTCCAACACACCGTGCGGAACTATGATTGGGACAACAAGGAAGTCCTGAAGGCTGTCGGCCTGCCCTCTATGTCCCAGCGACAATTCTTTCGGTTCCTTGCCGCGTCAGTCCATCCAATGGCCCAGAACGACGAACGCCAAGCGGTGATGGTCGGTGAGATCAACGAACATCTCAAGCATGACGGGTTCGCGCTTAAGATCGTGAAGCGGATATCAGGCAGCCCTGTCTACGAGGTGCAGGCCGCTCAACTTGGCACGCCGAACGATGACGCGATTACCGCCTCTCTCGTGGCCTTCAACCCCACCGACATTGGCGCTCGTTGGCAAGCCGCACAGGATCGCCGCTTAACCGATCCATCCGGCGCAATCACTCTTTCACGGACCTTGCTCGAAGACGTCTGTAAATGGATTTTGCACGAAGCTGGCGATACGTCCGACACGGACAAGGATGAACTGCCGGCTCTCTATAGGAAGCTCGCGAAGGCCATGAGCCTCGCACCCGACGATCACACCGAGAGTATCTTCAAACAAATCCTCGGAGGCTGTTCGGCCATCGTAGAGGGGTTGGGCGCACTGAGAAACAAACTCAGTGATGCCCACAGTCCAGGCCCTAAACGCGCTCGCCCAATGCCACGCCATGCTGAACTTGCTGTCGGGCTGTCAGGTGCAATGGCGCAATACCTCGTCGCGACATGGAGCGCGCGACAGGAGGCGGATAAAAAGGAATAGCACGCAGAAATGCTCGTTGATTAAGTCGCATCTACACCGAAATCGAACTCCTTGTTTTCAGATACATCGATAAGCGCGACGTCATCGCCGCTTACCAAAATGAAGTCAGCATAGTTGGATGACGGAAGGCCCTCGGCGTAACCACCATCGACGCGCTGCCCTTGAACTTCGAACGTGATATCCTCGGCGATCACGTAAGCGTAACTATCGATACCGAGGCTCGAAATGCCACCGGCGACGTGCGGGTAGTTGCTGTATTTTACGTTGTTATATTTCGTGTCTAGCATCCGTATGAATGCCTTCTCGACGTCGCAAATCAAGTTCGCTTGGGGGAGGCCTGAATCGCCACTCGCCATGCGCTCAAAAAAGTCTTCAGATATCTCGTCGTCAGGCCCCCAGGATCGGATCTGAAGCGGATCGATTTCGAAGAGGAAGAAGTAAACCTCGTCGGTAAGTCGGGCCTCAGCTCTGATCTGATACTCATTGCTCAGAATGCCGAGACGAGCGTGATGTGGCGCTTTGATAAGCCTATTGTATGCACCGTCTTCAGACATACCGATGTAGAGCAGGCGATAGGTCGCGAATGCCCTGACATCGCCGTCAAGCTTGATCCCTGGCTCCTTTCGCCAGTGCTGATATAGCAGCGCGTCCGGGCTAGCAGCCCATACGGCAGTCTTCTTTCCACGCTCGTCGATATCAAGGACATAGATCGTCGTTGCCCCGTCCCTGAAACCAAGAGAAGCGCAGTTCGGATCGCCGTATCGTGCTGATAGGAATGCGACGTCCACTCTGCCGGATAGACGCTTATCACCCATTACTAGACTGAAGCTGAACACGCCTTCTTCCTGATCGAACTTGCGGTCAGAGAAAAAGATCTCTTCTCGTTGAGCGATCATATAAATCGGCGCTTCGCCCAGCCGGCTTTTCAGGCTCTTTGCGCCCTTGGTCCTGATATTCCGAAGGATGTCGGCATCCTGATTGGACAGCGGGGCGTGAACCAATCGGAGCGACGCCGTTAGCGCGTGATGTGCCATCTACCACTCCCCTGCATAGACACCTTCTAAGTGCCGCCACTGATGGAAGGACCCGAGGCTCCACCTTAGAGCGCAAACTCGCCCTAAAACCCTTGGTGGAATTGGAGCTCTGAGGACAGGCCGTGTCAATGACGGCGCGCCGCGCCGCCGCGCGCGGCCGGCCTCTGGCCGGTCATTGACACGGCCTGTCCTCAGAGCAAGCTCGCCTCCATGGGTTTCAGGGCGCGGCCTGACCGCCGGGTCGGCCTGTCCTTTGACGGCGCGAAGGGGGGCGACGCGGTGTGTTGCTCTGTGGCGGCGACAGGGGGTCTCAGGCGCGGGGTAGCGCCCGCGCCAGGGCGCTGAGGCGCCAGCCCGGCAGCGACGGCCCCTTGACCGCGGGGGGCGGTCGGCCGGCCCGTCGCCTCTCATAACCCTCCGTCATTCCCGCCCCCCGGGACCGGCTTTGCCGGCCCGAGGGCAAGCCAAGTGGCGGGAACCCCTCGTGCCGCCGCAGGTGCTGGAGGGGCGAAGTGCGCGCGCACTTCGCTGGCGCTTCACGTGTCAGCTGAAACAGGGGTTCCCGCCACAAGGGCGGGAATGACGGGAGGTATGGGGATAGAGGGCGCTTGATCCCCGTACTTTCCGAAATGAAACCCAGCCCAATCAACCGCTTGTAAAATAGTTGATCGCGCCCGTCAGACGCGTTCAAACCGCCCGTATTCTTGTCCCACCTCGTCGCACGGGAAGGGCGCAAGGCCAGCGACCATTGCGGCGGCGGGGGGTGATCGAGCGGGGCTGGGCTTCAGGGGGATACTGAAGCGCGTCCGGGGATCCTGGCGTTGCAGGACCCGCCCGCCGTCGGCGTGGATGGGGATCAAGGCGAGTGTTGGTCAGGATTGGCCCCACGCCCCCCGACCTTCGGGACTTCGGGAAACCGAAGCTTCCGGGTCCCGGTAAGGCCCCAACTGGGCCACCCGCCGGGACGCTGATGGATAACGACCACGCGGAGCGGGCGGCTTCGTCGAAACGGTAATCTCTATTTCTCAACCGGACGTCGTCCGGACGCTCCGCGACCCTTTCCACCCCCACGGCGGTTTTCCGCGCGAGGCTGTGAAACCGTGTCCGTGCCCCAAGCGGCAAGTCCAGGCCGCGCCCAAACAAAAAGGCCCGGAGTCGCCTCCGGGCCTTTCCAGGGTCTTGTGGGCCCAGGCCTACTTTCCGGCTGCGGCGAGCGCGTCCATCAGTTCGGGCACGGCGGTCTTGTAGTCGGCGACCAGGCCAAAATCGGCGACCTGGAAGATCGGGGCGTCGGCGTCCTTGTTGATGGCGACGATGATCTTGCTGTCCTTCATGCCGGCCAGGTGCTGGATGGCGCCCGAGATGCCGATGGCGACATACAGGGCCGGCGCCACGACCTTGCCGGTTTGACCGACCTGATAGTCGTTGGGGGCGTAGCCCGCATCGACCGCAGCGCGCGAGGCGCCAACGGCGGCGCCCAGCTTGTCGGCCAGGGGCTCGATGACCCGCTGGAACTCTTCGGCCGAACCCATGGCCCGACCGCCGGAGACGACGATCTTGGCCGCGGCCAGTTCGGGGCGATCGGACTTGACCATCTCTTCGCTGACGAAGCGGGTCTTGTCGGCTTCCGCGCCAGAGGCGTTCTCGACCGGGGCCGAGCCGCCCTCTTCCGCCGCCGCAAAGGCGGTGGGACGCACGGTGATCACCTTCTTGGCGTCCGAGGACTGGACGGTTTCGAGGGCGTTGCCGGCATAGATCGGGCGCACGAAGGTGTCGGCCGAGATGACTTCCACGATCTCGCTGATCGGGGCGACGTCCAGCTTGGCGGCGACGCGCGGCGCGAAGTTCTTGCCGCCCGAGGTGGCCGGAACCAGGATCGCGTCATAATTGCCGGCCAGGGCCAGCACGGCGTCGGCTTGCGCCTCGGCCACGCTGTGACCCAGGGCGGCGCTGTCGGCCAGCAGGACCTTGCGGACACCGCTGATCTTGGCGGCCATGTCGGCCACGGCCTTGGCGCCTTGGCCCATGACCAGAACGTCCACGTCGCCCGACAGCTTCAGGGCGGCGGTGACGGTCTTGTGGGTGCCATCGCGCAGGTGCGCGTTGTCGTTATCGGCGACGACGAGAACAGCCATCTAGAGCACTCCCGCGAGATTGAGCTTGGCCACCAGGTCGGCGGCGGTTTCGACCTTGATGCCGGCCGAGCGCTTGGCGGGCTCGGCGACCTTGAGGACCGTGAGGCGCGGCGTGATGTCGACGCCGTAGTCGGCGACCGTCTTGCTGACGATCTCCTTCTTCTTGGCCTTCATGATGTTGGGCAGGCTGGCATAGCGCGGCTCGTTGAGGCGCAGGTCAGCGGTGATCACGGCCGGCAGATCGACGTCCAGCACCTGCAGGCCGCCGTCGACTTCGCGGGTGACCTTGGCGGTGGAGCCCGAAACCTCGAGGGCCGAGGCATAGGTGGCTTGCGGCCAGCCCAGCACGGCCGACAGCATCTGGCCCACGGCGTTGTTGTCGCCGTCGATCGCCTGCTTGCCCATCAGGACCAGGCCGGGTTGCTCTTCGCCGATCACGGCGGCCAGCAGCTTGGCCACGGCCAGGGGCTCGGGGTCGGCGTCGGTGGTGATCAGGATGCCGCGGTCGCCGCCCATGGCCAGGGCCGTGCGGATGGTTTCCTGGGCTTGAGCCGGGCCGATGCTGACGATGACGATTTCGGTCGCCACGCCCTTTTCCTTGAGGCGCACGGCTTCTTCGACCGCGATCTCGCAGAAGGGATTCATCGACATCTTGACGTTCGCCAGATCGACGCCCGTTTGATCGGCCTTTACGCGGACCTTCACGTTGTAATCGATAACCCGTTTAACCGGGACCAGGACCTTCATCGGGTTTCACGCCTCCAGGCTGCGTTTTCTCTAGCGTTGGCGAGGGAATTACCCGTTTTGCACCGCAACGCAAGTTTCCCTTCGCGTAAGCGTAAAGCATTGCCGTGCGCGGGGTTCAAACAACTGTACGATACTTGGCCGCAGGCGTCCGCTCACCGTTGCGCCATCGGTGCGAAAGGCCCCGCAAAGGAAAGGACTGGTCAGCTTTGCGGTCGACCACTAAACAGCCGGGCCATGAACCGCACGATCGAACGCCTGAAAATCCTCTTCATTGGCCTGTTCCTGGCCAGCAGCGTCGGCGTTTTGGGCTACCACTATCTCTGGGTCTGGCCCAAGGACCGCTGCGAGGCGCGGGGCGGGGCCTGGGCCGGGCGCTGGCTCAAGTGCGGCACGATCTATTCGATCGAGACCCTGACGCGCCGTCCGGCCAATGTGCCGCCGATCAACAACGAGCGACCCGCTCCCGCGACCCCGGCCGCGCCCGAGAAGAAATAAGAGCCTAGCGGGTCGCGCCAGGCTTCCACAGCACGTCGGCCGCGCCCTTGTCATTGGCCCAGCGGGCCGCGACGAACAGCAGGTCCGACAGGCGGTTGATATATTTCAGCGCCGGCTGCCCGACGACCTCGCCCTCGGTTTCCGACAACTGCACCGCCACACGCTCGGCCCGACGGCAGACCGTCCGCGCCACATGCAGGGCGGCCGAGGCCGGCGACCCGGCCGGCAGCACGAACGAAGTCAGGGCTGAGAGCTCGCCGTTCAGACGGTCGATCTCCTGTTCCAGCCGCTCGACCTGGCTCTCGACGATTCGCAGAGGCTCCCAGGCGGGCTTTTCGTGCTGCTCAGGCGTGGCCAAGTCTGCGCCCAGGTCGAAAAGATCGTTCTGAATGCGCTCCAGCATGGCGTCGAGCTCTGGATCACCTGCGGTGTGTTGTCGCGCAACGCCCAGGAAGGCGTTGGTCTCATCGACGCCGCCATAGGCCTCGACCCTCAGCGAAGCCTTGCTGACAGGCTCTCCCGTGGCCAGGCGCGTTAAGCCGCCATCCCCTGTGCGGGTGTAGATCCTGTTGAGCGAGACCATGGGTCGCAGACCGCCGTTATCGTGTTTTAGCGCGTGCGCCACCAATATGCGGCCACCAGCACGATGATCGCTACGAACTGCAGCACAACGCGAAGCCGCATCAGCTTGTTGGAATTGGTGCGGCCAAAGTCACCGCCCCGGAAGAGTGCATAGAGCCCCCCGCTGAGCGCCAGAAGCACCGCCAGCAGCGCGGCTGGAACGAGGAAGTCGAAGAGTCTGTCCATGGGCCTGAGGATAGGCGTTTGGCAGCCGTTTGGCCACTGAGCTTTGCGTTGGCGAAACGGTGTCCGATGAGTGAATTCGCCGAACGGGTTCGTTGAGTGCATTTGTCGCACTGGTAAAGTGACATCGGTAGCATACATAGAAATCCAGCCGATGTTCGGTGATTTTAGTTCTACCTAGCGGTTGCCATCCCACGGCTGGGGCGTTAAGCCCCCCGCTTCAATTTTTCCAGTATGCGTTCGTTGAACATGATCATCTCCTCACCGCAGATCGTTCAGCGCTCATCCCCAGCGGGGAGGCAGGAGAAAACAGAATGGCAAAGGCCTCTGTAGCCGTCGCCGCGTTCTCCGCGTCCGAACGCGAAGACGCCATGGCGGAAGTCCGCCAACTGATCACCGACCTGCGCGACGCCGCGCAGGATGGCCGCCAACTGGCGCGCCGCTACGCCGACGTTCTTCAGAACGTTGTCGATGACTATTGCACTGAGTTTGAGAAGCGCGCCGAGGCGGCCCTCGCTCGACTGGAGGCCGCCGCATGAGCTTTGTATCCGTCAACATCGAGTCGGCCACCGACTCTCCCGTCAAGCTGACCCGCCGGGCCCTGGCCAAGCAGCGTACGCGCGAGCGCGTCCTGTCGGCCGCGCGCCGTCTGTTCAGCGAGCGGGGCTATGAAGGCGCGACCATCCGTGACATCGCCCAGGCTGCAGGGATGTCGACCGGCGCAGTGTTCGCCAGCTTTGCAGACAAGACCGAGCTGTTCGACGAAATCCTGACCGCCGACTACGAAGTCATCTACGCCCAGATGGTTCAGGCCGCCCGCGCCGCCGCCACCGTCGACGAGGCTCTTCTGGGTCTGTTCGGCGTCGCCTATAACTTCCATGTCGACCAACTGCCGCTGCTGCGCGCCAGTATCGCCGTGTCGTGGACGCGCACCGAGGCCGCCGAGCGTCGCTCGCGCGCGGATCTCAAGCACATCTTCCGCCTGATCGGCGAAGTCACCCAGCGTGGCATCGATCAGGGTCAGCTGAAGAGCGGCATTGATGCAAAGCTCTTGGCTGAAATGACTTGGGACGTGTATGTCGCCAATTATCGCCGCGCTGTCTTTGATGGCTGGACGGTGGAAGCGTTGCTCGCGCGGCTTTCAGATCAACTGAAAGTCATTTTTGCGGGCGCTCGCGCCTGATTTAGAGGGCGCCCCGTTGGGGCGGGGCGCCCTTGATCATAATTAGACGCTGGCGTGTTCGAGGGGGACGGGCTTGGGCGTAAGAGACGACCAGAAGCAGGCGACGCGTGAGAAGGTCCTGGTGGCCGCTCGCGACCTGTTCAACGATGTCGGTTACGAGGAAACGACCATCCGCGCCATTGCGGAGCGGGCGGGGGTCTCGGTCGGCAGCGTTTTCACGACCTTTGTTTCGAAGGCCGAGGTGCTCAGCCATGTGATGGAGGGGCGGCTGGACGAGCTGTATGCGCAGTTCGACCGTGTGATCCCCTACCTGCGGGGCACGGCGATGGACAGGCTATGCTCGGTCTTCGCTATTCACTACGAGTTCGAAACCCGGCGGGTGAAGCTGTTCCTGGCCCACATCGCCGCCGCCTATAATCCCAGCATTGACCCCGGCGTCACGCCCTATGGTCGCAATCAGCGTCTGACCGGGATGTTGCACGACATCCTCGAAGAGGGCGTGCGACGCGGCGAAATCCGCGCCGATCTCGATCAGGTGCTGGCCATCGAGATCCTTCGGGCCGCCTATGCCTGGAACTATCGACTGGCGGCCGCTGATGCCAGCGCGGCTGATGCGTCCCTGATGTCGGCCACGATGGACCGCCAGATTCAGGTCATCGTCGAGGGCTGGCGACCGCGTTGAGGTCGACCGGTCAAGGCTGCCGCGTCAGCCGCAGGTCCTGATAGTCGAACGAGAAGTCGGCCAACGGCGAGACCGCCTTGGCCAGGGCTGACTTCACCGCGCCGTTCTCGACGTCGAAGGTGATGAAGGCGTCCTCCTGGGTGCGGTCGACGAAGACCGTCTTGAAGGTCTCGCCGTCGAACAGCTCCAGCCTGCCCTGCAGGGCCGGGGTCTTGTCGAACGAGACCGTCAGGCCTTTCGCCTTCTTGCCTTTGGCTTTTCCGATCGTGACCGTGCCGTACCAGGGGTCGCGATAGACCCCGACATAGGCGTCGAGCGGCAGGCTGGGCGGCTTGCCGCCGCCCTTGGGCGTGGCGGCGTCGGCGGCGTCCTTGGCGGTCTGGGCGTCGGCCTCGGCCTGAACGCGCTTGCTGGAGGCGATCCAGTCGAAGTCGCTGCGGCCCTGCAGGCGGTCAGGGCCGCCGTAGCGCAGTGCGCGCAGGACCGGGTTTTCCTCGGCGTTGGTCATCACCATGATGCCCGACTTCCGACCGGGCAGCAGGCCGGTATAGGAGATGAAGCCCGCCAGACCGCCGGTGTGCCACAGCAGCCGCTCGCCGCGATGGTCCTGCACGAACCAGCCCAGGGCATAGGCCTGCATCGAGGGCCGCACGGGATTTTCCGCCGTCGGGCCATCGGACGAGGACGTGATGGTCTGGGGCTTCCACATTTCGCGGGCGGTGGCCTCGCTCCAAAGGCGCTTGCCGTCGGGCAAGGCGCCCAGGGCCAGCTGGACCTGCATCCACTTGCCGATGTCGGCGGGCGTCGAATTGACCCCGCCGGCCGCGGCGGCGGCGTCGAAACTGCCGTCGAAGGGCAGGACGGTCTGAGGGCCCATGCCCCGCACCGGCGGACCCAGGCGGCAGTGGGGCTCGGCCCGGCGGGTCCTGTCGACCTGGGCCGGGGTGGTCACCGTGTCGGTCATGCCCAGGGGATCGAGAATCCGGGTCTTGATGAAGTCTTCCCACGGCTTGCCGGTGACGGCGGCCACCACTTCGCCGGCCGCAACATAGAGCACGTTGTCATAGGCGTAGCCGCCCCGGAACGGGCTGCCGATCGGCAGGTATTTGAGCCCCGCCACGATCTCGGCCCGGCTGTGGGTGGGCGCCGGCCAGATCATCAGGTCGCCGGCCCCGAGCGTCAGGCCGCTGCGGTGAACCAGCAGGTCGCGCACGGTCATCAGCTTGGTGACCACCGGATCGCTCATGGCGAAGTCGGGCAGGTAGCGGGTGACGGGCGCGTCCCAGGCGACCTTGCCCTCCTCGACCAGCATGGCCAGAGCGGCGGCGGTCATGGCCTTGGTGTTGGAGGCGATGCCGAAGAGGGTGTTCTCGTCGCACCGGGCCGGAGCGCCCAGGCGCCGGATGCCATAGCCCTTGGCCAGGGTGATCTGGCCGTTCTCGACCACGGCGACGCCCAGGCCCGGCTGGTCGGGGAAGGCGGTCATGACCTGCTGGGCGTACTGGTCGACCGCCGCGGCGACCGAGCCGGTTTCCCGGGCTTTGGCTGCGGTCCCGAACGCGGCGAGCCCGCCGGTGGCCAGGGCGGAAAGCAGGGCGGCGCGGCGGGTCGTGGCGATCATGATGCGTCCTTCAGATCAAGCGGCGAGGCTAAGCTGATGCGTGTGCACGCCGCAAGCGCCGGGACGGAGGGGGCGTCAGGCGCTGGCCAGCCTAGTTCCCGCCGTCCAGCAGCCGCCTTGCGATGACCTGGGCCTGGATCTCGCCGGCGCCTTCGAAGATGTTGAGGATCCGGGCGTCGGCCAGCACGCGGCTGATGACGTATTCGGTGGCGAAGCCGTTGCCGCCGTGGATCTGCAGGGCGTTGTCGGCGGCGGCCCAGGCCACGCGGGCGGCGATCAGCTTGGCCATGCCGGCCTCGATGTCGCAGCGCTTGTCCTCGTCCTTCTGGGCGGCGGCGAAATAGGTCAGCTGACGTACGCCCATGATCTCGGCCGCCATCATCGCCAGCTTGTTGGCGACGCGCGGGAACTCGAAGATCGCCTGGCCAAACTGCTTGCGGTCCATCGCATAGGACAGACCAACCTCCAGCGCCGACTGGGCGACGCCGACGGCGCGGGCCGCGGTCTGGATGCGGGCGCTTTCGAAGGTCGCCATCAGCTGCTTGAAGCCCTGACCCTCGACCCCGCCCAGCAGGTTTTCAGCCGGCACGGTGAAGCCGTCGAAGGCCAGCTCATATTCCTTCATGCCGCGATAGCCGATCACGCCGATCTCGCCGCCGCTCATGCCTTGGGCGGGGAAGTCATCGCCGTCGACGCCGCGCGGCTTGGGGGCCAGCAGCATCGACAGGCCGCGATAGTCGGTGGTGGCCGGATCGGTGCGGACCAGCAGGGTCATCACATCGGCGCGGGCCGCATGGGTGATCCAGGTCTTGGCGCCGGTGACGACATAGCTGTCGCCCTCCAGCGCCGCCCGGGTGCGCAGGGCCCCGAGGTCGCTGCCGGTATTGGGCTCGGTGAAGACGGCGGTGGGCAGGATCTCGGCGCTGGCGATGCGCGGCAGCCAGTACTGCTTCTGGGCCTCGGTGCCGCCGGTCAGGATCAGCTCGCCGGCGATCTCCGAGCGGGTGGCCAGGGATCCGACGCCGATCCAGGCGCGCGACAGCTCTTCGGAGACCACGCACATGGCGGTCTTGCCCATGCCGCTGCCGCCATATTCCTCGGGGATGGTCAGGCCGAACACGCCCAGATCGCCCAGTTCCTGCACCAGCTCGAGCGGGATCAGTTCATCCTTCAGGTGCCATTCGTGGGCGAAGGGCGTGACCTTTTCCTCGGCGAAGGCGTGGAACTGGTCGCGGATCATCTCGAAGGTTTCGTCCAGGCCGGTGTTTTCCAGCGTGGGACGGCCGCGCGCCTCGGCCAGGCGCTTGGCGATGGCGGTCTTCACGGCCTGGCCGCCGCCCTTGGTCATCAGGGTCACCAGGGCCGGGGCGAACAGCAGGTTCATCACGCCGCGATCATCGGTGATGTCGACGGGGCGGATCATCTCGCCCTGGTTCATGGCGATGCCGCCGACCATCTGGGTGGCGTATTCGGCGAACAGCAGTTGGGCCAGCAGGGCCTCGATCTCGGTAAAGCGGCCGCTGGCCTCCAGGCGCTCGGCCCAGCCGGTCACCTGGTTGAGCAGCTCGGCATAGGCGGCGTACCAGCCAAAGCCGTGAACTACGTGCTGTTCCAGATCGGCCAGCTTGCGATCGACCTTGCCGTCCGGCCCGGCGATCCGGGCCTTCACGATCGGGTGGACCTTGTCGACAAAGGCCTGGGCCGCCGTGGCAGCCTCGCGCAGCAGGCCCGTCAGGCCGGGGAGAATGATCGAGCTGTTATCTTGAGCGACCGTTGCGGTCATGACTTGCTCCCCTGTGCCAAACAGTTGTTTTCTTTCACTCTGGCGCTTTTCGCACCTGCGAGAAATGCCGCAGCGCAGCATAGGGCCGCAAAACGGGGAAGAAACATGCTGAAAGTCCACCACCTCAACGAGTCCCGGTCGCAGCGCATCCTGTGGCTGCTGGAGGAGCTGAGTGTTCCCTACGAGATCGTGTTTCACACCCGCGACGCCAAGACCCGCCTGGCCCCGTCGTCGCTGACCGACGTGCATCCGCTGGGCAAGTCGCCGGTCATCGTGGACGGCGACCTGACCGTGATCGAGTCCGGCGCGATCATCGACTATGTCATCCGTCGTCACGGCGAAGGCCGGCTGGCGCCCGATCCGGCCAGCGCCGACTACGACCGCTATCAGCAGTGGCTGCACTATGCCGAGGGCTCGGCCATGCTGCCCCTGATGCTCAACATGTATGTCGGCCGCCTGGGCGAAGGCGGCGCGCCGCTGCAGCCGCGCATCCAGTCCGAGATTTCCAACCACCTGGCCTTCGTCAATGACAGCCTGGCCGGCCGGTCGTTCTTCGTCGGCGACAGTCTGACCGGCGCCGATATCCAGATGAGCTTCGTGCCCGAGGTCGCCAAGGCCATGGGCAAGCTGCCGGAGTATCCGCACATGGCCGCCTGGATCGAGCGCATGCACGCCCGCCCGGCCTGGAAGACCGCCCTGGACAAGAGCGGTCCTTACGCGCTGGGGGCTTAAGGGGCGCCGGTCAGCTCTGCTCGCCACTTGCCCCCTCCTGACCTGCTTCGCAGGTCGTCCTCCCCCGTAGGGGGAAGATGAGGGTCGGCGCGTTTCATCTTCCCCCTCCGGGGGAAGACGGTCGCGAAGCGACCCGTAGGGGGCAAGTCTGGCGGACACGGGCCCGTAGGCTCACGCGATCACTCGCTGAGTTAGATGGGGAGGCGCGAAGCGGCCGGGGCGAACCCGGATGACCGTGATGTGTTGTTTGCGTTTCGGCTCGACCTGTCCGCTTCGCAGAAGCTGTTCTTGCGTGAGGATTGGGCCAAGCGAGCGTCTTTCAGCTCTGATACCCAAGAGCCCCCGTACGGGCGCGCACCAAGGTCAATCGGCTAACCGTCTCGACCCCCGACGATGCGCGATAGGCGGGTTTACGATCCCTCGCCCTGTTGCTCCGCGCTGTTCCTCCGACGAGCCTTCCGGTGGTCCCGGATCTATCCAACGAACAGACCACCTTCGTCCTCGCCGCGTGACCGCGCGGCCCCGCTCAGCTCCATCCCCATCGCCGCTGTTGGGCCGGATCCAGGCGCCTCCCCCTGCGACAGGGACAGCTCTGATTATGCAGCGGGTTTGAGCGCGTCTGATTGGCGCGATCAACTATTTTACAAGCGGTTGATCAGGTTGGAGTTTGTTCTGGAAAGCACGGGGATTGAGCGCGGCCTATCCCCTCAAGTCCTCCCCCTGAAGGGGGAGGTGTCGGCCCGTTCGGGCCGACGGAGGGGGAAGACCGCTGACTCACTGCGGTCTTCCCCCTCCGGCCTCCGGCCGCCTCCCCCTTCAGGGGGAGGACTTGTCAGCGCGTCCCGCCCTCTTCGCGACTACTGGTTCCCGGTATAGGCCACGCCCTTGACCGTCTCGTCATAGGCGGTCGGCGGGTTGTCCGGCAAGTTGCGCAGCTTGGCCTTGGGTACGCTCAGTTCCCGCACCCGCCAGGCGTTGGGTCCAACGCGCGTGAAGACCGCCGGGGTCTCTTCGCCGTAGCCTGTCAGCTTCATGCCTGGATTGGCCTCCTCGGTGGCCGGACGCAGGCAATAACCCTTGATCTCGGTGTCGCTGACCCACTCCGTTGTCAGGCAGCGCGACTTGAACTCGAATTTGCGGTGCGGCTTGCTCGACCAGTCGCGCAGCTCGGTGCGGGCGCGGGGGTCGTCCTCCGCCTCCAAGGTCTCGGCCTGGGCCGAAATGGCGAGCACGGCGCCCCGCCACTGACCGATTTCGGCAGATTCGATCTCGACGCCTCGCTTGTCATAGAAGGTGCTGATGGGCACGTAGTCGGCGGGCGCAGCGAAATAGGACGTGACGACCTCGTAGACGGTCTGCATGCCTTGGACGGTCGGCACCTCAAAGACACGCGTCAGCAGGCTGTAGGTTTCCTCGTCGTCGGTCACGGTCAGGCTGGCTTGGCCGTTGTGTTGCAGCGTCAGGGTCGGACCCTTGCGCGCGTCCGGCTGGCCCAATTCCTTCAGCAACTTGGCCTCGATAAGGCGCTCCTCGTCACGTTGGGCGTACAGGTCGAACTGCGGCAGCTCTGGCTCCGGCGCAGCGGCGGACGTCGCCGGTGCGACAGGCTTGGCCGCTTCGGCCGGCGGCTTGGCGGCGCCGGGCAGCTTGTCACAGCCGGACAGGGCGGCAAGGACGGCCAGGCTGAGCGCAAGCGTCACGGATCTGGACTGGAACGACATGGGCCCCCCGGGGCGACTGAAATGGCGGGCGCACCCTAGCCAGAACCCAAGGGTGAGCAAGGCGGCGCCTCGTGTGGTTGTGCGGGGCGACGTTTTTTCAACATGAACGAAATCTGTCGGCGCGGTCGCCGACCCCGTTCAGCTTCACCCTGTCATGGTCTGTCTCACGGGGTTGATGACCCCGGACACATTCCATCGGGACAAGGACTATCGACATGACCAGCCTCAAGACCTTCAAGACCATCGCCCTGACCCTGGCCGCCTCGGCCAGCGCCCTGGCCCTGGTTTCGGCTCCGTCGGCCTTCGCCGTCGAGCAGCGCCTGGGCGGCGTCGTCGGCTGCAACGCCTCGGGCCAGAAGCAGGAAGGCGGCGCGGTTATCGGCGCTCTGCTGGGCGCCGTGGCCGGTAGCAACCTGGCCAAGAATGACCGGGGCACGGGCACCGCCATCGGCGCCGTGGTCGGCGCGGGCGCCGGTTCCTATGTCGGCTGCAAGATGCAGAAGAAGGACGCCCGTCAGGCTGTCGGCGGCGCCTACAAGTATGACGGCGTGCGCTTCGCCAACTCGGTCCAGGCCCAGCCGGTGACCGAGATCAAGGGCAAGTATGTCGCGCGGTCCAACCTGAACCTGCGCGCCTCGGCCTCGACCCGCGGCGCCAAGGTGGGCGGTGTCGCCGCCGGCCAGACCTTCCAGGCCCTGGGCCGCACCGATGACGGCAAGTGGATCCTGGTCGGCCAGGACGGCGTCGGCGTGGGCTACGTCTCCAGCGCCTACGTCTACCGCGCCTAAGTCATAGAGGTCTGGAGCGCGGCTTCCGTCCCTCACCGCGCTCCATGCACGAGCCCGTCTGGTCCCCCCGACCAGGCGGGCTCTACTTTGTCGGGACCTCAGCTGAGGGCGCTGACGCCGCCCCACCAGGTCTGCCACGCCACGACCAGCGCCCAGTGCAGCAGGACCGCCGGCCACAGCGAGCCGGTCCGATAGCGCAGGATTGCGCACGCCAGGCCCAGCACCGCGCAGCACAGCAGGAAGTCCGGCCGCAGGAACACGCCTGCGGCGCCGGGCAGGAAGGTCAGGGCCTCAGCCACGTGCCAGAGGGTGTAGAGGCTGGTCGAGATCGCGATCAGCAGCGCGGGCCTTGGCGACTCGTCGCGACCCGGCGTCAGCAGGCCCCGAAAGACGATTTCCTCACCCAGGGCCGGAACGAAGAAGACCTTCAGCATCCGCAGCGCCAGATCCGGCTGGGCGGGGGTCAGGTGATAGAGGCCGGTGGAAAAGCCGATGGCGGCCATCACCGGCAGGGTGGCCACGCAGACGGCGGCGCAGAGCAGCCAGCCGCTGGCCGAGGGCAGGGTGACCAAGCTGCGTCCCAGCCGCCGGCCCAGTCTGGCGATCAGGTCCGCCAGCGCAGCACGGTGTCCTTGACGGGATTGACGAAGGCCCGGCCTTCGGCGCGGCTGGCCTGCCATTCGCGCTTGCACTGCTGGTACCAGCGGGCCTGCTGGTCGGCGTCGCCCACCCACATCAGCGGCGGGTTGGACTGCAGGCCCTGGCTCTGGACGCCGACGATATAGCCGTCCTGGCGCAGGAAGGCCCGGGCCGCGATGCGGATGATCGGATAGAGGGCCGTGAAGGCCCAGTGATCGGACCACATGATCTGGTTCATGCGGGTCTTGCCCGCGTTGATCGGGGTCATGGCCGACAGGGCCAGCACCTGTTTCTTGCCCACCGTCACATGCTCCCAGCGCAGGCCGGGCAGGCGGAAGGTGATCTCGGTCAGGGGCTCGCCGCCCAGGATGGCGTAGGCCTTGGAGTTCTTGGACGGCTCGTGCCGCACCATGGTGAAGCCGGCCTCGGACGGGGCGAAGCGCTTCTTCTTTTCGTGCTGGCTGGCCGTGGTGCGCCACCACCATTGCTGATGCACATAGGGGCCATGGGCCGGGTCGATCAGGCCCAGCACCGCGTGGTCGATATGGATGTCATAGTCCAGGGCGTCGACCAGCTTGGGCTTGCCGCCCACCACGCCGGGAATGACCGGCGGGGCCTCCGGCGGCTCGCCGTCGAAGCGGGCGTCCGACGACATCCAGATCCAGACCAGGCCCTGCTGTTCCACGACCGGATAGCGGCGCACCCGCACCTTGCTGATGTCCAGGTCGCTGTCGGCGGTGAGCGAGGGGATCGCCGTGCAGGCCCCGTCCGTGCCGAACCGCCAGCCGTGATAGGGGCACTCGATGCTCTCGCCGCCGTCGGCCTCGGTCCTGACCTTGCCGGCCGACAGGGCGGCGGCGCGGTGAGGGCAGATGTCGCGAATGGCATAGGCGATGCCGGCCTTCGTGCGGCCCAGCAGCACCGGCTCGGCCAGCAGCTCGCGGTGCTCCATCTTGCCCGCCTTGAGATCAGGCGACAGGGCGGCCACGTACCAGGCGTCCATGACGAAGCCCTCGCCGAACTTGGCGGCGGGAGCGGACTTTGGGGCGGACTGGGGGGCGGGCGAAGCGTCGTCGGGCATGGGGGCCTTATAGCCCGGTTTGCTGACTTTTCACGACGCTTTGGGGATGGGGCCTACCGCGCCGCCGCCGTCTCGACCAGGCGCTGATAGAACCGCACCATCCGCTCCACATTGGCCAGGCTGATATGCTCGTCGGTGCCATGGATCATCTTGGTCTCGTCGATCGACAGCACCAGCGGCTGGAAGCGATAGACGTCGCTGGCCACGGGGGCCAGGTAGCGGCTGTCGGTGCCGGCGGTGACCAGGCCGGGCACCACCGGCGCCTGGCTCTCGTCGGCGGCCAGGCTGGCCAGGGTCTTCCAGGCGTCGGAGCTGGTCGAGGAGATCGGCGAGGGCTCGTCGGGCGTCTTGGTCCAGGTCAGCTCGACCGGCAGCTTGCCCACGGCGTCCTTGGCCCGGGCCATGACCTTGGCCGAGGTGTCGCCCGGCGCGATGCGGTAGTTGATCCAGGCGGTGGCGTCCTGCGGCAGGACGTTCTCCTTGGGCGAGCCCTTCAGCATGGTCGGGGCGATGGTGGTGTGCAGCATGGCCGCCCCGGCCGGGGTCTTGGCGGTGACCTGCACCAGCAGGGGCGAGAACAGCCAGGTGTTGGCGGCGAACACCCTGACCGGCAGCGAGGCGTGCGGGGCGATCGATTTCAGCATGTCGGCGCCCGGGCCGGCGAACTTCATCGGGAAGGGCTTGTCGGTGATGGCCAGCACGGCCCGCGACAGCGTCGCGACACCCGTTTCCGCTGGCGGCGCCGAGGAGTGGCCGCCGATGGCCGGGGCCGTGACCTTCAGGGTGGCGTAGCCCTTCTCGGCCGTGCCGATGATGGCGGTGGGCTTGCCGGTGACGGGGTGGTCCTCGACCACGACCATGCCCTCGTCGAGCACGAACTGGGCCTTGATCCCGCGCGACTTGAACAGGGCCGCCGCCGCGACCGCGCCGACGCCGCGCACCTCCTCGTCATGGCCGCTGACGATGATCACGGTGCGCACGGGCTTGAAGCCGCCGGCCGCCAGACCCTCCAGCGCCTCGAACAGGGTGATCAGCGAGCCCTTGTCATCGATCGCGCCGCGACCCCAGACGGCGTTGTCGGTCACCACGCCGGCAAAGGGCGGATGGGTCCACGAGCCTTCGCTGCCCGGCGTCACCGGCACCACGTCCTGGTGGGCCATCAGCACGATGGGGGCCAGGGCCGGGTTCGAGCCGGGCCAGGTATAGACCAGCGTATGCCCGGCCAGAACCTCGCGCTGCATGGCGGCGTGGGCGGCGGGATAGGTGGTCTGTAACCATGCGTGCAGCTTGTCCCACTCGGCGGGCTGGTCGTCGGCCCTGTCCTGGTGGCTGATGGTCTGGAAGCGGATGGCCTGGGCCAGGTTGGCGGCGGCCTTGGTGGTGTCGACCGTGCGTCCGGCGGCCAGCCTGGCCTCAGCCACGTCGACCGCGGCCGGAGCCTTGAAGGTCGCGGTCCGCACCGCCACGACGCCGGCCACGGCCAGCACCAGTCCAACAGCCGTCAAGCCGGCCTTGCCCGCAAATCCCATCACGCATCTCCCCCGAACATTTGTTCGAGACTGTGCGTCCGCGCGGGGCGATTGCCAACCTTCCTTTGCGGCGGGTCTGGCGCGGGCCGCCTAAAGCGCCCCGCTCAGCTCCTGCACTTCCTCAAACGTCCGCAGGCCAGGACGCTGGGCGCAGACCAGCACGCCCATGTTGCCGGGCAGGTGCTGGTTGGCCAGCATCTTCTCGTGCGCCGCCGGGATGTCGTTCCAGGGGAACACTTCCGACAGGCACGGGTCGACGCGGCGGTCGATGACCAGCTGGTTGGCGGCGCTGGCCTGCATCAGGTTGGCGAAGTGCGACCCCTGCACGCGCTTCTGGCGCATCCACAGGAAGCGGGCGTCCATGGTCAGGTTGAAGCCGCTGGTGCCGGCGCAGATGGCGACCATGCCGCCACGCTTGACCACAAAGACGCTGACCGGGAAGGTCGCCTCGCCGGGGTGCTCGAACACCATGTCGACATCGCGATTGCCGGTGATCTGCCAGATCGCCTTACCGAACTTGCGGCTTTCCTTCATGTAGTCGTTGAATTCGGGGCCATTGACGGTGGGCAGCTGGCCCCAGCAGTTGAATTCGTTGCGGTTGAGCACCGCCTTGGCCCCCATCGACAGCACGAACTCGCGCTTGTCTTCGGAGCTGACCACGCCGATGGCGTTGCCGCCGGCCACGGCCGCCAGTTGCACGGCGAACACACCCAGACCGCCCGAGGCGCCCCAGACCAGCACATTCTGGCCGGGCCGCAGCTCATGCGGCTTGTGGCCGAACAGCATGCGATAGGCCGTCGCCAGGGTCAGGACGTAGCAGGCGCTTTCTTCCCAGGTCAGGTGCTTGGGGCGCGGCATCAGCTGGCGCGACTGCACCCGGCAGAACTGCGAGAAGCTGCCGTCCGGGGTCTCGTAGCCCCAGATGCGCTGGCTGGTGGAGAACATCGGGTCGCCGCCGTTGCACTCCTCGTCGTCGCCGTCGTCCTGGTTACAGTGGATGACCACCTCGTCGCCCAGCTTCCAGCGCTTGACCTTCTTGCCCACCGCCCAGACGATGCCCGAGGCGTCGGATCCGGCGATGTGGAAGGGCTGCTTGTGGCCGTCCAGCGGGCTGATCGGTTCGCCCAGGGCGGCCCAGACGCCGTTGTAATTGACGCCGGCGGCCATCACGAGGACCAGAACCTCGTCCTCGCCGATGGTCCAGGTGGGCACCACCTCGACCTGCATGGCCTGGGTGGGCTTGCCGTGGCGCTCCTTGCGGATGCTCCAGGCGTACATGTTGGCGGGCACGTGGAAGGGCGGAGGGATTTCGCCGATCTCGTAGAGATCCTTCACAGGCGACTTCTCAAGCGTCGTGGTCGTCATGTCACTCCCCGTTTCCTTCGGCCCCGTTGTTCGTTGCGTTGCAACAACGTCCGAAAGCTCAACTCGGCTGCGCGCGGGTGGTCACAATGGCAAAAACCGATCGCCAACCCATCGTTTTTGGTTCCGAGGCGGACAAATCGACCTCGAAGCGGTCTAAGCTGAGACAACTGTTTGAAACTGGCAAGCGGAATCTTGTGCGACGCAACATGAGCGTCGCCTTGTCGCGGGCAAGGCTGTTCAAGCGGCCGGCGATCGGCGAGGCTTGGCCATGACTCCGACCCTGCATGTCTCCCGTCCCCACGCCGCCATCGTCCTGCTGGAACTGGACGGGCCGCCCGCCAACGGACTGGGCATGGCGCTTCGCCTCGCCCTGGAAGAGGCCCTGGACGCGATCAACGCCGACCTCGATGTGCGGGCGGTGGTGCTGACGGGCCGCAACGGCGCTTTCTGCGCGGGCGATGATCTGCGCGAGGCGGCCGGGCGCGGCGCGGGCCAGCTGGAGGCGGTGCTGGGCTTCAACGTGCTGATGGACAGGGTCGAGGCCTGCCGCGTTCCGATCATCGCGGCCATCGACGGCTGGTGCCTGGGCGGCGGGCTGGAACTGGCCCTGTCCTGCGACATCCGCATCGCCAGCGACCGGGCCAGTTTCGCGGCCTCGGGGGTGAATATCGGGCTGATGGCGTCAGTGGTCCGCCTGCCGCGCCTGATCGGCGAGGCGCGGGCCAAGGCGCATCTGCTGACCGGGGCCAGCTTTGATCCGGCCCGGGCTCTGGCCGACGGGGTGGTGAGCCAGGTGCAGGCGGTGGACGCGCTGCTGCCGGCCGCCCTGGAGCTGGCCGACCGCATCGCCTCGCGCGCCCCCCTGGCGGTCGAGGCCGCCAAGCGGGCGGTTGCCGGGGGCGGGGCGGATGTGGCCGCGCTGGTGGCCAGCGCCGACCACGCCGAAGCCGTCTCCGCGTTCATGGCCAAACGGCCGGCGGTGTTTCACCGTGCCTGAGCCAGAAGATCGCCGGGCCAGAAGATCGCCGGGATTGATCGACCGCAAAGCCGGCCTGCGCGCGCCCGCGCAGGATGAGGGTGGCGCCAAGAGGGGCGTCAATTTCCCGGGAAGTCCTGAGCCATGAGCAATACCCCCCACGAACTGCACGAAGAGTTTCCCCAGGACGCCGACCGCATCCATGCGCTGAAGACCAGCGACGCCCACTTCGCCAAGCTTGTTGAGGGCTATCACGACGTCAATCGCGCAGTGCACCGCATGGAGACCAACATCGAAGCGGTGGCCGACGCCGTCCTTGAGGACTTCAAGAAGCAGCGCCTCGACCTGAAGGACAAGATCGCCTCGGCCCTGGCCAAGCTGGCCTGACGGGACACGCGCCTGGCGGGGTTCAGGGGTTCTTGAGCCGCCAGGCGCGATAGCGCTTGCCCTGGGCGCGCTGTTTCAACTGCTGGCCCGCCAGGGTCAGAACCGGCGAGAGCTTGCGCGCCGGGGCCTTGCCTGCCGCCAGGCGGTTCATCTGCGCCTTGGTCAGGGCCATCACGGCCAGGCCGGAGAGCTCGCGGCTTTTCCAGGTCACTTCGGGCAGGGTGACATCCAGGCCCTCGGGCTTGCGCCAGGCCTTGGGCAGGTCGGGCGCGAAGGCCAGGGCGCGGGCGATCCCCACCACCGGCACGCCCGGCAAGGCGCCGTCGGCCGCCAGGGCCGCCAGGGCGACCTCGCGGCGGCGCACCCCGCCGGTCACCATGATCGGCATCCTGGCGACCTTGGCGATGTCGCGGGCGAAATCGACGAAATAGGCCTCGCGCGCGGCGGTCGAGGTCTTGGGGCTGGCCTCGCCCTGGCCAGAGTCCGAGGGAGAGCCCTGCATGGCGGGGCTCTCGTAACTGCCGCCGGACAGCTCGACGAGGTCGACGGCCATGCCGTTCAGCTGTTCCACCACCCAGCGGGCGTCATCGGCGTCGAAGCCGCCCTTCTGGAAGTCGGCCGAGTTCAGCTTCACGGCCACGGCGAAGCGCGGCGAGACGCGGGCCCGCACGGCCTTGATCACGTCGAACAGCATCCGGGCGCGGTTCTCGCGCGAGCCGCCCCAGGCGTCCTCGCGGCGGTTGACCAGGGGCGAGAGGAACTGGCTCAGCAGATAGCCGTGGGCGGCGTGGACCTGCACCCCGTCGAAGCCGGCCTCTTCGGCCCGGCGCGCGGTCACGGCGAAGCGCTCGACGATCGCGGCGATCTCGGCGGCGGTCAGGGCGCGCGGCTGGGCCAGCAGGTTGGAGAACTTGCCGATATCGACAGGCACCGCCGACGGGGCCACCGCCCCCTGGCCAAGATCGGCATAGGTCTGGCGGCCGGGATGGTTGATCTGCATCCAGACCTGACCGCCGCCCGACTTGGCCTCGCGGGCCCAGGTCTCGAACGGGGCCAGCGGCGCGCGGGCGTCCAGCACCACGCCGCCCGGACCGGTCATGGCCGAGGGATCGACCATCACATTGCCGGTGATCTGCAGGCCGACCCCGCCCTGGGCCCAGCGCCGGTACAGGGTCCACAGCGCCTTGCCGGGAACCTGGCCCTCGGCGGCGAGATTCTCCTCCATCGCCGCCTTGGCGATGCGGTTGGGCAGCACGGCGCCGTTCGGCAACGCCAGGGGCGCGAACAGGGGCTCGAAGGCGGCGGTGAGCATGACGTCTTGACCTTGGCTTGGTGGATCACACCTTCTACACCTTCAAGCTAGGTTGAAGGTCAAGCGCCCTTTCGGAGACCCGTGGAATGAAGATCGGCGAGATCGCCAAGCGCGCCGGGGTGTCGGCCTCGCGCATCCGGTTCTACGAGGAGCAGGGCATCCTGCCGCCCGCGCCGCGCGGCGCGAACGGCCATCGCGACTATCCCGAAAGCCTGATCGCCACCCTGGGCTTCATCGAGCAGGCCCAGAGGCTGGGCTTTTCGCTCAAGGAGATCGCCGGCCACGCGACCCTGGAGGGCAAGGTCTGCGACGCCCTGCCCCAGAAGCTGCGCGCCAAGCTGGCCGAGGTCGACGCCCACATCGCCGCCGCCCAGGCGCGGCGGGCCGAGCTGGTGGCCTTGATTGCGACGCTGGAGCCGGACGAGGAGAAGGCGGCGGCCTGAGCGCCCCTCGGGTCTGGAAGTTTGGGATGGGCGCCGGCGAGCGATTTCGCATCCGCGAAATGAATGTTGCGCCGCAAAAAATCCCGGATCATGATCGACGATAACAAGAACGATAAGCGCCGGGAGCCCGCCATGTCCGCCAAGCCGTATCAGCATGCGCCCGATGCGCCGTGGATCTTCCGCACCTATGCCGGCCATTCGACGGCCGAAAAGTCCAACAGCCTGTACCGCGCCAACCTGTCCAAGGGGCAGACCGGCCTGTCGGTGGCCTTCGACCTGCCGACCCAGACCGGCTATGATCCCGACCACATCCTGTCGCGCGGCGAAGTGGGCAAGGTGGGCGTGCCGATCAGCCACCTGGGCGACATGCGCCAGCTGTTCGACCAGATCCCGCTGGAGCAGTCCAACACCTCGATGACCATCAACGCCCCGGCCGCCTGGCTGTTGGCGATGTATGTGGCCCTGGCCGACGAGCAGGGGGCGGATCGCAAGCTGCTGCAGGGCACGACGCAGAATGATCTGATCAAGGAATATCTGTCGCGGGGGACCTACATCTTCCCGCCGGGCCCGAGCCTGCGGTTGATCGGCGACATGATCGCCTGGTGCTATCTGGAAGTTCCCAAGTGGAACCCGATGAACGTCTGCAGCTATCACCTGCAGGAGGCGGGCGCGACGCCGGAGCAGGAGCTGGCCTTCGCCCTGGCCACCGCGATCTCGGTGCTCGACACCGTCAAGGCCGGCGGTCAGGTGCCCGAGCAGGACTTCGAAATCGTCGCCTCGCGGATCAGCTTCTTCGTCAACGCCGGGGTGCGGTTCGTCACCGAGCTTTGCAAGATGCGGTCGTTCACCCGATTGTGGGACCAGATCCTGCTGGAGCGCTACGGCGTGCAGGACAAGAAGGCCCGCCGCTTCCGCTATGGGGTGCAGGTCAACAGCCTGGGCCTGACCGAGCAGCAGCCCGAAAACAACGTCTATCGCATCCTGATCGAGGCCCTGGCGGTGACGCTGAGCAAGGACGCCCGCTGCCGCGCCCTGCAGCTGCCGGCCTGGAACGAGGCCCTGGGCCTGCCGCGCCCGTTCGACCAGCAATGGTCGCTGCGCCTGCAGCAGGTGCTGGCCTATGAGACCGACCTCCTGGAATATGAGGACCTGTTCGACGGCTCGCACGTGGTCGAGGCCAAGGTGGCCGAACTGAGCAAGGGCGCGCTGGAGCAACTGGCCCTGATCGACGGCATGGGCGGGGCCGCGAGCGCCATCGACTACATGAAGACCGAGCTGGTCGCCTCGAACGCCAAACGCGTCCGCTCGGTCGAGACCGGCGACATGACCGTGGTCGGCGTCAACCGCTGGACCGACACCGAGGCTTCACCGCTGTCGGCCGGCGAAAGCTCGATCGAGACCGTCGATCCGCGTCTCGAGGCCGGCGTCGTCGAGCGCATCAAGGCCTGGCGCGCAGCGCGCGATGACGGCGCGGTGCAGGCGGCCCTGGCCGACTTGAAGGCGGCGGCCCAGGATGGCCGCAACATCATGGAACCCTCGATCGTGGCGGCCAAGGCCGGGGTCACCACCGGTGAGTGGTCCGGCGCCCTGCGCGAGGTGTTCGGCGAATATCGTGGCCCGACCGGCGTGGCGATCGTGGTCTCGACCGGTGACGCCGAGGACGTCGAGTCCGTCAAGCGCGAGGTCGAGCGGGTCTCGCAGGTGCTGGGCCGCACGCTCACCTACCTCGTCGGCAAGCCGGGCCTGGACGGTCACTCCAACGGGGCCGAACAGATCGCCACGCGGGCCCGCGCGGTCGGCATGGAGGTCGTCTATGACGGCATCCGCTCGACCCCCGACGAGATCGTCCGCCGCGCCAAGGAAAGCCGCGCCCATGTGGTGGGCCTGTCGATCCTGTCGGGCTCGCACCTGGACCTGGTGCAGGAAGTCGTCCGCCTGATGCGCGCGCAGGGGCTAGGCGATATCCCTGTCGTGGTCGGCGGCATCATCCCCGACGCCGACGCCCTGATCCTCAAACAGATGGGCGTGGCGCGGATCTATACGCCCAAGGACTTCAAGATCACCGACATCATGGGCGACATCGTCAAGCTGGTGGAAGGCGCGGCGCTGGTCGAGGTGTGAGGCGCCAGGCCCTAACGCCGGCCCAGCCGCCAGGCCGCCGCGAAGGCCACCAGGGCCAGCGGGGCGAAGGCTCCGAACAGCCACGGCCCGACGGCATAGGCCGCGGCCGGCTCGACGCCGTGGCCAAAGCCCAGCAGGTTGGCCATGGCCCCGGCCGCCGCCGAGCCGGCAGCGCCGCCGATCAGTTGCACGGTGGGCACGGCGGAGGAGGCCAGGGCCTGCTCGTCGGCCGGCGACGCAGCGATCACCCGCCGGGTGA
Source organism: Caulobacter sp. ErkDOM-E (assembly GCF_048541895.1). Classification (GTDB taxonomy): domain Bacteria; phylum Pseudomonadota; class Alphaproteobacteria; order Caulobacterales; family Caulobacteraceae; genus Caulobacter. The sequence goes on along the minus strand of NZ_CP183331.1, from coordinate 3,435,029 downwards.
GGAAGGCCCAGCACAGGCCAAAGCCGCAGCCGATCACCAGGAAGGCGAGGCCGGTCTCGACCAGGCTCCCGCGCGTCACGGCCCAGGCGCTCCAGACCACGCCGATCAGCAGGGTCCCGACGCCGGTGCGGATCGCCAGGCCCTCGCGCGCAGGGGGCAGACCGCCGACCAGCAGGGCGCAGACCGTCCAGCCCGCCGCGATGGCGCCGGTGACATAGCCGGCCATCAGGGGCGAGGCGGCGTGGCGGGCCTGGATGAAGGCGGGGCCATAGACGGTGAAGCCGATGGCGGCGGCCTCGCAGGCGAACATGATCAGCAGGCCAAGTCCGGTGGCGGTGGTCAGGTCGGCGACCGAGCGGGGCAGCAGGCGGTCGCGCGTCCCGCGATTGGCCGCCAGCATCGCCGCCATCCCGACCAGGCCCAGCAAGGCGCAGGCGATGGCGGCTGCGGGCGAGGCGACGACCCCGGCCAGGCCGATCAGGCTGACCCCGACGATCAGCAGGGTCAGTTGCAGGGCCGGAACGCGGTTGCGCCCCTCGTCGCGCTTTTCCGAGGGCAGCATGACCGCCACGGCGACCACGAAGATCACGGCCTGGGCGACGAACATCCAGAACGCGCCGCGCCAGAAGCCGGCCTGGGCGAACAGGCCGCCGACCAGCGGACCCAGCAGGGTGGCGCCGCCCCAGACGCCGGCCACGGCGCCATAGACGCGCGGCCACAGGCTTTCCGGGAACAGGGCGGTGATGGCCACATAGCACAGGGCCACGACCGCGCCGGCCCCCAGGCCCTGCACCAGCCGGCCCACCACGAAGGTGACGAATTCCGGCGCCAGCGCGCTCATCGCGCAACCGACCGCATAGGCGACCCCGGCCAGCATGGTGGCCCGCCGCAGGCCAAGCGCGATCGACAGCTTGCCGCTGCAGGCCCCGGCGACGATCGAGCCCATCAGGAAGGCCGCCACCGACCAGCCGAAATACTGGTAGCCGCCGATCTCGCGCGCGACGCTGGGCATGATGGTGGCCGTCACCAGGGTGTCGGCCGCGTTCAGCCAGATGCCCAGGCACAGCAAGGCAAAACGCGGCAGCAGCGCGCGGTCGAACAGGGCGGGGCGGTCGGGCGTTGAGGACATGGGCAGGCGGTGATGCCCTTTTCCAGCCGCCTCGCCAAGTCCGGGCCGGCCGGACCGGGTCGATGAGCCGGTTTGCCGGTTGAAAGGCGGGCCTGGCTCGTGCTTGGTGCGGCGTTAACCTTTACAAGGCGCTCCCCCGCCCATGGCCTATCGCGTACCGCGCCATCCGCGCATCGAGCGCCACGCCAGACATCAGACGCGCCTGGCGCGGCTGACCGGCCTCGTGCTGCTGTGGTCGCTGGTGGCGATCATGGCCCTGCTGGCGCAGCGCACCCTTCCCACCCAGCATGCGCCGTGGAAGACGCTCAGCGTCGTCGACCCGGTGGGCATGGCCACCCGCATCAAGGCCGCCCGCAGCGGCCGCGACCCAGAGCTTTGCCGGGCCATCCTGGCCAAGGCCGGTCTGACCTATCTGGATCTGCCTGACAGGACCGAGGGCGATTTCTGCGTGGTGCGCGACGCCCTGCGTATCGAGTCCGGCATGGCGCCGCTGATCCCGGCCGACGCGCCGATGGTCTGCAAGGAGGCCCTGGCCCTGTCGATCTGGGAGCGCCAGGTCGTGCAGCCCGCCGCCTATGAACTTCTGGGCCAGGGCGTCACGGGGCTGGAGCACTACGGCGCCTATTCCTGCCGGCGCATGTACGGCAAGGCCAGCGGGCCGGTCAGCGAGCACGCCCTGGCCGGCGCCATCGACCTTGCCGGCTTTCGACTGGCCGACGGCAGCCGGATCACGGTGGCCAGCGACTGGACCGATCCTGGCCCCAAGGGCCAGTTCCTGCGCCGGGTGCGCGACGGCGCCTGCCGGGTGTTCCTCACCACGCTGAGCCCCGACTACAACGCCGAGCACCGCGACCACTTCCACCTCGACATGAACGGCTGGAGCAAGTGCGCCTGATCGGCCGCGCGGATCGTCAGGACCGGCTCAGATCCATGCCCAGGGTCGGGCCGATGCCGTCGGGATGCTCGCCGAACGGATGAGATCCGCCGCGCTTGCGGGCGGCGGCGTCCAGCCGCCGGCGCAGGTCTTCGCTCAGGGCCAGGATCGGACTGTCGTCTTCGCTGTCGCCAGGACGGACCGGGATCGAGGCGGAGATCACCTGGCGCAGGCGCTCGCCAAAGAGGTCATCCTGGGGCGAACCCGGCGGCGGCGGATTTGCGAGAAAGGCCAGCACCTCTTCAAGGGCTGTGTCCGCATCGACGGTCCTGGGCATCTCGACTCCTCACAGCTGCAGCCATGGCAACGGCGGGGAGTCGCGCCGGTTCCCCCTAAAGCGTCGCCGCCAGGGCCGCCATCTGGTCGGCGGCTATGCCCCAGCCCTCGGTGAAGCCCATCTGCTCGTGGGTCTGTCGGTCCTCGACCGTCCAGTGGCGGGCGATGGCGGTGTAGCGGGTCTGGCCGCCGCCCAGGTCCTCGAAGGTGATGATCCCCGTCATGAAGGGCTTGGCCGACGGCTTCCAGGTTTGCGTGAAGGCGTCGGTAAACACGATCTTGCGGTTCTCGATCACCTCCAGATAGACGCCCGGATTATCGATGACCTCGCCGTTGGGGCCGTTCATGGTGATCAGGCTGTTTCCGCCGGTGCGCACGTCGATGACCGCCTTGGAGACATACCAGGGCGGCGGGCAGAACCACTTGGTCAGCAGGTCTGGCGTGGTCCAGCACCTGAACAGCTTGTCGGCTGGGACGTCGATGATCCGGGTCAGGACCAGGTCGCGTTGCGGATCGATGCTGGCGGTGTCGAGCGACATGATCGGCTCCATCGGATGGGCGGAAGTTTCGCCTCAAGGACGCGCGGGCTCCACGGATCCCGACAACGACGGGGACTCTATTTTGCGGAGCGGCGCGGCTCCAGCCCTTTGAGGCTGACCACGCCCATCGCGGCCATCAGCCGGTCTGGGGTCGCGCCCTGGACGGTGGGAACCCATTTGACCAGCCAGATCAGCATGCCCAGCAACAACTGCACGACCAGTTTGGGTTCGCAGGCGACGATCGAGCCGTCGGCAATGCCGTCCTCGACCAGCCGCTCCAGGTCATTGGTCAGTCTCTGGCCCCAGTCCGACACCTCGGCGCGCTGGGCTTCGGTCAGATAGGACAGATCGCCGAAATAGAGCAGGGGCCCGTTTTCCGCAGCGTCATGCAGCAGGTCACGCAGGAAACCTTCGAGCTTTTCCGCCCCCGCGCCCTGGGTACGCAGGGTGGCCACCAGAATGGCTTCCAGCCGCTCCAGGGACTGAAGATGGCAGGCGAAGGCCAAGGCCTGCTTGTTGGGGAAGTAATAGTAGAGCGCTGCATCCCGCAGATCGAGCCTTGCGGCGATCTCGGACATCGTGGCCAGAGCAAAGCTCTTGATATTGATGATCTCGCTGGCGGCCCGAAGGATCGCATCGCGCTTCTTGGCCGACTTGCGGCTGTGGGATAACGTCCTGGAACCATAGGTTCCCGTCGCCTCGAGAGGGTCTTGACCCTTCACTATGCCCGCCCCGCTTTGCGCCTTATTTTGGCGTTTGGGAGTCTATTGAACGGATAACGGCTGATCGCAAGCGTCCGCCGTGAAAGTCTAACTTGCATTAAAATATCTAGGTGACCATAAAATTGGTCAACGAAGGTCGGCGCAATGACGGCGGCCCGTAGAAATAAACCTTAGGGAGGTTTCCGTGAAGAAGATCCATTTGCTCGGCGTTTCGCTCGTCGCGCTCATCGCCAGCAGCCCCGCATTCGCCCAGAGCCAGACGTCGAGCTCGACGGTCGAAGAGATCATCGTCACGGCGACCAAGCGCGAGCAGACCCTGCAAGACGTGCCGGTCTCGGTCTCGGTGACCGGCGCCCAGGCCGTTGAACGCGCCCAGGTGCGCGACCTTATCGACCTGCAGTCGATGGTGCCTTCGCTGAAGGTTTCGCAGTTCAACGCCGTCAGCCAGACCAACTTCGTCATTCGCGGCTTCGGCAACGGCAACGGCAATGACGGCATCGAGAGCTCGGTCGCGGTCTTCATCGACGGCGTCTATCGCTCGCGGTCCTCTTCGGCCCTCGACGACCTTCCCGAAATCGAGCGCATCGAAGTTCTGCGCGGCCCGCAATCGACCCTGTTCGGCAAGAACGTCTCGGCCGGCGCCATCAGCATCGTGACCAAGAAGCCGCAGTTCGATTTCGGCGGCAAGGCCGAGGTCAGCTTCGGCAACTTCAACCAGCAGCAGCTCAAGGCCACGGTCACCGGCCCGCTCAGCGATTCTGTGGCGGTCCGCCTGTCCGGCGGCCTGAACAAGCGCGATGGCTTCGCCACCAACGTGATCACCGGCAATGACGTCAACGACCGCGACCGCTGGTCGATCCGCGGCGACGTCCTGTGGCTCCCGACCGACCAGACCTCGGTCCGGATCATCGCCGACTACAACAAGATCAACGAAGTCTGCTGCACCGTGGTGCAACTGCTGAACGGTCCCGCGACCCAGTTCATCGCCGCGCCGGCCCCCTTCGGTCTGGGGGCCAAGGTCGGCAACCCGGCCACCAAGTTCAACCGCGACGTGACCTTCACCAGCGATCCGGTCAATACCCTGTCGGGCAAGGGCGTTTCGGGCCAGATCGACCATGATTTCGGTTTCGCCGCCCTGACCGCGATCACCGCCTATCGCAAGCAGAACGCCGCGTCGTTCCAGGACATCGACTTCTCCGGCGCCGACCTGGCCACCAATGATCTTGGCAACACGATCAAGACCTTCACCCAGGAACTGCGCCTGGCCTCGAAGGGCGACGGTCCGCTCAGCTGGCTGGTCGGCGGCTTCTACCAGAACGAAAAGCTTGATACCGGCCGCACGATCGCCTTCGGCAAGGACATTCGGGGCTTCGCCGATGGCCTGAGCGGACCGGTGCCGGCGGCGCTGCTGGGCGCTCTGCCCGCGCCCCTGCGTCCGGCCCTGACCGGTCGTTCCAACCTCTATGCGCTCGAGTTCCTGCAGAGCCTGGTCACGCCTTCGGTCGTTCCGGGCAAGACCTACTTCCAGGCCGGCCATGGCATCGATGACTATTATTCGATGGATCAGACCTCGTTCTCGCTGTTCGGCCAGGCTGACTACGCCGTCACCGACAAGCTGACCCTGACCGGCGGTCTGGCCTTCCTGAGCGACGAAAAGAACGCCAAGTCGAACGTCGTCCTCAAGGACCCCTTCTCGTCCCTGAACCTCAGCGCCGTGCCGCAGCTTTCGGCCCTGGGCCTGCCGGGCAACCTGTATGCCGCCCTCGGCGGTCTGCAGTTCTACTATGGCAACACGACCAACCATGCGCCGGTCAACTTCCCCAATGCTTCGGAGTCGGGGAAGCTGAAGGCCGACAAGGTCACCTATTCGGTTCGTGCGGCCTATGACTTCGGCAGCATCAACACCTATGTCAGCTACTCGACGGGCTGGAAGGCCGGGGCGTTCAACCTGTCCTCCGACAGCCGTCCGCCGAATGCCAACGGCGTCGGCCGCAGCGCCAACCCCGAAGACGTCACCGTGCTTGAAGCGGGCCTGAAGGCCAACTTCCCGGGCGGTTACCTCAACGTGGCGGTGTTCGACCAGGCGATCGAGGGCTTCCAGTCCAACGCCTTCACGGGCCTGGGCTACAGCCTGGTCAACGCCGGCAAGGAATCGGTTCGCGGCTTCGAAGTCGACAGCGCCTACCGCCCCCTGTCCTGGCTGTCCCTGACCGGCGCGGTCACCTATCTCGACCCGAAGTACGACTCCTTCACCGGCGCGGCCTGCGTGAACTATGACACCGTGCGCTGCCCGCTGAACCCGGCGACCGGTCGTCGTCCGAACTTCCGCGATCTGACCGGTGATGCGCCGGCCGGCATTCCGAAGTGGAGCCTCTCGACCTCGGCCACCGCCAACCACGACTTCGGCAACGGCTATGCCGGTTATCTGCGGGTCGAATACGACTACACCAGCGACACGCAGCTGACGGAAACCACCCCGCCCGAGCTGTCGACCTGGGGTCAGAACAACGTCAACGCCAGCCTGGGCCTGATCAACGAAGCCCACCGGCTTGAAGCCATGCTCTGGGTTCGCAACCTGACCGAGGAAGACAGCCTGATCGCGACCTTCCCGACCGTGGTGCAGGATGGCAGCTACAGCGGCTATCCGACGGCGCCGCGCACCTACGGCCTGACCGTGCGCAAGTCGTTCTAAGACCCATACCTTTGCGCCGCCCGGCACGTCCGGGCGGTGCAGAGACCTGACTTCAGAAGGCGCTTCCGGTTCCGGCCGGAGGCGCCTTCGTCGTTTTGGCGCGGACCCCAAACCTTGACCGCGCCGCCTGGGCGGCTCAGTGTACCCACAATTCAAACAAACGTTTCAGGGAGCGCGCCATGGGCCTCTTCGACCTCACCGGCAAGGTGGCGATCATCACCGGATCCTCGCGCGGCATCGGCAAGGCCATCGCCCAGCGCATGGCCGAGCACGGCGCCAAGGTGGTGATCTCCTCGCGCAAGGCCGGGCCCTGCGACGAGGTCGCGGCCGAGCTGAACGCCAAGCATGGCGAGGGAACGGCCATCGCGGTCCCGGCCAATATCGGCTCCAAGGAAGACCTGCAGCGCCTGGTCGACGAGACGAAGGCGGCGTTCGGCAAGGTCGACATCTGCGTCTGCAACGCGGCCAGCAATCCCTATTACGGTCCCCTGGCCGGCATCGCCGACGACCAGTTCCGCAAGATTCTCGACAACAACATCATCAGCAATCACTGGCTGATCGGCATGGTCGCGCCCGAGATGCGCGAGCGCCGCGACGGCTCCATCATCATCATCTCGTCGATCGGCGGCCTGCGCGGCAACGCCATCATCGGAGCCTACAACATCTCCAAGGCCGCCGATTTCCAGTTGGCGCGAAACCTGGCGCACGAGTTCGGGCCCGACAATGTGCGGGTCAACTGCATCGCGCCCGGCCTGATCAAGACCGATTTCGCCAAGGCCCTGTGGGACAATCCCGAGACCCTGGAGCGCTCGACCAAGAGCGTACCGCTGCGCCGCATCGGCGAGCCCGACGAACTGGCCGGGGCGGCGGTCTATCTGGCCTCCAAGGCCGGCAGCTTCATGACCGGCCAGGCGCTGGTCGTGGATGGCGGCGCGACGATCTAGTCGCCGCAACGCCTAACAGCTTAACGGGCCGTACACGCTATTGCCTCAGGGTTGCGGTCCTGTTTTGGGGACTAGGCTTGCGACGATTTATCGCATCTCTCGCTGTGATCGGCTGCCTGGCGCTGGCCGCCGGGGCCTCAGCCAGGGGTGTGTCTCCGACGCCATCCGAAGCCTCGGCGCGGCTGGGCCAGCTGGCCCGCGAGATCGGCGTCCACCGCCAGATCCGGCCGCCGCGCGACAATGAGGATGTCGAGCGGGCCGGTCGCAAGGCCCTTCGTCAGCTTGGGTCCGAGCGCCTGTATGGGCTGTGGCGGGTGCTGTACGCCTACAAGAGCAACCAGCTGCAGGGCCCGTTCCTGGCCTGGACCGCGGAAACGCGGCGGGTGGCCCAGCGCGATGGCGACCCGGCTCTTGCCGCCTTAGCCGACCTCATGACCCTGGCCTATCGCCACGAGTCCGGCGGCTATCGCGCCTTCTCGGCGACGGACTGGAAGCGGTTCCTGGAGGGGTCTTCGCCCGACGTGCGGATGATGGCCGGGATCGAGCGGGTGCGCGACCTGGGGCAGCATGGCCACTGGGCCCAGGCGGCGAGACTGGCCGCCGACCTGACCTCGGAGATCGAGCGCCGCGGCGCGATCGCCCGGCCGCTGCTGGCCGAGGCCCACCAGGTGCACTCCTATACGCTGGCCGATATCGGCGACAAGGAAGGCGCCCTGGACCACATGGCCAAGGCAGCCAGCCTGGACGAGCGCGACGCCTTCTATCTGCGCAAGATCGAGCGTCTCTATGACATCGGCTACACGGCCGTGGAGCTGGGCGAGCTGGACGCTGCCGACCACTTCGTGACGCTGCACGGCCAGATGGCGGCGGCCGGCGGCGATCGGGACCTGAAGACCTGGACCAAGTTCCTGTGCGCGCTGGTGGCCGAGGCGCGCGCTGATCCGCGCAAGACCCTGGCCTGCCTGGCCCCGATGCGCGACGATCTGCGCCAGCCCGGCCGTCGCCTGCACGTGCTGATGCTGCAGCGGCGGCTGGTGGCCCATGCCAAGCTGGGCGACGCTCCCGCCGCCCGCGCTGACCTGACCGCCCTGCGGGCTGTGCCCACCAGCCTGATCCCGCGCGACCCGCAGGTCGAACTGCTGGCCGAGGCCTATCTGGATCAGGCCGAGGGGCGTGGCCTTCAGGCTTTCCAGAAGCTGGACGCATGGCGACGGGCCGATCACGCCAAGATCAATCAGGCCCATGCGCGCAGCGTCGCCGAGATGTCGTCGGCGCTGGAAAGCGAGCTGCGCGCCAAGCGCGACGAAAGCCGACGCCTGGCCGCCGAGGTCCAGCTCAATCGCCAGCTGGCCCAGGCCTCGGGCGTGATCGCCCTGCTGTTGGCGCTGCTGGTGGCGGGCGGGGTGACCTGGGCGATCTATCAACGCCGGGCCTCGCGCCATCTGCGCGAGGCCCGTGAGCATGCCGAAGCCGCCAACCAGGCCAAGTCAGCCTTCCTGGCGGTGATGAGCCACGAATTGCGCACACCGCTGAACGGCATGCTGGGTCTGGCCCAGTCGCTGCGGTCCGACGATCTTCCGTCGCATCAGCGCGAGCAGGTCGAGCTGATCCTGGATTCCGGCGACACCCTGATGGTGCTGCTCAACGACATTCTCGACCTGTCGAAGATCGAGGCAGGCAAGCTTGAGATCGCGCCCACCGCCGGCGATCTGGCCCAGGTCTGCGCGCGCCTGATCGGCGGCTATCAGCCCACCGCGCGCGACAAGGGCATTGAGCTGGTCTTCCGCATCGAGGGCTTGCCGCCCGGACCGCTGCTGTTCGACGCCGTGCGCCTGCGCCAGTGCCTGACCAACCTGGTTTCCAACGCCCTGAAGTTCACCAATACGGGACAGGTCGAGGTGACCCTGTCGTGCGGACCCGATCTGGCCACGGGGCGCCAGCGCATCCGTTTGCGGGTGCTGGACACCGGCATCGGCATGAGCGAGGCCACCCTGGCCAAGTTGTTCGGCGCCTTCACCCAGGCCGACGCCTCGACGACCCGCACCTTTGGCGGCACTGGCCTGGGGTTGAACATCACCCGGCGACTGGTCGAGTTGATGGGGGGCGACATCCAGGTGCAAAGCCACGAGGGCCACGGCTCGATCTTTGTCGTGGAGATGCTGGCCGACGCCTGCGCCGCCTCTGACGAAGCGCCCGACCACGTCGACGGCGCCGAAGATGAACCCTCCTTCGCCGCCCTGCATGGCCGTCGCGTGCTGGTGGTCGACGACCACCCCGTCAACCGCCGTGTCATCCGGCTGTTCCTGACGCCGTTCGAGTGCGAGCTGATCGAGGCCGAAAACGGCCGAGAGGCGCTGGACGCCCTTGAGGCCGGCCTCATCGACATCGTGCTGATGGACGTCAACATGCCGGTGATGGACGGGCTGGAGGCCACGCGCCAGCTGCGCGCCGATCCGCGCTTCGAACGACTGCCGGTCATCGCCCTGACCGCCGACGTGATGTCGGCCCAGATCAAGACCTGCCTGGTGGCCGGGGTCGACGCGCATGTCGCCAAGCCCATCGACCTGCGCGACCTGCTGTCGGCGATGGATCGGGTTCTGTCAGCGCGCGTCCCTGCGGGGCGAACCGCTAGCCCGGACGCCCTACCTCGAACCGCATGACCTGACCCTGCTCGGGGTCGAAATAGCCGCCGACATGGGTGAAGCCGCAACGGGCCAGCACCTTCTGTGAGGCGATCCGCGCGGGCATGGTCTCGGCCGTGACCAGCGACACCCGGGGGTCACGGAAGGCGCGGGCCATCAGCAGGCCTGCGGCCTCGACGCCATAGCCCTTGCGATGCTCGGCCTCGACCACCGAATAGCCGATCTCGACCTCGCCCCAGATGTTGGGCGGACCCTTGAAGCCGCAGACGCCGACCAGCCGGTTCTGGGCGATCATGTACCAGCCGACATAGCCCGGCTCGTCGGGATGGTCGGCCAGCAGGCCGCGCATCCAGTCGCGGGTGGCCGGGTCATTGTGTTCCGGCGGCCACGAGACCGGCGGCTTGACGCCCAGGCATTCGGCAATGGCCTCTCCGCCCACGTCTTCGGCGTCGAACGTCTCGGCGGTGGCGCTGATCAGCGAGATGACCTGGCCGCGTTCCACGAGCATCGATACGGTCATCAGCCCTGTCTCCCGAAGCGCTCTGGGGCTCCTGCGCTGCTCTGTTGGTAGAGCCGGCCAAGGTATCGATCAACCGCCCAGACGGGGCCGGGCCGCCGCCAGTCGCGCGATAGCCTCGTCCAGGGTCGCGTCGGCCTTGGCGAAACACAGGCGCATGATGTGGGTCACCGGACTTTGCGCATAGAAGGCCGAGACCGGTATGGCCGCCACCCCGTGCTCGCGGACCAGAGCCAGACAGACCGCGCGATCGGCCAGCGCGATGCCGGAGGCGCGCAGGTCGACATTGAGGAAATAGGTGCCGGCGCTGGGCAGCACCCGGTAGCCGGCGCCGTCCAGCCCGGCGGTCAGACGATCGCGCGAAGCCTGCAGACCGGCGGGCATGGTCGTGAACCAGTCGCGATAGTGCTCCAGTCCCCAGGCCACGGCGGCCTGAAGGTTGGGCGGGGTGGTGAAGGTCAGGAACTGGTGGGCGGCGGCGAGAGCCCGGGTCAGGGGCGGGGCCGCGCACAGGAAGCCGACCTTCCAGCCGGTCATGCCGAACATCTTGCCCGCCGAGCCGATCTTCACCGTCCGCTCGCGCATGCCGGGGAAGTCCATCAGCGAGCGGTGGCGGCGGCCATCGAAGGTGACGGCCTCCCAGACCTCGTCGCAGACGGCGATGGCGTCATGGGCGACGCAGAACTCCGCCAGCAGGGCCAGGTCCGCGTCGGGCGTCACGGTTCCGGCCGGATTGAGCGGGCTGTTGAGCACCACCATCCGCGTCCGGGGCGTGAAGGCGGCTTCCAGCATGGCGCGGTCGAAGCGCCAGTGCGGCGGCTCAAGGCGGACCAGACGCGGGATGCCGCCGGCCCGGCGGATCAGCGGCAGATAGGCGTCGTACAGCGGCTGGAACAGCACCACCTCGTCGCCCGGCGAGATCAGCGAAAAGAAGGCCGCCGCCAGGGCCTCGGTCGCGCCGGAGGTGACGGTGATCTCGCTGGCGTCCAGATCCAGCCCCTGGCTCAGGCGATAATGCTCGGCGACAGCGGCGCGCAGTTGCGGCAGGCCGCGCATCGGCGGGTACTGGTTGGAGCCGGTCATCAGCGCCTCGGCGGCCCTGGCGCGCACGGGCTCGGGTCCGGCGTCGTCGGGAAACCCCTGGCCCAGATTGATCGCGCCTAGCTCGCGCGCCAGGCCGCTCATCTCCTCGAAGATGGTGGTGGGCAGGTTGTCGAAGACGGGATGGACCATGGGACGCGTTCGCTGTTGCCTCGTCCGTCTGATCGCACATTATCGTCGCCATGCGCATCATCCCCTTCGAACCCCGACATGCCGACGCCTGGCGCGACCTGAATGTCGCCTGGATCTCCACCCTCTTCCGGATGGAGCCCAAGGATCACGAGGCGCTGAACGACCCGGTCGGCAAGATCCTCGACAAGGGTGGCCACATCCTGATGGCTGAAGCCGAGGATGGCGAAGTGATCGGCTGCGTCGGCCTGCTGCTGCTGGATGACGGCGGGTTCGAGGTGGCCAAGATGACGGTCACCGAGCAGGCGAGGGGAACCGGGCTGGGTCGGCTGCTGCTGCAGGCCTGTATCGACAAGGCCCAGGCGCTGGGCGCGCCACGGCTCTATCTGGAGACCAACTCCAGCCTGGCGCCGGCCTTGGGGCTGTATCGGGCGATGGGGTTTGTCGATCTGCCGCAGCGCGACACGCCCTATGCGCGGGCGGATGTGTTCATGGAGCGGCGGGTTTAGGGGGCGACGGACTAGCCCCCTCCGCGCCGTCGGCGCTCCTCCCCCGTAGGGGGAAGATGAGATCGGCGCGCTTCATCTTCCCCCTTACGGGGGAGGACGGCTGCGCAGCAGCCAGGAGGGGGCAAGTGCATCGAGCACACGATCCCCACGCAACCTTCACCGCAGCTCACGCATTCCGAAAGCTCAACCGGGCTATCAGGAGAGACACATGAGCGGCGTAGGCATTATCGGCGCGATCATCATCGGCATTCTGGCCGGCTGGATCGCCGAACAGATCATGAAGCGCAATCACGGCCTGCTGACCAACCTGATCGTCGGTGTGGTCGGTTCGTTCCTGGGCGCGTTTGTCGCCAGCGCGCTGGGCATTGGCTGGGGCGGCTTCATCGGCAGCCTGGTGATCTCGACGATCGGCGCGGTCCTGCTTCTGGCCCTGCTGGGGCTGATCAAGCGCTGAGGATCCCATTCTTCGCTCTTCCCGGCGAAGGCCGGGATCCAGATCGAGCCCGGTGTGTTGACCGGACCAGCGCCGTCGAAAGGCGCGTCATCCCAAAACGCTCAGGCTGATCTGGACCCCGGCCTTCGCCGGGGAGAGCGGGAACAAACTAGGCTGATGCAGCCGAATCCGTCTCCGCCGCGACGCTCTGGCGTCGCATGCGGCGCGCCAGGTCGCTGAGCAGGAAGTTGGGGATGTCGCCGACCGGCATGGGGCGTCCGAACAGGAAGCCCTGGAAATGGTCGCAGTGCATTTCCCCCAGCATCCGCGCCTGGTCGGCAGTCTCCACGCCCTCGGCCGTGACCTGCAGCTTCAGGGTCTGGCCCAGCAGGGTGATGGTGCGGACGATGTCGCTGATGGCGGTGTTCTCGCCCATCTCGGCCACGAACGAGCGGTCCAGCTTGATCTTGTCGAACGGGAACCGCCACAGATAGGCCAGGCTGGAATAGCCGGTGCCGAAGTCGTCCATGGCGATCTTCACGCCCAGGGTCTTCAGCGCCGCCAGCTGTTCCAGGGTTCGGGCCGTGTCGTTGAGCAGCAGGCCCTCGGTGATTTCCAGCTCAAGCCGTGACGGATCCAGGCCCGAGTCGCTGAGCGCACGCGCAACCTGGCCGACCAGGTCGCCGGAGGCGAACTGGTTTGGCGACAGGTTGACGGCCACGGTCAGGGGTGCGGGCCATGAGGCGGCCTGCCTGCAGGCTTCGTTGAGCACCCACTCGCCGATCTTGCCGATCAGGCCCCACTGCTCGGCGCACGCGATGAAGTCATTGGGCGGAACCAGGCCGCGACGCGGATGCTCCCAGCGGAGCAGCGCCTCAAAGCCGGTGATATCGTGCTCGCGACAGCCGATCAGCGGCTGGAAGAAGACCCTCAGCTCGTCATTCTTCAGCGCGGCGCGCAGATCCATCTCCAGCGCCCGCCGCTCCTGGGCCCCGACATCCATCGACAGCTCAAAGAACCGATAGGCCCCGCGACCGTCGCCCTTGGCGCGGTACAGGGCCAGGTCTGCGTTCTTCAGCAGGCTGTCGGGATCGGCGGCATCGACCGGGGCGATGGCGATCCCGATGCTGGCGCCGATCAGGACATTGTGGCCCTTGATGTCATAGGGCTGGGACAGGGTCTCGACGATGGCGCGCGCCAGCTCGCCCAGGGCCTCGGGCGCAGGGGCAGGGGCCACGACCACGGCAAATTCGTCGCCGCCGAGGCGGGCCACGAAGCCGGCCTCGCCGACGCACTGGCGCAGGCGCTCGGCGACCTCGATCAGCAGGGCGTCGCCCACAGGGTGGCCCAGGCTGTCATTGACGCCCTTGAAATAGTCCAGGTCCAGGCACAGCACGGCGCAGCCGCCGACGGCGTCATCGGCTTGGGCATGGTCGGTCCAGGCCTTGCTCAGGGCCTGCAGGAACGACAGGCGGTTGGGCAGCTGGGTCAGGACGTCGAAATGGGCCAGGCGCGAGATGCGCGCCTGGGCCTCGCGGGCTGCGGTGACGTCGGCCCCGACGCCGCGGAATCCCATGAAGGCGCCGTCCTTGTCGTGGATCGGCTTGGCGCTCAGCGACCACCAGTGGGTCAGGGCGCCGACCTGTACCGGCACGACGATATCCCGGAAGGTCCTGTGTTCGGCCAGCAGCGCCGTCAGCGAGGCCACCGGGCCTGTCGGGCCTTCGACGGCGGGACCGCACAGGGCGGCCAGGGTCTGGCCCAGGAGCGCGCGCCGGTCGGTTCCGGCGGCTGCGGCCATGCGGTCGGACACGTAGCTGAGCGCGCCGTGTGCATCGATTTCCCAGAGCCAGTCGCTGGCGCCTTCCTCAAAGTCGCTGAGCAGCAGGCTGACGACCTGTTTCTGGCGTTCCAGCTCCTCGCCGGCCACCAGGCGTTCGGCGAACACCTTGGCGTGCGACAGGCACGAGAGGCTGACCACCAGGTAGCAAAAGATCAGGAGGCCGCCCAAGGCCAGCAGGATCGGGTCGCCGCTGCGCGCCAGGACATACAGCGAGCCGATCACCATCGGGGTTGAATAGGCGATCGCGGCGGGCGGAAAGGCCAGCATGGCAAATCCGCCACAGCCGACCATGCCGGCGATCACCGAGACGATCATCATGCGCATCTGCACGCTGGCGGCGTCGCCATCCATGGCCAGGATGGGCAGGGCGCCCCACAGGCAGCCCAGCAAACCCGCCTGGGTCGCGATACGGCGCAGGCCGCGCGCAGACACGGTGGACTTGCCGCCCTTGCTGCGCTGGGCGGCCAGCCAGCCGCGCAGGCCCAGCAGGCCATAGCTGATCACCATGGCCGACCAGATGATCAGGCCGGTCCGATGCGGACCGGTCAGGCCGGCCAGGCAGACCAGCATGGCGATGACGATGTTGGCGCCCATCATGATGGGCGTCAGGCGCAGGATGCTGGCCAGTTGCTCCATGCGCACACGCCCGGCCATTTCCTCGGGCACGACGGGCAGCATGGGGGACAGCAGGGGGGCCAAGCGCCCCGCAATGATCGAGATGGCGGCGGCCTTGCCCACGGCGCGGTCCTGAGTTCCCCGGGACGAAGAGGCCCCGCCGGCGACCTTCGACGGTTTTGGTGAACCAGGCGTTAAGCCCTTGTCGCCGCGCACGCTCTGCGTGTTCGGCGCGACGGTTTGGCGCGGGGCTCAGCCAGAAAAAAGGCCGCCGACCCGAGAGGGGCGGCGGCCTTTGTCAGATCAGGACTTGAGGTCCTATTCTTCCTTGACGCGACGCTTGCGGAACGACGGGTTCAGGGTCTGCTTGCGCAGGCGGATGTTCTTGGGCGTCACTTCGACCAGTTCGTCTTCCTCGATATAGGCGATGGCCTGCTCGAGGGTCATGCGGCGCGGCGGGGTCAGGCGAACGGCTTCATCCTTGCCCGAGGCGCGGATGTTGTTCAGCTGCTTGGCCTTCATCGGGTTGACGTCGAGGTCGTCCTGACGGGCGTTCTCGCCGATGATCATGCCCTGATAGGTCTTTTCGCCGGCGCCGACGAACATCGTGCCGCGATCTTCCAGGTTCCACAGCGCGAAGGCGGCGGTTTCGCCTTCCGAGTTCGAAACCAGCACGCCCTTGCGCTGGCTGTCGATGGCGCCCTTGTAGGGCTCGTAGTGGCTGAACACGCGGTTCAGCACGCCCGAACCGCGCGTATCGGTCAGGAACTCGCCCTGATAGCCGATCAGCGAGCGCGACGGGGCCACCAGTTGCAGGCGGGTCTTGCCGGCGCCCGACGGACCCATGTCCTTCAGCTCGGCCTTACGCATCGACAGCTTCTCGATGACGATGCCCGAGAACTCGTCGTCGACGTCGATCATGACGTCTTCGATCGGCTCAAGGCGCTTGCCGGTTTCCGGATCGGTCTGGAACACGACGCGTGGACGGCTGATCGACACTTCGAAGCCTTCGCGGCGCATGCCTTCGATCAGCACGCCCAGCTGCAGTTCGCCGCGACCGGCGACTTCATAAGCGTCGCCTTCGGCCGTTTCGCTGACCTTGATGGCCACGTTGGATTCGGCTTCGCGCAGCAGACGGTCACGAATGACGCGGCTCTGGACCTTGTCGCCTTCCTTGCCCGCCAGCGGGCTGTCGTTGACCGAGACGGTCATCGAGATGGTGGGCGGATCGATCGGCTGGGCGGGCAGGGCCTCGGTGACTTCCATGGCGCACAGGGTGTCGGCCACGGTCGCCTTGGACAGGCCCGCGATGGCGACGATGTCGCCGGCTTCGGCTTCGTCAACCGGCTGGCGCTTCAGGCCGCGGAAGGCCAGCACCTTGGTGATGCGGCCGCGCTCGATTTCCTTGCCGTCCAGCGACAGGGCGTGGATCGACATGCCGGGGACGGCCTTGCCCGAGGTGATGCGGCCGGTCAGCAGGCGACCCAGGAAGGGGTCGTTTTCGATCAGGACCGACAGGATCTGGAACGGCTTGTCGACGTTCTCGACGACCTTGGGCTCGGGCACGTGGCGCACGATCAGGTCGAACAGGGGAGCCAGGGTGCTGTTGGGCTGGTTCATGTCCAGCGTCGCCCAGCCGTTCTTGCCCGACGCATAGATGTGCGGGAAGTCGAGTTGCTCGTCGGTGGCGCCCATGGTGGCGAACAGGTCGAACACGTCGTTCAGGATCCGGTCCGGATCGGCGTGCGGACGGTCCACCTTGTTGAGGCAGAGGATCGGACGCAGGCCCATCTTCAGGGCCTTGCCCAGGACGAACTTGGTCTGTGGCATGACGCCTTCTTCGGCGTCGACCAGGATGACGCAGCCGTCGACCATGCCCAGGATGCGTTCGACTTCGCCGCCGAAGTCGGCGTGGCCGGGGGTGTCGATGATGTTGATGCGGGTTTCGCCCGCTTCGCCGTGCCACAGGACGCTGGTGCACTTGGCCAGGATAGTGATCCCGCGCTCGCGCTCCTGGTCATTGGAGTCCATGGCGCGCTCGGTCGTGGCTTCGTTCGCGCGGAAGATGCCGGACTGGGCCAGGAGCTGATCGACGAGGGTGGTCTTGCCATGATCGACGTGCGCGATGATGGCGATGTTTCGCATGGACATGGAGAAGGCGAACTTTCGGGGAAGAGACGGGAGATGACGCTGCGCGCATCAGGCGCGCGGCTTTTACGCGACTGCGCTGCGTTTATCCACCCCACCTGTTGAGAAAGGAGATTCGACGGAAACCGGTGTCATCCCGAAAGCCTTGATTTTGCGGGGTTTGAGAGCCCTTCGCAGGCGCAGTTGTTTCACTGGCAACCAATTGTGCACTGCAGCATGCGGGAAAAATGGGCGCTATTGAGCGACCGGCGTTACATAACCCTTGTCCTGCATGGGTTTTTCTTCAAACCCCTTCAGCAAAATCGACATTAAAGTCCACTTTTCCGCTTGCCCAATTTCGCACCGCACCCTATAAACGACCTGTGAGGCGGCCTTGTCGCCTCTGCCCTTCCTGGGCGTTTCCTCCCTAATGAACTGCCCGGCTCTCGAGCCGGGCTTTTTTTTGGTCTGGACGCTGAAAGCGGTCACAAGGCCATCAATCCGGCTCCGGCCGGTGCTGCTGCGGTGATCCAGCGGCCGATCGGATCGGCGCAACAGGGCGATCCTGAGCCTTAACGCAGGCTGGAAACGTCCAGATCCGCCAGGGCGCGGGTCAGGCGATCGGCGTCGGCGGCCAGCTTGATCAGCCCCTGGGTCGGCTCGCGCGTCGACTCGTTCATATAGAGCGCGCGGTTGATCTCGATCTGCAGGGCGTGAGTACGCCGCGCCGGCCGGCCATAGTGCTCGGTGGTGTAGCCGCCGGCATAGGGCGCGTTGCGGGCCACGCGATAGCCCATCGATTCCAGCTCTCGCTCGACCAGTGCGGTGAGTTTGGGCGAGCAGGCGGCGCCGAACCGGTCGCCCAGCACGATATCGCAAGACCCCCCGCCCCGCGCCCTCTGGCCCCGGGCCGCCGCCGCCGGCATCGAATGCCAGTCCACCAGAACCGCGCAGCCATGAGTCGCTCGCGCCGAGGCCAGCAGACGGTCCAGCGCGTCGTGATAGGGGCGGTGGGCCAGCTCGACGCGGGCCTGGGCCTCGGCGAAGGTCAGCTTTCGGGCATAGATGGGGCGTCCTTCGCCGGCGACCCTGGCGATGGCCCCCAGGCCGGCGACCACCCGCGCCGAGCGGCTCCGGGCATAGTCGGGCAGTTCGTCCTCGAACATCGCCGGGTCCAGCTCCCACGGCTCGCGATTGAGATCGATATAGGCCCGGGCCAGTCGCGCCTGGATCACCGCTGCGCCCAGCGAGGGCGCGCCGGCGATGATCTGGTCGACGAAGGCGTCTTCCGAGCCCCGGATCGCCTCGGCGTCCAGCCGCGCGGCGGCCATCATGTCGGCCGGATAGATGCTGCCTGAGTGGGGCGAGGCGAAGACCAGGGCCGTGGGCGGCGGCGCGGGTTCGGGCGCGGCGCGCAGAACCTCATGGGCCGGGCCGGCGAGGGGAGCCACGGAAGACGCGGCGGCTGTCGCTGGCGGCTTCCTCGTCGCGTTAGGCTCCCAAGCGCTCATGGGTCATAGTCGCAAGGCTGGCCGGGCGCGGTCAAACACCTTTGGCCACCCCACCGGGAAAAGTCGGGCGGTCCTGTCGAACAGGCGCCGGGTTCATCCCCGATTTACAGTCAGCGCGTTACAGTGATCCCCCCAAAGCCGACGATCTGCGGAAAAAGACCAACATGGCTCGCATCCTTCTCGCCGAAGACGACGACTCGCTCCGGGGTTTCCTGGCCCGGGCGCTTGAGCGCGCCGGATTCGAGGTTCAGGCCTGCGCCGATGGCGAGGAGGCTGTTCAGCATCTCGATCATCCGTGGGACCTGCTGCTGACCGATATCGTCATGCCCGGCATGGACGGCATCGAGGTGGCCCGCCAGGCCGCAGCCCGCGACCCGGCCCTGCGCATCATGTTCATCACCGGTTTCGCCGCCGTGGCCCTGTCGGCGCAAGACCGCGCGCCCGCCGGCGCCAAGGTGCTGTCCAAGCCTGTCCACCTCCGCGACCTGGTCGCCGAAGTCGAAAAGATGATGGCCGCCTGAGTTTTTCCGCCCCGCCCCATAATTTAAATCTGGCGGCTTGCGCGACGCGAAAGCCGCCGCTATACCCCGTCACCTTCCCGCCCGGGACACTTTTACAGTGCTTCAGGGTCGCTTTGGCGGATGCGTAGCTCAGCGGGAGAGCACCTCGTTGACATCGAGGGGGTCACAGGTTCAATCCCTGTCGCGTCCACCACTTTCCTCCAAGCCCATGAACGGCCTGCGAAATCTGGAAAATCCAGAGCGCACAAGGGCTTCTGCGACACCACCATGCCGCACACGGTCATTTCCAGACCGTTAGAAGATGGTGGCAGTTCAGGCTCTTCACGCCGATCTGGCCGCGACACCAGCCTTGATCCAGAACCGTCTTCACGGTCGTTTTCACCGTCTTCACGGTCACGCCGTCGTCAGCGGCGAAACCCTCCCGGCCTCATCGTCCGTGGCACGATCTACCACGTCAGAATCAGAGTCCCCCGGAGCCTCGAAGCTCAGGTCGGGCGATCCCATCTGACGAAATCCCTTGGCACCGGGGTTCAGTCGGATGCGATTCGTAAGGCGCGATTGGTCGTCGCTGATTTTGAGCGTTGGCTTATGGCGGGAGACTGGAGCGTCGGGCCGTTCGCTGTGCGTGATCCCGTCGCGGTCGCTATCACCGCCCCCGTGTCGCCTGTGGCTATTCCCAAGGTCGAGCCAGCGGCGCCGGGGAAGACGTTCAGGGAGGTGTTCGACCTTTTTCTCTCAGACCCGTCGCGTGACCGGACACAGAAGACCGCCTCGATCTACGAGGGCCTGTTCACCGTGGTCTCGGGCGTCTGGGGCGCGGACATCGCGCTCAATGACATCGACCGGGCCAAGTGCCGTGAACTGCTCGACGTGTTGCGAACCTTGCCGTCCAATCCGACGAAGCGGTTTCCAAAGATGACCATGGTCGAGGCTTCGCGCATGGCGAAGGAAACCGGGCTGACCACAGTTCTCAGCGCAGGCTCGATCAACGGCTACATGGCCAAGCTGCGGACCTTGCTGACGTTCGCCGTGCAGGAGGGCTGGGTCGAGCGCAACGTCGCCAAAGGGCTCGGCGTGATCGACCCAATTCGGCGCCGTGACAAACGCCTGCCCTTCGCCAGCGAGCAACTCCGGCTGATTTTCGACGCCCCGCTCTATCGCGGTTGCATTGACGACGGCGCGGGCTACGCCACGCCGGGACCGAGCCGCCCCCGGCGGGGTCGTTTCTGGATTCCGCTGATCGCCCTCTACACAGGGATGCGGCTGAACGAAATCTGCCAGCTTGATGTGGCCGACATCCAGATCGTCGAGGGCGTCGATTGCATCTTCGTGGGTCTGGGGCCTTCCACCGAGGCCTCCGACAAGCGGTTGAAGACGGCCAGCAGCGAACGATACATCCCCATCCATCCCTCGCTTCATGATCTGGGGCTGATGGATTTCGTCGCCAAGCAGCGGCGGGCAGGGCGCCGGAAGCTGTTTTCCGATTTGCCCGCGTCGAGCACGGGCTACTACTCGGACAAGTTCAGCCGATGGTTCAGCCGTTTCACAGAGAAGGCTGGCGCCGCGCGTCCGCGAACCTGCTTTCATAGTTTTCGACACTGCTATCGCGATGCCCTGCGCGAGGCGGGCATCCCCCATGAAGTCGCTCTCGCGCTCGGCGGCTGGGCGTCCGCCGGAGGGAAGGGGGATGTGGAGATCGCCGCCGCCTATGGCCGTGGCTACCGTCTTTCCACGCTGCTACAGGCTGTCGAGAAGGTCGAGTTTCCGGGTTTGGACCTTGGTCATCTGCGGCCGTCCAATAGGCCGCCATCCGGCGCCCTATCGCCCGACCTGAGCTTCGAGGCTCCGGGGGACTCTGATTCTGACGTGGTAGATCGTGCCACGGACGATGAGGCCGGGAGGGTTTCGCCGCTGACGACGGCGTGACCGTGAAGACGGTGAAAACGACCGTGAAGACGGTTCTGGATCAAGGCTGGTGTCGCGGCCAGATCGGCGTGAAGAGCCTGAACTGCCACCATCTTCTAACGGTCTGGAAATGACCGTGTGCGGCATGGTGGTGTCGCAGAAGCCCTTGTGCGCTCTGGATTTTCCAGATTTCGCAGGCCGTTCATGGGCTTGGAGGAAAGTGGTGGACGCGACAGGGCCGATTGGGTGGGCTTTCTCACGGTCGCCCAACGGTCCACCCAGACCGTCCTCCACCGTCTCTACGGCAGCGTTGTTGATGGCGTCGTCGGCCATGTTTGGACCTCCTAGACTCGGGTGCGGATTGGCCGTCAGGCTGCCGATCCGAACGATGCGAGGTCAACGATGTTGGCGGCGGCACCATGCCTGTGCGCCGGATTTAACGGCCGTTAAATCTGGATCACGCCGACGCGACGGGCTGGCCACGGTCCTCTTCGACCGTCTGCATGGACCGTTTCGTCCGCATGACGGTGGCCGTGGACACGCCGGTAGCTTTGGCGACCGCCCGGATCGACATGCCGTCAGAGAGGGCTTTCCTGACCCTATCGAGACGGATCGGCGCAACCGGCGGGCGGCCGAAGCGCGTGCCCTTCGCGCGCGAGCGTTCCTGCCCGGCGATGATGCGGCTGGTGATGATCGCCCGCTCGAACTCGGCGAAGACGCCCAACATCTGGAAGAGCATCCGACCGGACGGCGTGCTCGTGTCGATGGCCTGCTGGTGCAGATAGAGGTCGCAGCCTTGGCCACGCACATCGCTCAGGAAGGCCACCAGATCGCTCAGAGAGCGTCCCAGTCGGTCCACCGACCACGACGCTACGATTTCCACCTCGCGTCGCGCCACGGCCTTTAGGAGGGCGTCGAAGCCCGGCCGCTTGTCCCTGCCTTTGGCCCCGCTGATGCCCTCGTCGGCGAAGGTCTGGACGATGGTCCAGCCCGACCGGGCGGCGACTTCGTTGAGGATGAGAAGCTGGTTCTCGACGGTCTGCTGATCGGTCGAGACACGGACGTACAGGGCGGCGCGCTTCAGGCGGGTTCTCCGTGGTGATTGGTGGGCTGGATCAGATGCTCATGGCTCGGCGGGGGGGCAAGCCAACGGTCGCTTCCGACCGCGTGACAAAACCCCCTCTATAAACGGCGGCTAGAATCCGTTGCCGGGCCTCGATCTGGCGCCCTCGGAATCGCGTGCTGGAAAGCATCTGATTGAGTCACATCACCAACCTGGCGGTTCAGTCGTTCCTGCACAGGGATTATCGGAGGAACGCTAGGGGCTGATGATCGCCCCCTTGTTCCGACAAGACTTTCTGGGCGCCAACAGCGGGACATTCGGGAGGTTTGGATGAACGGTTGCGCGCCGATCTGCGCGCCCGTTGTCGTCGGAAACCCCTACGGATGTCTCCCTCCTTACTGAGTCTATAAAGGAACGAGATAAGTGAAGGGGAAATCACCTCACCTCCGTTCGACCATCACCCAAGCGTCGGGCGCGCAATCGTCAGGACAAGCAGTCAGGACGATGGGGGCGGGATCACAATTGGGGCCAAATTGTCAATATAACTAAGTTATAAATGGTGTGATTTTAATTTTGAATCCCAGGTTTTGCATATGTTATATTTAGATAATGGCAATTTAAATAACAAGTGGATAGTTCAAATGCAACCTAACAGTACTCAGAATATTTTTGACCAATTGTTTCCCGTGTTTCCAGCCGGAAACGAAATATCTGAAGATGAATGGATCAATATATTTATTCCTATCATCAACCCAAGAACAA